>DASTWM010000001.1:0-7361 GCA_035765855.1 Roseiflexaceae bacterium
TTGACGACATGGACGCGCTGCGGGCGTTTGCGGAAATAATTCTGCCGCTCGCTCAATCCATTGGTTGATAGCGAAGGAATCTCAAAAGTAGGTACACTGTCATGTTGAGCGCAGCGAAACATCTCAATGAAGTTCATCGAGATGCTTCACTCCGTTCAGCATGACAGAGAAATTTGTTGTTAGTTGTATAAATCCGCAAAAGAAAAGGATTAACACTATGAAACTTCGCCAGGATACAGCATTAACATTTGACGACGTGCTGCTTGCGCCGCGCCGCTCGCACATCCGCTCGCGCCATGGCGTGAGTACAAAAACGCAGTTTAGCCGCCGCGTCGCCCTGACCATTCCAATTATCTCGTCAAACATGGACACCGTCACCGAGGCCGCCATGGCGTTGACCATGGCGCGGATCGGCGGCATCGGCGTGATCCACCGCTTCATGACCATCGAGCGGCAGGCCGCCGAGGTCGAGCGCGTCAAGCGCGCCGAGGGCTTCCTGGTCGAACATCCGCACAGCGTTCCGGCGGATGCAACCGTTCACGAGGCGCGCGTCATGCTCGGCGAGCACAATATTGGCGGCCTGCTGGTGCGCGGCACGAATGACGAGATCATCGGGTTGGTTACCACCCGCGACCTGCTGTTCGAGCCGAACGCCAACCGACCTGTCAGCGAGGTCATGACGCCGCGTGAGAAACTGGTGACGGTCGAGCCAGGCACGTCCATGGAGGCCGCCCGCGAGCAACTGCGCGAGCACCGCCTGGAAAAGCTGCCGGTGGTTGATCGTAACGGCAATTTGCGCGGGCTGATCACGGCGCAGGACATTATCAAGATGGAGGAATGGCCCAACGCCACCAAGGACGAACGCGGGCGGCTGCGGGTGGCAGCGGCGGTCGGCATCCGCGCATCTGACCTTGATCGGGCGGCGGCGTGCGTGCGGGCCGGCGTGGACGCGCTGGTGGTCGACATCGCGCACGGCCATTCCGACGGCGCGCTGGAGATGGTGCAAAAGCTGAAGGAGCGCTTCCCGGAGGTGGATATTGTGGGCGGCAACGTCGCCACGGCGGAGGGTGTGCGCGACATGGTGGCTGCCGGAGCCGACGCGGTCAAGGTCGGCGTGGGCGCTGGCTCGATCTGCATCACCCGCATCGTGACCGGCTTCGGCGTGCCGCAGCTTACTGCAATTGATGAGTGCGCGCAGGCGGGCCACGAATTGAATGTGCCAATTATTGCTGATGGCGGCATCCGCACCGGCGGCGACATCACCAAAGCGATTGCGGTGGGCGCAAGCACCGTCATGCTCGGCAGCCTGCTGGCTGGCACCGACGAGAGCCCGGGCGCGAGCGTGGTGCGCGACGGGCGGCGCTATAAGATTGTGCGCGGCATGGCTTCACTAACGGCCAACATCGACCGCCAAGAGGTCGAATTAAGTCGCGATGTCGATCCCGAGGATTGGGAGCGGGTGGTGCCGGAGGGCGTCGAGGCTATGGTGCCGATGCGCGGCCCGGCGAAAGATCTGGTGTATCAACTGGTCGGCGGGCTGCGTTCCGGTCTGAGCTACGCGGGCGCGGCGACGATTCAGGAGCTTTGGGAGAACGCCGAGTTCATTCGCATTACGTCGGCAGGCAAGCAGGAAAGCGGCGCGCATGACGTGGCGGTGCAGTAAGATAGGGCCACAGAGGCCACAGAGAACACAGAGGATAGAAGATTGAGAAGTATCTCTGTGGCTCATATAGAAGGAGTACGTATGGAACTCGAACGTGACGCGTTGCAGACAGCAATTCTGCAACAGTACAAAGAGGAGCACGAGGCGTTGGGCGAAGCGGGCGCGCTCGAACAGCTTGAGTACGCCCGGCAATGGGATTTGTCGCCAACGCTGCGCGCGGGCGGCGTGGTCGTTTTTCCGCATGCTGGCGTACAGGACTGTGGCCACCAGATCGCTGCGGCGGTCAACGCCTGCCTGGACAGCGGCGCGGATCGCGTGCTGGTCGTCAGCGTGCTGCACGCCTTCACCGACGAGATGGAGCAGGCGCGGCGGCGCGTGGCGGCGGGCGGCGACGTGCATGACGAGCCGTACTGGGGCATTCAAGGGCCGGGCTTGAATCGCGGCGAAAACTGGCGCTACGATCATGCGCTCATGAGCTGGCGTTTCTTCTGGGACATTGAAACGCGGCGGCGCGGCATCAAAGGGCCGCAAGTCATCGAGCGCTACCCGTACCTGGCGGGCGGCCAGCCGGAAATCCTGCCCGGCATCGAGGAACTGGTCGAGATCGCCCGCGACGCTGTGATCGTCTCGACCGCCGACCCGTTTCACCATGGGATTGGCTACGGCACGCCGCCCGACGAAGCGCTGCCGCCCGACGAGCGCGGGCTTGCCTTGGCGCGGCAGCGTATCAATGAGGGCATCGAAATCCTGGGACGCGGTGATTATTGGGGCTACAACCAGCACTGCGTCAGCGCCAAGAGCGACGCCCGCGATGCCGGGCAGGTCTTCCGCTACCTGCGCGGGCCGATGCAGGGCCGCATCCTCGACCTGACTTACACCGACTCGACCGATTTGTACAACTCACCGCCGCCGACGTGGGTGGCCGGCGCGCTGATCGAGTGGCGGGTTTAACCCTATACCTTCCGGGAAGCTCAAAGCTTCCCGGAAGGTTTGCGGATACGATTCCGTGTCAACCAGTGCGCCTCGGAACGCCCCCTCGAACAACGTACCGCTACGCTTGTACGCCTTATTGAAAGCTTGACTATAGCTACCAAACACTCGCTTCGGCAGCATGCCCACTGGTGTAGCGCCGTCCTGCCGGACGAGCCAGTGGTAGTGATTTGCAACAGGCAGGAGGCAATGATCGTCAGGTTGCATTCAGTGGCCACGTCCTTCATCAAGCGCAGCAGGTAACGGTAGTTGCGCTCCTCGCGAATGATCGAGAGGCGGGCCGCGCCTCGATTGTAGACATGAGTAATTGCCTGGAACAAATTGGATGGTTCGAGGTGGCACGCGCGTACATCCTTGACATGCAGGAAGTTTGCAAAGCGATCTTTGCAAGCGATACCGCATCGTAGCAAGCGCAATCTGCAATGTCAACGCCACAACTGTGTGCTATAGTGCCGATATGAAAGCAATTTTCGTATGTTTATGTGTCGCCCTGTTGGCCGCACAATTCTGGGCATTGCGCGTGCCGCAGTATCTTCACTTGCCGGAGCAGCAGCACGTTGCAACCAACAACCCGAAGATCGGCGTTCACACGCGCCTGACCGGCATCGGTGATGAGGCGTACATCGAGCAGTCATTACGTCAAGTGCGCGAGATGGGCGCAAGCTGGATCGTCGATCTATTCCCATGGGCCTACGTGCAGCCGCGCTCGCGTTACGGCTTCGACTGGGCCGGCAGCGATATGATTATCAAGCACGCCGCGCGGCAGGGGTTGCAGGTCGTGGCGCGGATCGACATTGTGCCGCAGTGGGCGCGCCCGGCTGACACCAATGACCGCTATCTCGATCCCGATCATTATGTAGATTACGCCGATTACGTCGTGGCCTTTCTCCAGCGCTACCGGCCCTACGGCGTGCGGCATGTGATCATCTGGAACGAGCCAAATCTTGATTTTGAATGGGGCCAGCGCCCGCCCGATCCCGGCGCGTATGCCGCGCTGCTCAAGGTCGTGTACCCGCGCGTCCATGCCGCTGTGCCAGACGCCGTAGTCATCGCTGGTGCGCTGTCGCCGGGGCCTGATCTGGGCGACGGCACCAAGCGCATGGGCGACGCGCAGTACCTCGCCTCGCTGTACGACGCGCAGGCCGCGCCGTTCTTCGACATGCTGGCCGTGCATAACTACGGCTACAAATCCGGCCCAGACGCGCCCGCCAATGAATCCGAGGTAAACTTCCGGCGTGTCGAGGTGGTTCATGATGAGATGAAGAAGTTTGGCGACGGCGACAAGCAGATTATCATGACCGAGGGCGGCTGGAACGACAGCATTCGCTGGACGGCGGGCGTGCTGCCCTCGCAGCGTCTGCGCTGGACCGTGGAAGCCTACCAACTGGCACAGCAGTGGCCCTGGCTGGCGGCCATGTGCATGTGGCAGCTTGGCACGCCGCAGCCGACTCACACCTACCAGGACAACTGGTCGTTCATTGCCTCGGATGGCACGCCGAAAGCGATCTACTGGGCGGTGCAGGAGGCAGCGGTGCCGGGCAAAGGGAAGCGGTGAGCGGGTGACAAGGTGACAAGGTGACACGATTACGGGAGTTGCGCTGCACAGGTGCAGCACAGTCGAGGTTTGGTGACTGGTTCAACTGTGAACATATCCTCAGTGTCCTCTGTGTCCTCTGTGGCTCACAGCTATAAAATGTGCGTTACGATGAGCATAGCGATTTTCAAGGAGGAATGCATGCAACCGCAAACCCGATCGACGCTGGATGTGATCTATGAGAACTGGCGGGGCTATCAGGAGAAGCTGCGCGATTCAGTCGCACTGCTGACGAGCGAGCAACTCTTGCTCCAGCCTGCCGCACATATGTGGCCGCTGGGGCAAATTGTGCAGCACATCGTTTCTGTCAGGGCGGGGTGGTTTAGCGGCACCCTCCAGGAAAACGACGAAGTGATGAACACGTACATGTTGTGGGGCCGACGTGAATCACCAGCACGCAGCGCGGCAGAACTGGTGCGCGGCCTCGATGAAACATGGGCATTCATCGAAACTCGCTTGCAGCGCTGGACGCCTGCCGACTGCGCCAAGACCTTCCCGGATGAATGGGACGGCCAGGTGTACGATGTATCGCGCAGTTGGGTGATCTACCATGTACTGGAACACGATCTGCATCATGGCGGCGAAGTCTCGTTGATCCTCGGTACGAACGGTCTGCGATCCCTCGATCTTTGATCCGAATTCATCCGGCGACTGCATGCCTGAAGCTTTTGTGCTACCATGACACCATCCCTGATCCAGTCATTCGGTAGAGCAGAAGGCGATCAGGTGACGGAGGAGCCGGTATGGAATCTTTCGGAATTAACTGGGCATTACTGATCGGGCAGCTTGTCAATATTCTTCTGATCGGCGCGATTATCATCCTGGCGCTGATCGCGCTGCGGCAGCTCCGGCAGCGCCAGATGCCGGAAACAGCGCGCGTGCTGTGGGTGGCATTGATTATCCTCGCGCCGCTGCTTGGCCCGCTCGCGTTCTGGCTGATTCGCCCGGGCCAGCCCGCGCCCGATCAGCATGCCAGCCGGTGAGGTGTCGCCTCAGATGGCACGCCGAAAGCGATCTACTGGGCCGTGCAAACGGCAGCGGTGCCGGGCAAGGGGAAGCGGTGACGGGGTGAGCGGGTGGGTGATAAGGTGGCAAGATGACAGTAGATCTGCGGTTTGGCGGCATGGTATGCTGTTCTCCTCAGGTGAGGTAACCCAATGCTATAATAATTTAAATTTCGGCTGTTGAGTGAATGCGTCGAGAGGAGCAAGTCGTGACAATCACCGAAACAACCTACGAGCATATTGTGTTAGATGAACATGGCGTTCCTACTATCGAAGGCACGACCATGAAGGTTATCGAGCTTGTGCTGGACACATTGACCTATGGTTGGAGCCCTGAAGAGGTGCAATATCAGCATCCCTATCTATCGCTGGGACAAGTCTACTCTGCACTCGCATACTATTGGGACCATAAAGATGTGTTGGACGCAGACATCACGCGGCGGCTTGCATATGTAGACGAACTGCGCCGAACCACTCCTCCGTCCACACTTCATGCACGGCTCCGGCAACAGGGCCTTGTGTAATGGCGCTCAAACTGTACATGGATCAGCATGTGCCGCGCGCTATTACGAGTGGCTTACGGGCGCGCAATGTTGATGTCCTTACGGCATATGAAGATGAAGCCAGTACGATATCTGATCCGCTGTTGCTTGATCGCGCAACCGCCCTTGATCGAGTCTTGTTCACACGTGATGACGATCTCCTTAAAGAAGCGACACTACGCCAGCAACTTGGGCAGCGTTTTAAGGGCGTTATTTACGCGCATCAGCGTAGGGTTTCCATTGGGCAGTGTATTCAAGATTTGGAACTTATCGCTACCCTGGGAACAGATGAAGACATAGCAGGAAAAGTAATGTATCTGCCCTTGTGAAGGGCAGCTTCGATCCCTCCTGCTCTCGCCGCTAGCTCGTCGCGCACCCGGGCGAACTGGACGATGCAAGAGGCGGCGGTGCCGGGCAAAGGGAAGCGGTGAGATGGGGTGATCCAATAATGTTATAGGTCAGTTATCCGAATACCTTCAGGATATTTATGCGCCAGTCGTTGTCCAAAATTGCCCTCTGGATGTGCTTCATGCTCCTCGTAGCATCCTGTGCGCGCCCTTCAACGCCAAATATTCCCCCGCCATCCAGTCAGGCCGCCCTGAGTCAAACGCCGGACGCTTCATCCAATATTCCTCCAACTTCAACGGCAGTACCAACAGTGCCTGCAACAGCTATCGTTCTGCCAGCGACACCAGCACCAACACAACTGCCGCCGCCAACCAGTCTGCCACTACCTCCAACGTTGCAGGATGTGGCATGGCTATGGCTGCCAAAGGCCGATTCTGCTCACGAGTACTTTGTTCCCTTCTGGCGCGCTGGCGTACCTGTACAAATCCCGGACGGCAATCTTGTCGCTGTCACATCATCTGGGCAACAGCATCTGCTTGGAGAGAATGCAACCGATATTATCTACCGGTTTAACAACTATCCCCTGGCGACGCTCCAGCTATCGACAACGAACCGCCTGGCGCTTGTCGATCCAGCGACAGGTGCCGTCGTGAGTGACAGACAGATCGAGCGAGGCGGTATTCTCGCTCCTGATGGGACACAATTTGCCGCGCGTATTCCCATCCCCTCTCCACCGGATCAATTCTTAAATGCCATTCAGATCGCCAATCTCACCACAGGTGTCACCTCCACGATTGATGTTTTTGACAACTACAGCCTGCGTTATACCAACGTATTGCTCGAATGGGGGCCATATTATATCTATGGAGCGACTCATGATCGCTGGATTCATGCGTTGTGGTGGATCGATCCGAACGCGGCAAATCCCAGGCGGCAGGAGTTCTACTATGGAGAAAATGCTGTTGAGCTTGTCTTCAACGCGCAAACGGATACCATAGTCTACTCATGGATGCCCGACAACTTCACATCATCGGTCATCACCACAGCGTTGATGCTGCACAATACGCTAACAGACGAACAGCATGTTATTGATACTGGCACACGTTTCACGAATCTTGCGCTTTCCCCGAACGGCCAGTATCTTGTCTGCCTGCACAAGGAAGCAGAAGATAGCATAACATCTGAGCTACGTCTTTATGATGTAACCCATCAAGGCTCAC
>DASTWM010000002.1:0-3357 GCA_035765855.1 Roseiflexaceae bacterium
GCCGCCGCCAGTGCCACAATGCACACCAGCACAAAGATGAAAAACAGCGCCCCGCCCAGATCGCGCGGCGTCGGCGGTGCCCATTCCGTCACCAGCGTGGTCACGGCGCTGCTGCCCAGCAGCCCGCGCACGTAGCCGATCACGCCAAAGCCGCGCGGGTTCAGCAGCACAGCCAGCCCGGTGAGCGCGCCCCATAGCACGAGAGGACGAAGGACAAAGGACGAAGGACGAAAAGGAGCATGTACCGTTCGTCGTTCGTCGTTCGTCATTCGTCCTTGAAGAAGTTCGCCCACAAACGTCAGCCCAATCAACACCAGCCCAAGCACAAAGGTGCCATGGATGTTGACCCACAGAGTCATGAGCAGCGGCAGCAGCCACAGCCGATTGGCGCGGCCCAGGCGGAACTCGGTCAGGATGAGGAGAAATGCCGCGAACAGTGGCAGAGCGTAGCTTTGCGGGCGGATGAGCCAGTTGTCGAACACCACCGCCATGGAAAGCAGCACCAGCCCAACGCCGAGACGCAGCCGCCCGGTGCGCAGCACGACCACGCGCAGCAGCAAGCCATACGCCAGCACGATCACCAGCGCCTGCACGATCAGCAGCAGCGGCAGCCCGCCCGCCTGATACAAGCCGTACATCAATACCTGCGACAGCCAGCCTTGATTGTAAAACGGCTGGCCTGCCTGTGTGTACGAAAACTGATCGACGGCAGGAATCGCGCCGTTCTGCACGATCAATCGTCCGGTCGCCATGTGCCACCAGAAATCGTGCGGGCGAATGGGCGTCAGTAACGGGCGCAGCGCCAGCAGGATCAGCGCAGCCGCCAGCCACACATGATCGAGTGTAATACGTGAAACGTTCTGCAGGCTGCGCGATGTACGCGCCGAAGGAACGTGAGCAACGTTATCGTTGGTTGGTTGTCCTGTTGCGTTGGTCATGGGTTGCCTGTTCTGGGAAACTGAAAGTGCTCATCACCTGTTCATCGCCGCTCATAAATTGCCGTCTGGTCGTCCTTGTACATGCGCTGCCAGCCCGGATCGGCGGCCATGGCTTTGCTCAATGCAGGTTGCAGCGCGTGGTCGAGCATAACGTGCGTGACGCCGTACCTGGTCAGCAGCGCATTGTAGTTGCGGCCTTTGGTGATCTCGATATAATCCTGCCATTGCTGGAGCGGAAAGAGTTCAACACGCGGATCGATAAAACTCTGCCCCTGCGGATAGAGCGCCCAATCAAGGTACGAGCCATAGCCCATCTCGTTAAACAGCCGCATGCCCGGCGGCGCGTGCTCGCGCAGCCACTCCGTTGCGGCGACCGGTGTACCGGCGCTGAAGGCTTCTGGCGCGTCCGGCAATGTCGCGAACAGCGCCTTGTACTCTGGCGGCAGCGGCAACTGTGCTTTGAACGGCGGCTGCACCGCGATGAGCAACGCGGCGAACAGCCCCGCCAGCACGAGATTCGCGCTGCTGGGCTGCGGGAGGCGTGCCGTGCGTGGTCGCGCGATACACTGCACCACAATCGGCATGATCACCATGCCGAACCACATCACGTAGCGCACGCCGTTCCACGCCTCCCATGTGAAGGCCAGCGTCAGCAGCACCTCGGTGATCGTCGGGCGGCGGCGGGCATACGCAAAGGCGACGACCAGCACCAGAAGCGAAACGTAGAAGAAAAAGCCTGCCAATGTATGCGGCGTGGGCGCTTGCCATTCAACAATCAAGCCCTGGCTCGGCGGGTCGGTGAGCAGATTACGCACGTAACCGAAAATGCCGAAGCCGAGCGGGTTCGCCAGCGTTGCCGCCAGCGTCGCAAACAGCGCGCCGTACAGCATGCGCACGCGATACCATGACAGCGCGCCTTCCGGGTTGACCAGCCGCCTGAGTGTTTCGCCCACAGCGTACACGCCGACCAGCGCCAGCCCGACCACGAACGCGCCGTGCGCATTCACCCAGAACATCATGGTAAGCGGGAGCAGTGCCAGCATGCGCGGGCGTGCCTGCCCGGCAGCGTATGCGCCGAGCACCAGCGCGTACAACCCGACCGGCACCCACGACCAATTCTGCGTGCGGATAATCAAATTGTTGGTGCTCATGGCGGCGGCAAGCAGCACCGCCAGCGCGGCCAGACGCCACGATCCGCTCCGTCGCCGCGCCTCAAGCGTCACCAGGCCGAAGCCCGCGAGCGCAAGCATGTTGCGGGCGAACACCACCAGCCCCAGGCCACCAGCGCGATACAGCACATAAAACAGCCATTCACCAAGCCATGTGGCGTACACATACGGCGTGTCGGCGGGCAAGGTCCATGCAAAAAGATTAGTGTGCGGGATGCCCTGAGCCGCGACAAGCTGGCCGGCCTTGAGATGCCACCAGAAATCGTTGGGCGGCGTTGGCACCAGGGCGATGAACCCGCCAACCAGGGCCAGTGCAAACAGCACCCACACATGATCGAGGCGAATACCCGGCATTGTTCGTGCTGTAGATCGAGCTTGAAGTACATTCATGGCGTTACCGTATGTAGCTAGTATTGTGTGCCCATTATGCGTGGACGGCGGCGCTTTTTCGGCATCAAACCGGTAACGATTTGTGACCAAAGCCGCGCAGTTCCTTTGTTATGCTGTATGGCAGTTGAACATGCAGCGTGTGACAGAGTATAATAGCAGCGATTACGTAAAATAGCATGGCTCGCTGCTGCTTTTCCCAACCTACGCCGTGCATTTGCCTGTGAGGGGTAATGATAGCTTACGACATGGTGCCCCCAACACCGATTTCTTCGCTCACCAGCACCGCCGATTGCACAGTCGTGGTTCCTACCTACAATGAGCGCGAAAACATAGTCATGCTGCTGCCGCGCATTCTTGAGCAACCGCGCTTTCGCGTGCTGGTGGTTGACGATAATTCACCTGACGGAACGGCTGACGTTGTGGCGGCAGCCGCGCAGGATGATCCGCGTGTTGGCCTGCTGGCGCGTCCGAGTAAATTGGGGCTTGGGACGGCCTACATTGCGGGGTTTCAGCAGGCGCTGGCCGAAGGCGCGGACTACATCTTTGAGATGGATGCCGATTTTTCGCATGATCCAGCCTATCTGTCGACCTTGCTTGCCGCAGCCGAGCGTGGCAACGATCTGGTCCTTGGCTCGCGCTACGTGCCGGGCGGCGGCACAACCGACTGGGGCATCATGCGCAAGTGTATCAGCCAGGGCGGCAATGTCTACGCGCGCTTGATTCTGGGGCTGCCGGTGCGCGACGCGACCGGCGGCTTTCGTTGCTACCGTCGGCGTGTATTGGAGACGATCGATCTGAATGCTATTCGCTCGAATGGCTACGCGTTTCAGATCGAAATGGTGTACCGCGCGCTGCAAGCC
>DASTWM010000003.1:0-6343 GCA_035765855.1 Roseiflexaceae bacterium
CCGGGTGCTTGCATTCACGACGAATGACGAACGACGGATGACGAGCGACGAAGCGACATTCGTAACTCATTCATCTATCGTCCATCGTCCATCGTCCATCGTCATGGGAACCCCGCGCGAGGTGCTGGCGCATGCCGAAACCGCGCCGCCGCTGGTGCAGCTTGGGAAAGTGCTTGGCTGGCAACCGCTGCCGCTGACGATCAAGGAAGGGCGGCGGTTTGCCAAAGCGCAGAACAGAGACCGTAGAACTGAGCACCAACCCGAACCCACTCACCCACTCACCCGCTCACCTCATCCGACAGTCATTGTCGAGCGCGCCCACTTCGCGTATGGCGAGCACGAAGCGCTGTATGACGTGAGCATGGCAGCCCATGACGGCGAAGTGCTGGCGCTGATGGGCCGCAACGGCAGCGGCAAAACCACGCTGCTGAAGCTGCTGACTGGCCTGCTCAAACCACAGCGCGGCAGCGTGCGCGTGCTGGGTCACGATGTGACCCGCATGGATGTGGAAGACGTGGCGGCGTTCGTTGGCTACGTGCCGCAGAACCCGCACCGGCTTTTGTTCCATGACACACTGCGGGAGGAGTTGGAGTTTACGTTGAAGGGACGAACCACAGACAGCATCAAGCATCAAGCATCAAGCATCAATGCCACGCTCGCACAATTCGGCCTCACCCACTTAGCCGAAACCTACCCGCGCGACCTGAGCGGCGGCGAGGCGCAACGGGCGGCATTGGCGGCGATCATCGTCGGCGATCCACAGGTGCTGCTGCTGGACGAGCCGACGCGCGGCCTCGACTATGCGGCCAAGGCAGCGCTCGGACAACAGCTTCGGCAGCTTGCATCTCAGGGTCGCACCGTGATCATGGCAACCCATGACGTGGAGCTTGTCGCAGCGTATGCCGACCGGGTGCTGCTGCTTGGCGATGGCGAAGTGGTGGTGGAAGGGCCGGTGCGCGACGTGTTAGGCGATAGCCTGATTTTTTCCTCGCAAATCGCCAAGCTGTTCCCTGGCAGCGGCTGGCTCACCGTAGATGACGTGCTGCGGCATGTCGAGGCGGCACGATGACGACGGCAACGTTGCGGCTGGCGCGCTATAGCGACATCGCGGCGCTGGCGGTGTTACAGGCGCAACTCTACCATGCCGAAGCGCCGGGCGCGCTGCGCGGGCCACTCGACCGCCAGCATGCCCTGCTACGCTACGTGCTGGAAGGCGATCCACGCGGCTTGCGGCGGCGCTACGTTTGGACGGATGCGCATGATACAGCGATTGCCACCGCCTCGCTCCAGATTCCGGGCGATCTGCTCATCGGGTTCACACCTCCTGGAACCGTACAGCGCGCATTCGCGCTGCTCGGCTTCACGAACGCGCTGCGGCTGATTGGCACGCTGGTACGTGTGTCGCTCGCGTCAAACGGCCCGTCGAACCGAACCTGCGCCTACATTCACAGCGTTGTGGTTGACGAGCGCATGCGCGGGCAGGGAATTGGCCACGCGCTCATGCTGGCGATGGAAGATGAAGTACGCCAGCATGGTGTTGAAACGGTGCAATTGCGTGTCGTCGTCGGCAATCATGGCGCGCGCCGCCTGTACGAGCGGCTTGGCTACACGATGATTGGCCGAACCCCACGCTGGCTAGATTGGGCCACATTTCCAACGGAGTTGATGGAAAAACGGCTCATTCTTTAAGGCAAGTTTGGTATAATAGACGGAAACAGTTCTTTTTGAGGAAACATAGTATGGCAAAACGACGCATTTTACACATTGAGAATCCAGAAGATAAAAAGATTTTGAAGACCCGCTGCCGCGAAGTCAAGCTGCCGAATCCGGCGCTGAAACAGCTCGTCGCTGACATGTTCGAGACGATGCATGCAGCCAATGGCGTCGGGCTGGCCGCGCCGCAGGTCGGCCTCGCGCAGCGCCTGACGGTCATCACCATTCCGCCCGAAGTCGAGGAGCAGCCAGATGGCACGCATGTCGAAGTCGCGCCGGAAGAAAATTACGTACTGATCAACCCGCACGTTGTGAAGAGCAGCGCCGACGAAGTCGTCGGGCTGGAGGGCTGCCTGAGCCTGCCCGGCTGGTACGGCGATGTTCCGCGTGCCGCGTGGGTCACAGTGGAATACCAGGATCTGAACGGCAAGCGCCGCCGCATTCGCAAGGCCAGCGGCTTGCTTGGGCGCGCCTTACAACACGAGATCGATCATCTTGACGGCGTGTTCTTCACCGAGCGCATGCGCGATCTTTCCACGCTGAAGGATTACAGTAACGAAATGGAAGAATTACGAACTGAGTCTGAGGATGTAGAGCAAGAGATATGATATACCATCAGGGCTGAGAAGGCTGCATTGAGTAGTTCGTCAGATTTCACGAACTCTATCGAGCGATTAACGCGTTATATCTCGTTTGTGTTTCATGCGCAGGAATAGCTTTTTTAACACAGTTGGCTGCTCACCTGGCTCCGAGAGGGTCGCATGTCTTCTGGAAAGTGTATACAGCTCCCAGTAAGACCAGATCACATGCATCCTTGGACCCGCTTACTTCAAGATTCTGACTCTTTGGCGACAGCGTAGCTTATCGCCTGGTCCAACGTCATGGCGCACCCCGCCGCCCAGGCTGCTGCGAAGGCTGCTTCGCCGAGCTGAGCGTGCGCGGCGGCCTTTTCTTGCTCAAAGGCGGCGCGAGCCTCGGGCCATGCCGATACCGAAAGGCCGATTGTCTTGAGCAGGCTTTCTCCAGAGCCGTTTCGGATGTCTACTAATGGGGCTAACACTGGCAGATGACCACTCCATCAAGCTTGGCGTGTTTCGGCGTGGCAAACAGGCTCCATCCAGGCTGTTGGCAGGCTTTCGCGTGGATGTGGACGCGGTGTTCGACGCCGCTTACTGTTCGCCTCCTCCCTCGTCCCATTCGGCGGCTTCAAGTTCCGCCAGCAGTTCCCGGGCTGTCTCCCACAAATCACGCGTGCGTCCCGGCTCGTGTGCCATTGTAGCGACACCAGGTGGAAGGCTGGCACTAATGGTCTCCAATTCACGCCCTGCGACATCCGTTGACCACTGATCGCGCGGTGGGTTTTCTCGCTCCGTGAGTGCGAACAACTCGGCCGTGCGCTCCAAGGCTCCACGATCGGCGAAGAGCAGGGCGATTGCCCAGAGCGACTCAATGGTTAGGAGCCAGTTACGGCTCGCCAGTGCCAGGCGTAGCCCAACGACTACATGGCGCCACGCCTGCTCCTGGTTTCCGGCACCGCGTTCGGCGAGCGCGCTGAGGAAATGCGCCTGGTTGAGGAAAAACGTTTCACCCATCGCGGTAAACAGCGCGATCGCTTGCGTCGCCAGGGGATACACCTCGCTGTACGCGCGCTCGGCTAGAGCGATACAGAGCAGACCGATGAGTGCGATACCTTCTCCGAAATCAGAGCCAGCGGCGCGTGCAGCGGCCAATCCTGATGTGAAGGTCGTACGTGCTGCAGCGTAACGCCCGAGATATGTCTCAGCCATCCCGAGCCGATAATAGACGATCGTCAGGTTGTACTGATCGCCGAGATCTAAGCAGATCGTAAGAGTCGAATGAAGCAGGTGATAGGCTTGCTCGTACTTTCCGTTCCAAAAGAGTCCCATCCCCAAATTGCTTCCGGCATGGACAATCGCCCGGCGGTTGCCGATGTCGATCGAGCGATCGTAGGCTTCGTCCGCGAGGCGCTCACTTTCGACGATGCGACTCTGATAGCGCGCGCTTGCGCTGAGGTATATGAGTGATTCAATGGTCCCAATCCGATGACCAAGCGCACGGCAGAGATCAAGACTTGCTTGCAAACAGTCTTCTGCGAGCGTGTAGTCAGTACGGAAATTGAGCGCTGCGGTGCCAAGCGCAAGCAACGCTGCCAGTTCACCCCACGGGTTGCTCAGCGAGCGATACAGCATGCGGCACTGCTCCAGGGCGGCCTTGGCTGCAGCAAAGTCACGTTCAGCCGTGCATACCCCAATCTGTAACAGCATGAACGCATGGGCCGCCTGCGTATCTGCTCCATTGGCCTTAGCCGTGGTGAGCACCACCTGGGCCTGCTGCAGTAGTGCATCGGCTGTCGTTCCGTCGCCGAGCAGATGTGCGAATCGCGCTTGATAGGCCAATAGCATCGCTTGTAACTGTTGCGTCTTGCCCTCAGCTATCGTGTCGAGCGCATCTGCTGCCATGCGAAAGGCAGTTACTCCCTCCGCGTAGTGTCCTTGCCACTCGTAGAATAACCCCAGGCTGTCCATCGCCTGCGCCAGCAAGTCCATCTGCTTGTGTGCGGCGGCCCACTGCCAAGCTGCCCGCGCATTCTCAATATCGCGCTCGATGTCCTCTAATGCCTCGATCTGCTGCGCACCTTTCAGGCGCGATTCGCGTTCGTGCAGTGCCGCGCAGTAGTAGGCCGCATGCCGATCGCGCACCCCCTGCTCCACTGTCGGGTCGGTCGCCAACTGTTCCGCTGCATACTGTCGCAGCAGTTCGTGAATGCTGTAGCGATCGCGCTGCGGATTATGGGATAACAGTGATTTGCCGACGAATTGGTGGAGTTGACGCAAGGTCGCACCAGTAATTGCCTGAATTGCCTTGCGGGTGCCACCGCCGCGCAGCACGGCAAGCTGCGCAAAGATCGCGCGTTCTGCTGCATCCAACCGCTGCCATGTAGCGTCGAACACGGCCCGCATGCTGCGGTGGCGATCAGGTACGTCATGCGTGCTGGTTTCGAGCACATCCAGCCCGACCTGGATTTCGGCGGCAATATCGGCCGGGATCAGCGTATCAATCCAGCTTGCCGCAAGCTCGATGGCAAGGGGCAGGCCGCCAACCAGCGTACATATGCGCGTTACGTCCGGCCTGGTGTCGGCATCCAGGATGAAGTCGGGCCGCAGCCGGCGGGCAGTAGTGGTGAAGAGCGTTCCTGCGTCATTGTTCACGCCAGCAGATAAGCCACCAAGCGCAAAAACATGCTCGCTGCGCAGATCGATCCGTTCGCGCGATGTTGCCAGAATGATCACATCTGACGCGGTGGTCAGAATTGCGTCCGCCAGTTCGGCGACACTCGTGCGCAGGTGTTCACAGTTATCGAGCACGAGCAGCATGTGCTTCTCACGCACATAGTCGAGCACCTGTTGCTTCGGGGTACGTTGCGGCGTTCCGCTGGTGGCGAGGGGAAAATCCAGGGCATGCGCCAACGCTGAGACCATATGCTCAGGCGCGCTGATTGGGGTGAGGGCGACAAAGAAGACGCCATCCGAGAAGCGATCGGCAGCGAGTTGCTGTTCAGCAACAGCAAGCGCCAGGCGCGTCTTGCCCATGCCGCCGGGAGCGGTGATGGTGATCAATCGCGTGTTTGGGGCGACCAGCAGCCGATCAAGCTTGGCCACTTCGTCCGCGCGCCCGATGAACGGGGTCGCCTGCGGTGGCAGATTGTGGTGGCGCGTGTCAGGTTGGGTCGTTAAATGATCAACATCGGAGCGTGCCGAATCCAGGAAGGCTGCGCGCTCCGTAGCTTCCAAGCCAAGGGTATCAGCAAACTGTGCCGCCAATTGGCGCGAGGGATGGCGCTTGCCGGCCTCGATCTTTTTGACCGTATCCACGGCACAGTAGGCCTGCCGCGCCAGCGCTTCCTGGGTCAGGTCATGCTGCTTGCGTAGCTGCCGGAGGAGCCGTCCGAATCTGCCATCATCGGTCATCGTTCAGTATTCCCCGCGCTGCTGTTTGCGATGCGTGTAGTATAGCGCAGGCGAAGCGCTGTGTCACCCCTTGTCCCCCTTTTGTCTCCCTGTGCGTCTCTCTTGTCCACTACCGTAGCGCGCAGGACGATGGTGTAATACCAGCAGATGACGGATAGCGAACAAAAACAGGAGGATGAGCATGTGGAACCCCGATCAAGTCTATGCGGCAGAGCAGGCCCGGTACGCGGAGCTACGGATGACAGCGGAACAGGCGCGCATGGCGCGGACGGTCGCACCACGCACGGTGTGGACTGTACGGCCCAGCGGACGCGTGCTGCAGCGTTTGGGTGCATGGTTCACCGATACGGCGCATGGCGTGAGAGGAAAAGTACACCAGGGGTAAGGTGTCGGAAAGGACCGCCGCCGCGACGGGCACGTGCGCGTAGCCCGGATTTGCGAACGGCATAGGTGCTTTTATACATTCACATACTCGCATCAAGGAGGAAGATCATGCGCCGAACTGGGTTGGTGGTGTGTGCAAGTGGGAGTGGCATGCTCCTCATTGGCCTTGTGGTGCTGGCGCTCGCGTGGATCGACGAGCTTGCCACGCTTGATCTGCTGGATTCTGCAACGGTGCAGATCGTGCAGGCGAGCCTCTC
>DASTWM010000004.1:0-8707 GCA_035765855.1 Roseiflexaceae bacterium
GATGCAGAACGCGCTGTAGCCCTCACTTTATTCTTCTGCCTCGCTTGTGCTTGCCGGAATACACATTGTCGCCGCACGTACCATCGTGTGATGCATGCAATGTGTTGATGCTTTGGTAGGAGAAGTTACATGTCCTACAGTTTTTTTCCTCACGCGCGGACGTACACCCGCGAACGCCGCCCGGTTGCTACACAGCCCGTTGTTTCCCCTCGTTCTCACCCCGTTCTCAAAACGCAACTCTGCGCGCCTGACCGCACGAAAATTCGGCTGTTGCTCATCACGATTGATCAGACATTGCAGAGCATAGATGGCGTGGCGCGCGACATGTTCTTTAGGAAGGCAGCGTCGGATTGTCATGGGCAATTACAGCATGGCGTTCGCGAGGCAGAGGCCGCGATGCATCGCCTGCTGGATCTTGACGTGCCGCAATCCCACACCATGATTGACCTGTCGCAGAGCCTGACCGCGCTTATTCTGGCTGCGGATATTCTGGTTGATGGAAACCTTGCCGATCCAGAGGCGGAAGATATTTGCGGCATGCTGGTGCGCAATGTGCAGCAGGCGCGCAGCCATGTCGTGCAATTACGCGCAAGTAACAAACTGCCGGGTTAGCTCAGGCGAGCGTATCGTCGGCGGAGGATGGTGCGGCGCGCGTTCGTTTCGGGTTGTCTGGTGCATTGTAACGGTTCATGGCAGCAGTCAATCCTTCACGCAGGGTAATTTCCACGGCATCGGCGGCGCGGCCGCACACGTCTGGAAGCTGCTTCTCCTGCTCTGGTCCAAAGCGGCTGAGCACATATTTTGCGACATTCCAGTTCGGCGGCACGCGGTCGATACCGATGCGTAGCCGTGGAAATACCTCCGAGCCGAGCTGGGCCACGATCGAGCGCATGCCGTTGTGCGTCCCGGCGCTCCCGCGCGCCCGCAGCCGCAGTGTGCCGAACGGCAGATCAAAGTCATCGTAAATCACAAGCAGATTCTGCTGCGGATCCACTTTGTACCATTGACATAAGCCAACGACGGCCTGCCCGCTGTCGTTCATGTAGGTGAACGGCTTCGCGAGCACGACGCGTTCGCCTGCAATCACGCCTTCCGCGATACGCGCCCTGGCGCGCTTGCCACTGAAACTCAAATGATGACGGTCAGCAAGTGCTTTGACGCACTGGAAACCGATGTTGTGTCGTGTTTTTGTATATTCCTCGCCCGGGTTGCCCAGGCCAACGATAACCCACACAGAAAACCTCACTTTAGCTGACTGAAACGGCTGCATTGTACCACGCATCTTGAACATGATACCTAAAGAAAACAGCGCCAGCGAGTTCATGCTCGCCGGCGCTGTTTTGGTGATGCTCAAACGTGCTTACACACGGGTCTGCGCTCGGTGCAACCGTACCGTTCGAATCATGAGCGTCATGCCCATCAGCGCGAAGCCCATGAGCGGCACGCCCGTGCTGGTGTCTGGCAGCGAGCCGGAGCCGCTTGTTCCGCCTGCCGTTGTCTGCGTGGCCGTCGGCGCGATAGTGGCCGTCGGGCTGCTGGTCGCTGCTGCTGTGGCGGTGGTCATGGTTGGCGCTGCGACATTGGCGGCGCGGTCGGTCGTCGCTGTCGGCGCTACTGTGCCGGTGGTCACCATGGTGCTGGTCACAACCGCTGTGGCGACATTGGTACCCGCTGGTTGCGCCGCCTGGCTGGCTGCCGACGCAGCATCCACCACCTGCACCGTCACGATATTGGAGTAGACGGGCAGCGCCAGCCCGCCATAGAACGCGGAAGCCTGGCTAATGATGCGCGTGCCTGCCGCGACGCCCTGTTTGACGCGCGTTTGCACGCCAATTTCTATGCCTTCGCCCGGCTTCAATGTGTCAACCTGAAGTGAGAGATTGTTTTGATCTTGCTTCAGGTCGCCGCGATCGGCCCTGGCGCTCACGACCTCGAGATTCGACGGCAGCGTGCTTGACAGGCGAACCTGGGTGAGCGCGGCACTGTCTGCGCCACGATTATTCTTGAACACAATGACGTAATAAACCTCGTTCCCCGGATACACGCTACCCCAGTCGCTCGCCATGCGGAAGAAGATACCCGGATCGAGCGCAATCTGGGTTGGCGCGCTGGGTGTGCTGGTCGCGGTTGGTGCTTGCGTTACTTGCGCAGATGGCGCTTGCGTGGTTGCCTGCGCATTCTGGCGCACCGGTGTTGCCGTGGCGCGCGCGCGAACTGCTGTCGGCTGTGGGCGGCTACTGGTGCGTGTTGCCGTCGGAGCCACCGGCTGCGCCGCCGAACCTACGGCTGGTGTTGGCGGGAGCAATACCGGCGCAGGCTCAGTTGGTACCGGGGCAGTGGCATGCGACTTTCCGCCATCATCACTACTTCCTCCGCCGCTGCCCCCGCCGCTGCCGCCGCCTGAAGATGGCCTGGGCGTGTTGGTTGGCGCTGTTCCGCCCGGCGTTGCGGTTGACTGGCCGGATCCTGATGTGGGCACCGCGGTCGCCTCGGCTGTCACGCCCGGAGCCAGTGTAGCAGTTGGCGAGTTCGGATTGGGCGTGCTGGTCGGGCCGCTCGTCGGCGCAACACCGGCGACTTCAACAAATACCGGATCAGACGAAGCCGAATTATTATTGGCGTCGCGGACACTTGCTTGGTTGCGGATGCGTCCGCCATTCTGCGCGTTTGAGTTCACCCGCACACTAATAGTAATGGCAGCAGGCTTGTTGTTTTGCACTGAAACGTTGCATGTCACGGTGCTGCCACTGATGCTGCATGAACCTGTGCTGGCGCTAGCACTTACATAGGTTGTCTGCGAGTCGATATCATCAGTGACCTGCGCGGTGATTTCGCTGGCACTGTCGCTGAACACAGACAGCGAATAGCTGTATTCACTGTTAACACTTGCCGAAGCTACAGACGCAACTTTGTCAATCGTGAGCGGTGCCTCGCCGATCAGCGGCGTCGATGTAATCGTCGGCGTGTCAGACGTCGTAGTGGGCGTGTCAGACGTCGTGGTTGGCGTGTCAGATGTCGTGGTTGGTGTATCAACGGCCGTCGTCGGCGTATCAGCGGCTGTGGTTGGCGTATCGGCAGCCGTCGTCGGCGTATCAGCGGCTGTGGTTGGCGTATCGGCAGCCGTTGTGGGCGTGTCAACAGCCGTCGTCGGCGTGTCAACAGCCGTGGTTGGTGTACTGGTTGATCCGGTTGGCGTATCAGTCACCGCGCCAGGGGTCGAAGTCAAGGGATCCGGCGTAAACGTCGCCCGCGTCGCCTGAGGCACAGCCTGATTGTTCCCGGTCGTGCCGTCCGACGGCGTCGAGGTCTCAAGTTGTGCGGCGGGTACGCTTGTCGGTATGATCCAGCGATACGCTTCGGCGTAGAGTGGGAAGATGATCAGGAGCACGCTGGTAATCACCAGGGTAAGCTCCAAAGGCGTCCAGCGTGCGGCACCTCGTTTGGGTAAGGTTGATTTCCGTCGCGTAAAGTTTCGCATACTTGTGACTCCCTTGCCCCGCTACGACGCTGAGGCTGGCTTAGAGCCGATAAGATCGGCGGTGACAACAAGGCGTTGGGTATCCCAGTTTGTGCATGTGATCAAGGTTAAAACCGGTTTGTCGGTGGCCGCAAGAATCTCGGTTTGCGTGGGCCACACGCTGGTGCTGCCGTTCACACGATAGTGGTAGCGCCACCCACCAGCATCAAGATAGATATCATCGCCCGGCTTAAGCTGCCCCAAATCTTTGAAGACAGCCCCGCGTATGCCAGCATGGCCAGCGAGCGCCGTATTGCCGCCGCGTTCGCCGGGCAGCGCCGTGCCGTGCATGTAGCCTGCGGCGTATTCAGCAACCTCCCACGCACCGTTTACCACGTATACCTCTTTCACCGGCGTATCGACGTTGATCGCCGGGATGACCATGCGCGTTGGCGCTGTTGCGGCGGCAAGCGGTCCTTCGATAGCCGCTCGGCGCGGTGCAATAAAATCATCGGGCGCGGGCGGCGCGTGGGCTGCCTCGGCCTGCTGCATTTGTGATGTTACAAATGGAAGCGATGCAACTGGTTCGGTTGCAGCAGCAGGAGGCACACCCTCGGCATGCTGCCGGGGCGGCGCGGCGGCTGTCACGGTCGTGCTGGTCGAGTGTTCATGGAGCCAGTCGCGCACCGGCCCGTCAAGAAACCACCAGCCAAACACCAGCAGCGCCCCAATAATCAGCCCGCGCTCTGTATACGTCAGCGCCCGATCGACCCAGGTCCGCCGCAAAAAGCCGCGTAAGGCATGTTCCCGCTGCTCTTCAACTGAACGCAGCACTACCGGCGCAAAACGCGTCGCCGTGGTTGGCGGCGCTTCGAGCAGTGTGCCGAGCAGGTCAAGCGATTCTTGATCCATGCGGTCAGAGCGCAGCGGGCGGTCGAGCAGTGCGCGAAGCAGCGGCAGCGAATCACGTTGTTCTGTTGTCGGGCTGGCATGCTGTTGTGACGCCATGGACGCCTCGCGTCGTGATGATAGAGCGTGCTCGTGGCTTCTGGTAAAGGCGCACGAATGTATCACAAAAAAGCCCGCGCTGGGGCAGGGCGAATTCTTTACGCCGATTATACAAGAAGCATACCAACAATGCAATAGTGCAATGGTACCTGATGCGATCAAGAACCCCTTGATCGCGCACAAGTGTAAAGAGAAATGTTAAGTTATTGCACCGCACTGCCGATAACTTCGGCACACGAACTATAACCATGCCGACGAAGCAGTTCTGCTAATCCGCGCTTGATGTTTCGCGCAATGGTTGGCCCTTCATAAATCATGCCGGTGTAGAGTTGTACCAGTGTTGCGCCAGCAGCAAGATGATCGTAAGCGTCTGCCGCGCTTGCGACACCGCCAACGCCAATGATTGGCAGCCGTTTATCCGTAGCAGTGTAAAGGTGCGAAATGACGGCGCGGGCGCGCGGGGTCAGCGGCTGGCCGCTCAGCCCGCCGGTTTCACTACGGTTACTGTTGCGCAATCCTTGCCGGTCGAGCGTTGTGTTGGTCGCTACAAAGCCAGCAACCCCGACCTTTTGCGCAACGTCCACCACTTCGTCGAGCTGCGCGGCGGTTTCGTCGGGCGAGACTTTGACGAACAACGGACGCGGCTGCGCAAGCTGGCGGTTCATCTGCATGAGCGTTCCAAGCAAATCTTCCAGCGCGGCACGCTCATGCAGGTGCCGTAATCCGGGCGTGTTCGGCGATGAAATGTTCACCGTAACATACGCGGCAAAGGGCGCGAGCGCCACAAACGCCGCAAGGTAATCGTATGTCGCATCTTCCAGCAGCGTTTCTCGATTCTTGCCAATATTTACACCTACGACAGCGGACGAGGAATGATTGACGACAGGTGATAATGTGCTGGCTGGCGACTGGCGGCTGGCAGCTGACAACCGGCGACTGACCACAAGCATGCCGGGGCTGTTAAACCCAAGCCGATTGATCAAGGCCCGGTCCTCCGGCAGGCGAAACATGCGCGGGCGCGGATTGCCGGGCTGCGGGCGCGGCGTCACTGTGCCGACCTCAATATGGCCGAATCCTAACGCGGCGAGCGGGCGAATCATTGTCGCGCGCTTGTCGAAACCCGCCGCCAGCCCAAGCGGGCTCGTGAAGCGGAGACCGGCGCATGTCACGGCCAGTATTGGGTCATCGTAGGCGTACATGGCGCGCATCGCAGCCAGCGCGACCGGCGAACTTCCGGCGACGCGCAGCAGCCTACTCACCATCTCATGGGCGCGCTCGGCGTCCAGTTGAAAGAGGAGCGGCTTGAAAAGAGCATAAAGCATGGCATCTGCACCATCTATTGACGAAAACGCCCGGGCATCATAGCACAAAAAGACAACGGCCCCGAGGTGTTACCCCGGAGCCGTTATCTGTGTCCATCAAAGGCCCATCAGAATGCGAGCAACGTACTGAACTTTGTCAACCGGCACTGGCTACGATGTCTGCTAGGATGGTGCTACGACGATGCTGCAATGTCAGCTGGATTGATTGTGTGATGGTGGTGCGACGTTGTGCTATGTTGTTGTGTTATGACGTTGTGCTGGATTGATTGTGTAATGGTGCTGCAACGTTAACTTGAATGGTGCTGCGACGATGCTGCGATGTGTGCTAGGACGACCGGTTGATTACTGATAGGCTGGACCATGTTCGGGAGCCGTTCAATGGTGTGTTACTTGGTTCGGCTCTCAACGATGATAAGCATACCATCTTCGTTATCAAGTCTCAATCACTCGCAGGTATCGTCCCTTTGTGACCTGGGGTACTAGTCCGTTGAGGTGAAAAAGTACTGCTCGATTATGACAAACTAATCATTTCATTCGTGAATACCATGCATGGTGTCAAGTTGAGACCATCGAGCGGCTCAACATGCATCACGAGCGGCGGCGACAAAGCGGCGTACCCGTTCGAGAGTAACCGGGTTTTCGCAGCGCCCCCCATCCTTGATGCTGGAGCCGACGATGACGCCATCGGCTACCTCCATGAACGCGCCGATGTTGCGCTCATCAGCTCCGCTGCCGATCAACAGCGGGCGGTCGCCCGCCAGCGCCTTGGCTTCGCGCACTTTCCCAATGTCCGGTGCATCGCCGGTCATGCGACCCGAAACGATCAACGCATCGGCACCGAAGAAGCGCGTCCATTCGATATGCGTCGCCAGGTCGATGCCGGGAAAGCGTACCGAGTGTTTTTTATCTACATCGGCGAACAGCTTAATGTGTTCTGCGTGCAGTTCCTTGCGGCGACGCATGAGGTCGGCGGCACAGCCCTCATCCCATTCGCCCGCATCCCACACGCCCGCGCCGGTGAACATGCACACGCGAATAAAATCAGCGCCAGCCGCCAGCGCAATGCCCAGCAGCGCCACGCCGCCGTTATGCACAAGGTTGATGCCGAGCGGCAGGTTCACGGCCTCCCGCACCGCGCGCGCGACCACGGCATGCGCCGCGATGCTTTCGGGCTGGATGTGCGGCCCGGCCCGGAAGGGAATGTCCCACATGTTTTCGACAATCAGGCCATCCACGCCGCCCTCAGCCAGCGCATGCGCATCACGAAGCGCGTTGTCGATAATCGTCTGCATGCCGTAGCCGGTGTAGCCGGGCGCGCCGGGCATGGGCCAGCAATGCACCATGCCAATCACCGGTTTGGAGGTGCGAAAAATCTCATGTAAATCGCTGATTTGCAGCGCATCCAGTCGCTCTTTCCAGGCAGGCGTCATGCGCGTTCTCCTCTAGATATAGCGCAACAGCATATCAAGCTGATGCTGCGCGAGAAATGTACGGATTGTGGCGCGATTCGGCAGGGCGTCGGCAGAGCCGGGCCGCGTCGCCGCCAGCGCGCCAGTGGCATTCGCGAATTGTGCCGTCTCCGGCAGCGTTGCGCCATTAAGGTGGGCATGGAGAAAGCCAGCGATAAATGCGTCGCCGCAACCGTTGGTATCAACCGCGTCAACCGGCAGCCCATTGATCGCCAATTGCGCTGCTGCCGTGGCGACCATGCAGCCCGATGCGCCGCGCTTGAGCACAACCGTGGCGACGTGTCGGGTAAGCTGCTCTGCCACATGTTCATGCGTTGGAGCAGCGCACAGCGTGGTGCTCTCCAACTCATTCGCAAACAGCACATGCAGATGCGGCAATAGATCAATAATTTCTTCTCGCCATGCTCGCACGAGCGGCAAACACAGATCAAGCGAGACCGGCACATGCTGTTGCCGCGCGGCATGGAGCAGCGCAAGGGCCGCACCGCGTTGCGTTCCCTCAAGCAGCGCGTGGCCGCAGATGTGGAGCCAACGCACATCTGCACATGTTTCGGATGTCGGCTGGTAATCGAAGGCGGCGTTTGCGCCCCGAAAGCTGAAGAACGTGCGCTCGCCGTTCGCGGAAATCGCGGCAAAACATAAACCGGTTGCATGCTGCTCGTCATGCTGCACCATGCTGAGGTCCACGCCGGCACGCTGCGCGGCGCTCACGGCCACGGTTGCAGCCGGATCGGTGCCGACACGGGCGAAAAGCCGCACCCGCCCGCCTAGTAATGCGAGCGCGGTGGCGACATTCACCGCCGCGCCGCCGCTGCCCCATGAAAGCGCGGACAGCGGGCTATCATCGCCTTCCGTTGGATAGCGCAGCAGTGTGCCGCTCAGATCGGCGTTGGCATCTCCGACAACGAGGATGGTCACGGCGTATCACTGGGCGTGTCGCCCGACTCAGACTTTACATATTTTTCCGACAGCCAGCCATCCACCGTTTTGTTATCGAGCCGGGTGCGAATGTGAATCCAGTTCACGCCGTCGGCAGGTTGCGGGCCTTCTTCTTTGCGTATCCGCGTGCCATTCGGCAGCACCGCAATCACCTCGGCATTCAGGCTCGGAGCGGCGCGCACGTTCAGGCCACCAACAGCGCCATCCACCACCAGAATGTCGCCGCTGCCGCCGACTACGCCGGTCAGCCATTCGGGCAGGCTGACGATGTCCGAAACATTGGGTAGGCTCACGGAGGGATGCGGCAGTTGAATATTGAGCAGCTTGTCGACGGCAAAACTGGTGAAGCTGTAGGCCGCGCAGCCCACCACAAAGAACAGCACAACCAGCGTCAGAATGCCGCCAATCGAGCGCCGTTGAAAACGACGCGGCATGACGGATGGCACATCTTCGGCAGGAAGCTCAATTGGCGGCGGCTCAGTCGGAAGCGTCGCGGGCTGCGTGGGCGCGCG
>DASTWM010000005.1:0-21884 GCA_035765855.1 Roseiflexaceae bacterium
GCTAATCAACGTGTGGCGCCTGCGCTTCTCGAAATAAATGACGGAAACCGTTCCGCATGTGCATCATCTATCGAACGAGGATACAGCAATGAACGAAGATCAACCGACATTGGATGAACTTCTGGGCAGCACCAACGCTGAGCTTGATCAGGCCCGCCGCGAACTCATGGAACTGGAAACGCTGCTCCGCCAGACCAGCGTCGAGGTCGACAAGCTCGCCCAGCGTGAGTTGACTGTGGCGAATCGTCTGCGCGATCTGGAAGTCAATCTCGACAAGTACAGCAAGGCTGACATCAAAAGCTTTTACACGACCGCGCAGGAGGTGCAGATGCGCCTGCTCATGATGCGCGGCCAGCTTGAGCAACTGCAATTCCGCCAGCAAGCCTTGAAAACGCGCCAGAGCCAGCTATTTACGCTCGTCACCACGCTGGAGCGGCTGAGCGGCATGACCAATGGTTCGGCTGGGCCTGCCGCCGATGATACCACCGATGTTATTGCCAATATCATTCAGGCGCAGGAGAAAGAGCGCTCGCGTATTTCACTTCAGATGCACGACGGGCCAGCGCAATCCATGAGCAATCTTGTGTTGCGCGCTGAAATCTGCCAGCGCATGTTCGAGCGCGATCCTGACGCGGCGCGCGGCGAGTTGACCGCTTTGAAGAACGCGATCAACACCTCCTTACAGGATATTCGCGGTTTTATCTTTGACCTGCGACCCATGATCCTTGACGACCTTGGGCTGGTGCCGACGCTCCGGCGCTATGTGCAGCAGTTCAGCGACAAACATAAGCTTGAAGTGAATCTGGTGGTGCAGAACATGGAAGGCCGCCTGCCGGCGCACTATGAAGTTGCCATCTTCCGTTTCATTCAAGAAGCGCTGAATAATGTGGTGAAGCATGCCAATGCGTCGCAGGCGCGCGTGGTGCTGGACAACAGTGGCGGGCACATTCAGATCTCGGTGGAAGATGACGGCAGCGGCTTCCCGGTCAGCGAGGTCATGGCCGATGTGAGCGGGCGGCGCAACATGGGCATTGGCTTGCTGCGGCAGCAGGCCGAGATGTTGCTGCGCGGCGAGTTCGGCATCGAGAGCGCTATCGGGCGTGGCACGCGCGTGGCGGCGGTGGTTTCCGCGCCGTCGTAGGTATTCAATACTGACTGGGTGCTAAAGCGCAGGCTTTAGATTCGCTCAATGCCTTTTCTTTTCCGCATAAGCGCGCGAGAAGAAAGGGCATTGTTTGTTTTGGAGCCACATGGTTCCTGCTGGCGATGTCTGGCCCCGATCATGAATGTAGTACTTTTAGACTATTGTGGAATTCCACAAATACGTTATACTAACGGTACTTATTATTCGTACTTGTTCTTGGGAGGTCATCCATGATTCGCAGCTTCTTTGCACGCGAAGAGGGCCAGGGTCTGGTCGAGTACGCGCTTATTCTCGTGTTGATCGCGATCGTCGTCATCGGTATCCTGCGCTTGCTCGGCAATCAGGTGAGCGGTGTGTTCAGCAATATCAACAGCGGTCTGAACCCGTAGTTTTCCTGGGTCTATGTCATAAGCCCCGCCATTCGGCGGGGCTTATTGTTTTTGAATGCTGAATCAATAAAGCGGATGAACTCACGCTCATCCGCTTTATTGTGTGCGCTAACTGGTCTGCACCTTGCGCGGCTGCACGGTTGCTGGTGCTTTGGCTGCTGGTCGATGCTTGCGGCGTTCGGCCAGAAAGTAGCTGCCAATGACGAAGATGCCAGCGGCAACCTGTAGTATGATGCCCTCCCACGTCGCGTACAGGCCGAACCACATGCCCATCCAGTACGGCAGCGACAGCCAGCGAATCGGATGAATTGGCATCCAGCCGATTACCTGCATGATGTTGATCGTTTTGCCGACCATTTGCAACAGCACCACGCCGATGAAGATGCCGGTCACGATCAGCATTTTCTTGTGTGGTAGCTTGGTTTGCACGGCGAAGACCAGCAGGCCGATCAGGAGCGTCGCGCCGAGACCAACCGCCACGCCGCCAAGCACCGTTGCAGTGTTGGCCTCCAGCACCAGCGCCTGCAGGAACAGCACCGTCTCGAAGCCTTCGCGGTAAATGCTGGTGAAGCCGAGCGTCACCAGGCCAAGGAATTGCCCGGCCACGCCGCTGATCAGCCGCTTCTTGTGCTGGTGGAAATTCGCCATCCAGCCGGTCCAGTACATGCTGTGGAAGAACCAGTTGGTGATCAACAGCAGCACGCCAATCGCGATGAGCGACACAATCGCTTCGAGCTTTTCGCCGTAGCGCGCCAGTGAAACCAGAATTTCACGCGCCAGCAGCCATGTCAGTATGGTGACGATGAACGCAAGCGCCGCGCCCCACCACAGCGGCTTGCGGAAGCGGCGCTGCTCGCCAACCTTCAGGCTGCCCATCAGCGATGCCAGGATGAGCACTGCCTCAAGCCCTTCGCGGAACACAATCACCGCGGCGTTGGTTGCCACGGCGGTGGGCGCGTTGTTGCCCGCCAACGCCTGCTGCGCCGCGGCAAGCTCCCGATCGAGCGCCTGCCGGGTCGTCCTGATTTCGCTGGCGGGCGCGCTGTGCTCCAACAAATACGCAAGCCCGCGCTGGCTGGCGTCGCCGTACCAGAACAGCCCCTCAAGCACCGGCTTGAACTGCGGCGCAAACACAATCAGCTTGGCCTCCGGCCCGGATTCCAGAATGGCGTACGCTTCCAGGCGCGCCGACTCCGCCAGATCGTACTGCCTGGCTGCAACGGCGGTTTCCATCTGGTCGAGCGCCGAAGCGATCACGTCGAAGTCGGCGTTGTTGTCGTGCTTCTGCCACTCGGCGGGCATGATCTCGCCCAGCAACGTAGTGATCTGCTCGACGCTGGCCTGAATCGCTTCGGGGGCTGCTACTTCGTCGGCATGGGCGCTGGCAGCGGCGAGTTGCTGGTCTAAACCCTTGAAAAGCCGCGCAACCTGTGCCGTCCTGGCTGCGTCGCGTGCCTCCATCAATGTCTGAAGATCGGTGAACGCTGCCGCCGCGCCGTCGCGGAAGGTCATGGCCTCGCGAATCTCCAGATCGGTCGTGACCTGCCCATTGTGAACACCGCGGCTGTATTCCACCGGCACCAGGCTCAGGAAGCGCATGAGTTGCCCGGCCCGCCGTACCTGCTCGTCGGCATTCAGCGGCGCGGCCCGAAAGCCCTTGAGCACGTTTTCAACCGCTGGCAGCGCGTGCGAAATCGAGCCATGGAGCGCGGCATTCGCGAGATCGGCGAAGGCCCGTTCCGCCTGTTGTGCCGCGTCCGCGCCGCGCTGCGCCCGGTACGCCGGCTCCAGAATCTGAAAGTAACCCTGCGCGAGCGCGGCGGCTTCGGCGCGTCGGCTGGCGAAGCCTTGCCCATCGGCGCTGTGAGCCGTCGTCAGCGCTTCGGATAATCTGGCCTGGTACGTGTCCAACATGTCGGCGCGCACGGCAGCCAGCGCATCGGCGGGAGTCATAGTTCCGCTCGCCGCGCCGTCTACTGCCAGCGTCGCGTCTGCGCCGGGGCGTGAGAAACGGGTGGCATGGCGATATTCCCGCAATGGCAGCCATGCCTGTGCTGTTGCGCCGTCGCCGCGCTCAAGGGCGGTTTCGACGGCGATGAAGCTGCCATGGAGCAGCGCGGTCCAGATCGTCGCCCGTGCGCCAGCGAATGCCGGAGCATTCCGCTCGGCCAACGCCTTCGATGCTGCCGCAAACGCGGCCTGCACCTGCGTAGCGGCTGATGGGGCAGCCTGCTGGAGCGGCGCGGCCAGTTGGTCGGCGTAAACGGTCGCGGCTTCAGCAAAACGCTGCTGCGCCTCCGCCGGATCGGTTGTAAACGCAATCTGCGCCTGAGCGAGATCCTTGCGCATCGTTTCGGCCGATTGCGGCGGCGTGGTAGCGGCGGCAAACGCGCCGAGCGGCACCAGCATGCCTGTAACAATTGCACAAATAAAAGATGTCCAACGGATCGCATGCATGCTGGATTACTCCTCAACCTGAATATGCAACTTTGCCGCAACCTGCGCAATCTGCCCGGTCAGAGCCGTGGCGCGATTCTGCGCTTCCGCGCCCAGCAAATCGGCGTCTTCCGGCGTGAACCGTTTGCCGCTCTGCTCCCTGCTGTAAATGTCGGCCACAAATGCTTTGAGATCGGTCAATCCTTCGCTAATCTGTGTGTCCTGCGCGGTGTCAACTGCCTGCACCTCCGGGCTGACGCCTTCGTACACAACCTGCAAGCCACCCAAAATGTCCTGCATGTCGGACAAGCGCGAAATTGCCACAAAATCGCGCTGCCTGGATGCATCGCCGCTAACGAAGCGGGAATTTTTCCATGAGTCGAAATATTCATTCATGGTCGGCACCATAACGACCAGCGCGGTGAATGCGTCGGTCCTGGTGGGCTGCCATGCCTGCGCCGCCGTGACCAGTTCGCCAGCGTAGCGGTCGAGCGCGTCGGCAGCAGCCTTGAGCACATTCGCTTCCGGCAGCAGTTCGCCAAAATCATGCGCGCCGTTGCCATTCAGATCGACAGGAACATTGCTTGTGTAATCTGGCTCGGTGCCCCACAGCGCGCTTTCCGTGACGCCGAACAGGTTGCCTGGCCTGGCAAGCACGCGCCCGTCGGGCAGTTTCAGGTCGAACGGCACTGCGTTCTCAGGGTCGTCCGCGCCGCTGCCGCCCGCATCCAGAATGACATCGTAATCAGCCAGGCTGGCCGTGCCAGCGACCACGCCTTCCATCTGTTCGTAGCCGGGGCTGGCGGCCAGCCATGCCTCACGCGCCTCTCGCGCGGCAGCCAGCGCATCGGGCTGCTGAGCGAGCGCGTTATAGTCGAATGTAGCTGCGGCGGCGAGATTATAATAACGTTCGCTGGCTTGCTGAAGCCTGGCGGTGTTGGCCTTGAGCGCGCTGGTTTTCTGGAGCAGATAGGTCTTGATAGCGTTCAAGTTGGCTGCATCTGCGGTCGTCTGGCTGCTGGAAGCCGCTGAAGGGAGGTTCGTTGGGACGGCTTGCTCTTGCGGTGCGGCCACAGGTGCGCTGCCACAGGCCGCCAGGAGCGTCATTGCGATGGCGAGCGGAATAACATAGCGCTTCATTTCTCTCCCTTTCTAGCGCACATGCTGTGCTTGCGAGTGTCTTTTTGCTCCGCTATAATAACGAAAGCAGTAGAACAAATGTTTAAGAATGCTTACGAACTTGGTAATAGCGGGCTTACTTCGCGAGTTAGCATATGCTAACTTATGAAGTTTGTCAACTTTTTTCTTGGTAAACTGGAAATACTCTGCTACTCATGCATGCGGTGAGCATACATCTATGCTGCCTGCGCTGTAACTAACGACATCATCAAGAATACGAGGAATGACATGGAAGAAAGCCAAGCGGGTACCCCAATGCGGCGCGCCATCGAGCATGAGCCGACCGAGAAAATGCGAGAATACCTTGAAGTTATTTACTATCTTGCGGCGCGGAATGAACCTGTGATTGCGGCGCGGCTGGCCGAATGGCTGCATGTGACCGCCCCAACCGTGAGCAACATGGTCAGCGAAATGGAAAAACGTGGCTTCATCACCCGCAGCGCGCGCAACGAAATCAGCCTCACTCCAGAAGGATTTGCGTTTGCCGAAGCCATGGTCAAGCGCCACCGCGTGCTGGAGTGCTTCCTGGTCGAGGTAATGGGCGTGCCATGGCACCAGATTCATGAAGAAGCGGTGCGCTTGGAGCATGCCCTGTCGCCGACATTAGAGTCGCGGATCGAGGCGCTGGTTGGCCGTTCGCAGACATGCCCGCATGGCAACCCGATTCCTGGCAGCGGCGCGACATATGTTGGCACGGTGCGGCTGGCGCAGGTGGAGCCGGGGCATCGATGGACGTTGCAGCGGATTGTGGAGGAGGCCGAAGAAGATTCGGAACTCATGCGCTGGTTTCAGGAGAACAGCTTGATTCCGGGTACGACATTTGAAGTAACCAGCAACTCGGCGGCCTATGGTGTCACGTTGAAGAACAATTCGCATTCGATCACGCTGACGCCGCAGATTGCGTCCCAAATTTGGGGCGAAGTCGCGTAGGAAGAAAGCAGTAAGGGCTCCGCGAAGACACGCGAAGAACGCGAAAACGTATCAGCTTCGTGCGCTTCGCGTCCTTCGCGGATCATTCTTCTTACTTGATGCGTCCAAACTGCCGCTCAAGCTGCGTCGTCGTCACCAGAATCATCGTCGGGCGGCCATGCGGGCAGGTGCGTGGCATGTCGCATTGCTCCAGCTGCACCAGCAACTCGCGCATCTCGACCGGCGAAAGCTGCTGCCCGGCGCGGATCGACGAATGGCACGCCAGCGTCGTCAGCATGGCCTCGCGCCAATCCTGCGGCGTGCTGCCGCCCCGCCCCGCGATATGGTCGGTCACTTCGAGCAGCGCCGTCGCAAGGTCTTGCTCGCGCATGCCGTTCGGTACGGACCGCACCCGCAAAGCCGTGCCGAAATCCTCGACCACAAAACCCCATTCGGCCAATTCGTCCGCATGTTCGAGCAGCGCCTGGTGCGCGGCTGGCGGCAGGTCGACCGCCTGTGGAATGAGCAAATTCTGCTGTTGGATCGTGCCAGAGCCACGCAGCGCCATCAGCCGTTCATAATTGATCCGCTCATGGGCAGCGTGCTGGTCGATCAGATACATGCCATCGGGCGACTCGGCGATGATGTAGTTGGCGGCGACTTGCCCGACCACCCGCAGCGGCGGCATGCGCGATGCAGGCGCATGCGGCCATGGCTCGGCGGGCGTCGGCATGCTGGCTAGCTCGCCACCCGCATAACTGCCGTTGCTCTGTCCGCTGCTCCAGGCGTCAACGCGATCGCTGCCGCCGAGCGCCCGCTCAGACTGGCCTTGCTCCGCATGTGTGAACGGTTGCGCTGTCTGTTCGGTTGTGCCAAAGCCGCCGCGCGGCCCGCTGTCGTTCCACGAGCCAAGCTGGCGTAGCTCAAAACGCCGCTGGGCGACCTCGATTGGCGCGGCGGGCGTGGCGGCGGCTTCCCATGGCCGCACTTCGCCGGTCGACAGCAGCGCCTCGCGCACCGCGCGGCCCAGCGCACCCATGACGCGCGGCGTGTCGCGAAACTTAACTTCGCTCTTGGTTGGGTGAATATTCACGTCGACGGCAGCGGGATGGACGCGCAGGTCGAGCACAGCCACCGGGTGGCGGCCCTTCATCAGCAGCGTGTGGTACGCTTCCTCGATCACAAATGCGAGCTGCCCGCGCGGCTGAATGGCCCGCCGGTTGACAAAGGTATGCAGATAGCCGCGCGAACTGCGCGTGATACCGGGCGGCGACACCATGCCATGCACCTGCACTTCGTCCATCCCGCTGCCGTATACCGCCTCGACCTGGATTAACTGGCGCGCCACGTCAAGGCCGTACAACTCGATCAGCACCTCGCGCAGATCGCCCGAGCCGCTGGTCTGGAGCGCCAGCCGCCCGTCGAGCAGCAGGGTGAAACGAATTTCGGGGTAGGCCAGCGCGTACTGCGTCACCACCGCCGCTATCGCGCCCGCTTCGGTGGCCTCGGAGCGCAGAAACTCGCGCCGCACTGGCACATTATAAAACAGGTTGCGCACCGAAATCGTGGTGCCGCGCGAGCAGCCGACCGCCGCGCGGGCCTGAACTTCGCCGCCCGCAATCCGCAATTCAGTGCCGACTGAGTCGGCATCGCAGCGCGTCGTGCAGATCACCTGCGCCACCGACGCGATCGACGGCAGTGCCTCGCCACGGAAGCCGAGCGTCGCAATCGACCATAGATCGTCGGCGGCGCGCAGCTTGGACGTGGCATGGCGCTCAAAGGCGAGTTCAACTTCGTCGCCCATGATGCCGCAGCCATCGTCCTGGACCTTCAACTCGCGCAAGCCCCCGCCGCGTGCCTCCACACCGATTCGCTGCGCGCCAGCGTCTAGCGCGTTCTCCAGCAGCTCCTTGACCACCGACGCCGGTCGTTCGACGACCTCGCCAGCGGCGATCTGGGCGGCAACGGTCGCATCCAGCACACGTATCGGCATAACATTCACTCCAGCAGCGCATTCTCGAACAAACTTGCGTGTATATATTATACCATGGCGGGCCGCGAGAAGCCGGTCGGTAGGAACTGGGGAACTGGGGAACTCTGGGAACTGGGGAGCTGAGACGCTCTTGTCACCCCTGCGGTGTCGGCATTGGCGAGCCGGTGGGTGCAACCGGCGCAGTGGGCATGGCAGTTGTCATAATGGTCGGCGCTGCGGGGGAACCAATCACAGCAGGCTGCGCGGTTGGCAGCGCGGTCGGCGGCAGGGTCGGCGCAGTGGCCTGTGGCGCGGCAAACGGCAGTAATTCGGGCCGAAACTGCGCGATCAGCAGCGCGGAAACCAGCACAACCAGCAGCAGCACCGAAAGCAGCGCGCCAAGCCGCGTGAGCGGGCGCTCGGTGGGCGGGGCAGGAGCAGTGGCAGGAGCAGTGGCAGGAGCAGGCGCGGCAGCCTCGATGGCAGGTGATGTATCACCTCCCGATGGTGCAGTTTCGGCGACCGGCAGCGGCTCGGTGATCTGCTCATGGAGCGGCACGGTGTCGCTGGTTTGCTGAGCGGGTGGTTCGACCGCTGCCACGCGCACCAGCAGCGCCGTAATATTGTCAGACCCGCCGCGCCGGTTCGCGAGCGCGATCAGCGTGGCGCATGCGCGGTCAAGATCGGCGTCGCGGGCGGCATGCGCAAGTTCGTCATCATTTACCAATCCATGCAGCCCATCGCTGCACAAAAGCACCACGTCGCCGGATTGCAGCGGCATCTCAAACAGATCCACCACCAGATCAGGCTGGTGGCCGAGCGCCCGCGTGATGACATTTTTGATATTCGAGTGCCGGGCCTGCTCCGGCGTAATCAACCCGGCCTCGACCTGATCGGCTACCAGCGAATGATCGCGCGAGATCTGGCGAATGGTGTCGCCGCGCACGAGGTACGCCCGGCTATCGCCCACGTTCGCGATGTGGAGCGTGGTGCCAAGGATCAGCGCGGCCACGCCAGTGGTACCCATGGTGCCGCGACCTTCGGCAAAAATGCGCTGGTTAGCATGCTGAAAGGCCTGCTCAACAGCAGCAGCGCGATCATGCTCGTCGTCAGCGTAATAATCTTTGAGAATAATCTCGACCGCCCGCGCGCTGGCGACCTCGCCGCTGGCATGGCCGCCCATGCCGTCACAAACGACGAACAGATGCCCGAGGCGAGCCACTGCCTCGCCTTCGCCTATGCCGTAACTATCCTCATTGTGCTCACGCGTCCGCCCAACGTCGGTGCGGGCGCTGCTACGCACATCCATGCTCCACTCCTGCCGTGCTGGCTGTTAGCCATCACCAGACTAAGACGGCAGTATAGCATGGGCATATCGGCCCTGCAAACGATGCTATAATGCGATGCATTCGGGGAAGCGAGCAATTCTGCTTTGCAAATAGATGGTGTGAAACGAGCTATGCGTTACGTGATTGTGGTTGATCTGGGCGGCACACAAATACGCGTCGGGCTGGCCGATGAAGCAGGCGTGCTCCACGCTGAGCAGCGCGCGCTGACTGAGGCTCATACCGGGGCGGACGCGATTATCGAGCGTATGGTCGCCATGATCGAGCAGGCGCGCGCGCAGGTGCCTGCTGGCGCGGATCTGCTCGGCGTTGGCATTGGCGCGCCCGGCCCGCTCGATCCGTTTCATGGCCTGGTGATGAACCCGCCGAACCTGCCGGGCTGGCACAATGTGCCGCTCCGGGCGCTGATCGAGCAGCGCGCCAACCTGCCAACCGAACTTGGCAACGATGCCAACGCGGCGGCGCTGGGCGAATGGTTTTTTGGTGGCGGGCGCGGCACGCACAATCTGGTGTATGTGACGATCAGCACTGGCATCGGCGGCGGCGTGATTGCTGACGGCAAGCTGCTGCTCGGACGCTACGGCTCGGCCACCGAAGTGGGCATGCAGATCATCGAGACGAGTACGCGCGCTTTTTGGGAAGATCTGGCGTCCGGGCCGGGCCTGGCGCGCGCCGCCGCTGATGCCATGATCGCCGAGCCGCGCAGCCTGCTGCACACCCTGGCGACGCCGGAAACGGTGACTGGCGCGCTGGTCGCGCAGGCCGCCGCCATGGACGATCCGCTGGCGCAGCGGCTGATGGATCGCGAAGGCGAGTTGATCGGAATTGGTCTGGTGAATTTGCTGCACCTTTTCAGCCCCGAACTGGTCCTGCTCGGCGGCGGCGTGGCAGCCAACAATCCGCTGTTGATCAGGCGCGCCGCGCAGGTGGTGCAGGAGCGCGCGATGGATGTTTACCGCGACGTGCCGCTGCGGCTGGCAACGCTCGGCGAGCGCGTGGGCCTGCTTGGCGCGGCGGCATTGTTTCTGCACATGCGCGAAGGCCGCACGCCGGCAACCGAATAAACCCCGAAGAAAGATACGAAAATATGTGGCGCGGATTGGCAATCCGCGCCACAAGTTGTTGCTACCTTTTGAGGTGAAATCATGCAACTGCCTGCTGCTCGTCAATCACGCGCCGCAGCACATCCGGCACGTCGGTGATAATGCCATCCACGCCGATGCGTAGCAGTTTCTGCATGGTCGCCACGTCGTTGACCGTCCAGACGTTCACGGTAAAGCCTGCGCGCTGGACGCGCGGCACCAGCCGCCGCAGCAGCGGAATCTGATACACCGGATGCCATGCGGCGCAGTTCGCGCGCCGCAGCCAACGGAACGGCCAGCTTTCACGCAGGCGTACGACTGGCCGCAGCGTGCGCGTACCCATCAGGTAGGCGCGCGGGATGTGCGGCGCGGCCTGCTCGATCTCGTGCAGCGCCACAATCGAGAAGGACGAAAACAGGATTTGCTCCTCTACGCGCTCCTCGCGCAGCAGCCGGGCGATGTCCTCGCTAATGCCCAGCCCTTTGATCTCGACATTCACCCGCACGCCGGTTTCGCGCACAAAGCTGCACACCTCGGCGAGGGTGGCAATGCGCGCGCCGCGAATGTCAAGCTGCTGCAACTCAGCCAGCGTGCAGTCGGTCGCCAGGCGCTGCTGTCCATTCCAGCGCTCGGTCGAAAAGTCGTGATAACACACCAGCACGCCATCGGCGCTACGCTGGACATCAAGCTCCAGCATGTCGGCTTTAAGTTGCACGGCGAGCTCGAACGCCGGCATGGTATTTTCTGGCGCGTACGCGGAAGCGCCGCGATGCGCAATAACCAAAGTCATGTGTTCACCCATAGAAAAGCCCCCTTCCACAGCGAAGGGGGCACCAGCGACACCTGAAGAGATTAGCTTACCGCACCTGCAATCTGCTCATCAACAACGGCTGGCCCGCCGGCCTGACGCGCCTGCTCAGAAAGCATCGGATCTAACAATTTTTGCAGCGCCATCACATGCGCGCATGTGTCCCAATTGCGGAAGAAGTGACAATCGCAAAGCCATTTATCGTCAGAAAGCGTAATCGTATGATTGTTATTGCCGCCACGGAAGCTAGCCTTCAATTCACCAAGGGCGATCCGCTCCGGCTCTTGCGCATAACGACGCGCCTTCTCAATTTTGCCGATGAGATCCGAGTGCATGTTCGCCTCCTTGTTACTTGTGCTACGCAACACAGTCAATTCTGTGCCGCTACCATCCATGCGAGAACGCTTGACGAGCTGTTGGATCGGCGCGAAAAGATCGCCATAGAAACACACAGGCGGCAGCAGGATGACAACCCTGCGCCGCCGTTATTGCTGATCGTATTCGCTTTTCAAAGCCTTTTTCATCTTCATCGCGCTTGTCCTCCCTCTCGTCCGAGGAACCCGCCACGAGCTTGTTGTAGCTCGTATAAGTATTATAGCGGACATGCGGATCATGAGTCAAGAAATGTTATGAAATCGTTACCGATGCATGTTTGTCGCTTTAGAATGCCGTGCTGCGACATGCCGGATTATCACAAGAGATACAAAACTGTTTCTAAATCGTATCAAGATCGAATACCGCCAGCGATTCCATGTGCGGAGTGTGGGGGAACATGTCATAACCGCGCAGACGAGCAAGGCGGTAGTCGGCCAGCAGGGTTTGTGCATCGGCCACCTGCGTCAGCGGGTTGCACGACACGTAGACCAGCCGTTGTGGGCGCATGCGCGCGATCTGGGCGCACACTTCCGGCCCGAGTCCGGTGCGCGGCGGATCGACAACGATGACATCGAAGCTGCCGGGCTGCTGTTCGCGCAAAAAGGCTTCCGTGTCGGCGGTGACGACGGCGACATTCTGAACGCCATTGTCGCGGATGTTCTCAGCAGCGAGCGCGGTGCTTTCGGTCACGCTCTCGACGCATGTAATGCGCTCAGCCTGCCCAGCGAGATGCAGCGCAATTGTGCCGACGCCGCCATACAGATCAGCAACAATACCGGCGCGGCCAACATGCTGCGCAACATCATCTAGCAGCGGCATGAGCAGATGAATGTTGTTCTGAAAAAAGGTATTCGGTCCGATCTTGAGCATTCGTTCGCCAACCGGCATGGGCAGCGTCGGCGCGCCCCAATGCTGAAGTGACTCACCGAACGACAGGTCAGTGAGCGTGTCGTTGAGTAGCCAGTGAAAGCCGACGACTTCCTCATGCGCCAGCGCAAGCGCGGCAAGCTGTTCCACCGCCTCGGCATGGTCGGGCGTTCCCGTCACAATCGCCAGCAGCAGCCGATCATCCGGGCTGCGCCGCACCACGACGTAGCGCAACCAGCCTTCATGCGTGCGCAGGTTGTAATCGGGCAAACCGAGCGCGACTGCACGCTCGTACACGGCGCGGGCAATGGCGAACGCGCCGGGTGGAATGAGATGGCATTCGTGCAGATCGACGATATAGTTGAATTTGCCGCTACGCCGCAGCCCAAAGCGCCCTTTCGTCGCCACATAGTCCATGCGGGTGCGGTACTGGTAAGGCGACGGCGAGGCGACCATGTCAATTGCGTCAACCTGCGCGGCTGGCAGCACATCGGCCCACATAGCGCGGAGCGCGTCGCGCTTCACCGCCACCTGCGCCTCATAAGCGCGATCCTGCACCGCGCAGCCGCCGCACTCATCGGCATGCCGGCAGCGTGGTGTCGCCGGTTCAGCCGCGCGCATGGCGTCAATAATATGGCGTTTAAGTTGTTTATTTGATGTAATCATGTATTCAAGAACACAGAGTAAAGAACAAAATCCTGATGAACGAGGAATTCACCGGCAATCTGCAATCTGCAATTGAATCACCCGTCGTAGCCTTCTTCCTCGACAACGCGGCGCATGCGTTGGAGTAATTGCGCGCGCTGGACTGCCGCAACAACATCAGGTGGGATGAGCGGCGCGTGGTACACCGTGCCGTTCGCGCGATCAGTAATCGTGCCATGATCGAAGTCAATGCGCACGACGCTGGCTGCTTCGATTCCGCCGACCGCTGCTGGCGCGATGATGACTGGCAACCCGTAGGCATGGGCAGCGTCCACAAACGAGGGCGCTGCCGACGCAGCCATGATCGCTGCTACGCCAAGCGCCTGGAGTGCCAGCACCGCGCTTTCTGCATCGTCGCCCGCGCCGAAGCCATGGCCTGCCATGAGCACATCGCCGTCGGCCACTTGCTCGGAAAGGCCCGCATCGACAGCTTGAAGGCAGTGCGCCGCCAGCGTTGCCGGATCATCAGCGCGATGTTCCGGTGCAATAATGTGCGTGGTGGAAATAGCATCACCGACGCGGTGGGTTGTTCCGTAGTGAATCATGTCGGTAGTATAGCACGGCACCTATGTCAGCCCCGCACCTGTTTCTATGGACCCGGCTTCGCGATAATAACAACCCAATAATAATGGTAGTCCCCACCGCTCGCATATCCGATACCATATTCGCGTTGTTCAGCATAGAATTGCGTTTCACCCAGCAGATGCGCGCGATGTCCGGGGGAATTCATCCAACCGGTCCAGGTTGCACTCGCGGCAGGGTACCCTGCCGCAATGGATTCGATGTTGTTTCCATCAGGTGCAGAGCTATACATCCCAGGGAGGACATACCCAGCCTGTACAACCAGGTAATTTGCCCCATGACCATCAGGATTTGTATGGCTGAAGTAGTGGCGATTAACCATATCCTGGGCGCGCTCGCGAGCGACCTGTGCCAGAATCGGATGGCATGTGAGCGAGGTGTGATGTTGATCAGGATCGTTGATTAATAACGTAGCAAGCTGCTGCTCCTGCTGGTTGAGCGCGCAGGCAGGGGGGGCTGCTTGTACCACCAACGGAAGGTACGTTACCGTGGCAGGCGCACCGGGCGCAGCGCTGCGGGCCGCTGCACCGGCCAGTCCAAATGCCTGCACCGCAGTGGCAACAATCACCAGCAGCACGCACAGATGCCGCTTAAGACCAGGATTCGTCATCGTCGTCTCCAGCTTGAATGTCTTGTGCAACTCTTCTGAGGTGAGTAGTATAGCACGTCAGGATATTCGCTCGTTCACATGCAAAAAGGCCCTGACGCCATTGTCAGAGCCTTTTTGCGGCAGGCAGAGTGAATACCCCGCCCGCCGCTGATGAACGGGAACTAGAAGTCCATGCCGCCCATGCCGCCGCCACCCGGCATTGCCGGAGCAGCCTTGTCCTCAGGAATATCGGTGACAAGTGCCTCGGTGGTGAGCAGCAGGCCCGCGATTGAAACCGCGTTCTGCACCGCTGAGCGCGTCACCTTAACCGGGTCGAGCACGCCCTGCTCCAGCATGCTGCCGAACTCGCCGGTCAGCACGTTGTAGCCATAGGTCGAATCGCCCTTCTCCTTCTGGGTGCGGCGCACGGTGTCGATGATCACCGCGCCATCCTCGCCGGCGTTGCGGGCCAGCTGGCGCAAAGGCTCTTCCAGCGCGCGCTTCAGGATCTGCACGCCGAACCGCTCGTCGTCGTTGTTGGTCTGCACCTTGTCCAACGCAGAAGTTACATTGATCAGCGCAATGCCACCGCCAGGAACGATGCCTTCCTCAACCGCCGCGCGGGCCGTCGAGAGCGCGTCCTCAACACGGTGCTTCTTCTCCTTCAGCTCTGGCTCGGTGGCCGCGCCGACCTTCAGCACTGCCACGCCGCCGGACAGCTTGGCCAGCCGCTCCTGCAGCTTCTCGCGGTCGAAGTCCGAGGTGGTCGTCTCGATCTGCGCGCGAATCTGGTCGATGCGCGCCTGAATCGCCTTCTCATCGCCACGGCCCTCGACAAAGGTTGTGTTGTCCTTGTCGGCGATGACCTTGCGGGCGCGGCCCAGGTCTTCCAGCGTTGCGCTGTCGAGCTTGCGGCCAATCTCTTCCGAAATCACCGTGCCGCCGGTCAGGGCCGCAATGTCGCCCAGCATGGCCTTGCGGCGATCGCCGAAGCCCGGCGCCTTGACGGCCAGCACATTGATCGTGCCGCGCAGCTTGTTCACAACCAGCGTCGCCAGCGCTTCGCCATCGACGTCCTCAGCCACGATAACAAGGTTCTTGCTCATCTGCAGAACCTTCTCAAGCACCGGCAGCACATCCTGAATGGACGAAATCTTCTTGTCGGTGATCAGAATGTACGGCTCATCAAGCTCGGTCTCCATGCGCTCGGAGTTCGTCACGAAATAGGCCGAAATGTAGCCACGGTCGATCTGCATACCCTCGGTGTACTCGGTCTCGAAGGCGATACCCCGGCTCTCTTCGACCGTGATCACGCCGTCCTTGCCGACCTTCTCCATCACCTCGGCGATCAGATCGCCAATCTCCGGATCGGCAGCCGAAATCGTCGCGACATGCGAGATATCAGCGCGGTCGCGCACGGGCTTGGCAAGATCCTTCAGGCCGTTGACGATTGCATCCGCGCCCTTGTCCAGGCCGCGCTTGATCAGCATGGGGTTGGCACCCGCGGCCACAACCTTCATGCCCTCATTGACGATCGACTGGGCCAGCACGGTCGCCGTGGTTGTGCCGTCACCGGCCACGTCATTGGTCTTGGTGGCAACTTCGACCAGCAGGCGGGCACCCATGTTCTCGAACGGATCCTTCAGCTCGATTTCCTTGGCCACCGTCACGCCGTCATGGGTCACGGTTGGAGCGCCGAACTTCTTATCGATCGCGACATTGCGGCCGCGTGGGCCGAGCGTCGTCTTTACTGCGTCGGCGACCATGTCGACGCCACGCTTGAGCGCGCGCCGGGCCTCTTCATTAAAATATAGCTGCTTTGGCATAGCCTTGTCTGTCTCCTTTATCAAAGGCACAGTCAGCAGGCACCAGTTAGCAGTCTTCACTGAAACTGGCTACTGCAAACTGCAAACTGCTCACTAAAAACTACTCGTCGATAATACCGAGAATATCCTTCTCCGAAAGAATGAGGTAATCGACGTCATCGACCTTGTACTCCGTGCCGCTATACTTTGCGAACAGCACCTTGTCGCCAGCCTTGACGTTCATCGGGACGGTTTTGCCATTGTCATCCGTGCGGCCATTGCCCACGGCCAGCACTGTGCCTTCCATCGGGCGTTCCTTGCTGGCTGTATCCGGCAGGTAAATGCCGCCCTTGGTCTTCTCTTCGCGATCGACTGGCTTAACGACCACGCGGTCTGCCAGCGGTCGGATGCGGAAATCCGCTCCCATAGCTCATTTCCTCCTTACATCACATAAAACATAGTGATTACAGTGTACATGTTTAGCACTTAGAAGCTCAGAGTGCTAACCGCTGATTATGATAAACAATTCATTGGCATTTGTCAAGTCCGATTTTAGCACTCTTTATTGAAGAGCGCTAGTAAACATAACAGGCATAAAGCGTAAAGCGCGGAACACACGTTGCCCGTCTTCTGTTCATTCGCTCTACGTTCTTCGCTCAGCCGCTTACCCGCTCATGTGCTACAATCGCCCTATCCTTGAACATCTTCAATATGCTACAAAGGAGTAGACACATGCCGATCGAGCGTAACTTAGGCATGGATCTGGTGCGCGCCACCGAAGCAGCGGCACTGCGCGCGGGCCGCTCCATGGGTCGCGGCGACAAAAACGGCGCTGACCAACTTGCGGTGGATGCCATGCGCCTGGTGCTGGACAGCTTGCAGATGGATGGGCTTGTGGTCATTGGCGAAGGCGAAAAGGACGAAGCGCCCATGCTCTACATCGGCGAGCGGCTCGGCACCGGCGATGAGCCAGCGGTGGACATCGCCGTGGACCCGGTGGAAGGCACCACGCTGCTGGCCGAAGGCATGCCGGGTGCAATCGCCGTGGTCGCCATCGCGGAACGTGGCTCGCTGTATCACTGGTCGGGCATTGCCTACATGGACAAGCTCGCCGTGGGCGAGGCGGCCCGTGGCGCGATCGACATCAACGCTCCGGTAGCGACAAACATCCAGAATGTGGCCCTGGCACTTCACAAACGTTCCGAAGATATTACCGTGGTGGTGCTCGACCGACCGCGCCACAAAGATATTATTCGGCAGATTCGGGAAACCGGCGCGCGGATCAAGCTCATTCTCCATGGCGACGTATCGGCGGGGGTGATGACCGCTATTGACGATCCGCCCGCCGACATTTTGATGGGCATTGGCGGCGCGCCGGAAGCGGTCATTACCGCATGCGCCATGAAGTGCCTTGGCGGCGAGATTCAGTGCAAATTGTGGCCGCGCAACGACGAGGAGCGTGAATTAGCGCGTGCTAATACCATGGATCTTGATCGGGTGTATCACACCACCGATCTGGTGCAGGGTGAGAACGTTTTCTTTGCGGCGACGGGCATCACGGATGGCGAATTCCTGCAAGGTGTGCGTTACTTCGGCGGCGGCGCGACGACCCACTCAGTTGTTATGCGCTCGGCATCGGGAACTGTGCGCTACATTCAGTCGCGCCACCGCTGGGACAAACTCATGCGCATTTCCAATGTCGAATATGGACGCTCGAATAGCGCATAGCCAGCATTTCACCAGGACAAAAAGAAACACCCCTTGCATTGTGCAAAGGGTGTTTTTCTGGTGAGCCGCGTAGGACTCGAACCTACAACCCGCTGATTAAGAGTCAGCTGCTCTACCAATTGAGCTAGCGGCCCGCTCGCTACGTCAGAGATTATAACAAATCTTTTGTTTTTTGCAAATGCAGTGGTATGCCGCATGCCTTGCCATGCGGCATACCACTGCATCCATAACGGGTATGTCCGACGATTATTTGAAAATGCCCTTCTTCGATGGCTGTAGTAACTTCAGATACAATCCAAGGTTACAGATGGTTGGTGCCCACAGGCCAACGAAGTTCGCTGCATCCTTCTTGCCGGCTGCACGCAGCCCGAGCGACAAGAAAATTGAGCCGACCACTGCCGAAAGATACGTTTCTGGTGACATGTTCTCGAAGAACTTAAGAATATCTCGCATATATCTCTCCTTCACTCTTGGGCTCCCCGGTGCGAGAGCACGATGGTATGATATGAATAACCGTGCAGGATATGTGCCAGCATGTATACAGCTTTGCGGGTGTCTCCGGGTGTCTCATGGAGAAACACCTGGTATTGGTATGGTAATGGTGTGTAATTATTATGCATTCTTGTGGTACAGTGTTCACTAGTAGTTGAAGGTACCAAAAAGCCATTGCGAAAGGTCCACCATGCTGCAGATGACGTTGCTCGGCGTCGGGACAGCTGTACCTGACCCGGATCGCGAAAATACCCATATGGTATGGGAATCGCCTGACGGTTTGTTGCTGATCGATGCGGGCGGCAGCACCTATCAACGGGTGTTGCGCGCCAATCTCGATCCATTAAAATTGCACGCCATCTTTCTGACCCATGCGCATCCGGATCATATAAATGGTCTCCCGGTATTGCTCTTTCAACTATCATTAGCCGGGTTTCAGCGTACATTGCCGGTGTACGGTAATGCACCGACGCTCGAACGGGCGCAACAGGTTGTCAAAGCCTTTGAGCTGGGCAGCCATCAGGTGCCTGTTGAGTGGATAGAGATACAACCGAACGACGAAGTACCTTTGCAAAGCAAGCATTACCGCCTCATGACAGCCCCGACAGTACACCCATTGCCATGTCTGGCGTTGCGCTTTGAGGATCGCGCTTCGGGTCGGGCGCTGGTCTACTCCGCTGACACTGAACCGTGCGACTCGGTGCAAGCGCTTGCGCGTGGCGCGGCGGTGCTTATTCATGAGGCGACGACGCCGGAGCCGTTTCCGGGGCATACCACGCCGTTCCAGGCCGGGCAAGTTGCGGCGGCGGCTGGCGCAGAACATCTGGTGCTGGTTCATTTCAGCCCGCGCTGGACGATGAGTGCAGCACAGGCGGTGGATGCGGTCCGTGAAGGCGGGTTTGGCGGCGATGCTGACATTGGCCGCGAGTTCGATACGTACACGCTTTAATGCGTGCGCTACCCTGAACATGCTGGTCATGTCCAGGCGTGTTTCTGAAAATGTTGAACGATTGTGATCGATTTTGTAATCAATCTGTGCGCGAATCGCCTGCTAGAGACGGCACGTTTAGCTCATTGTAGGCTTCTTCCCATGTTGCTCTTTGTCAAGAAATGTAGTAGAATGAAAAGAAGCGGCCGTCTGCGACGGCGCGCCCGCAGTTGGGTTGTCTAAATATCTTGAGCAACACCGCAAAATCCAGCAGATGCGGACGGCCTTAAGGAGGATCTGAATGGCAAGCAGAACCGAAGAGATGGTACGTCATCTGAAAACGATGCAGATGAATACACCGGATATTGAAGCTTCGGCGGTCGTGAGTGTTGATGGTCTTATCATGGCTTCGGCGCTGCCCGCAGACGTTGAAGAGGATCGTGTTTCCGCGATGAGCGCTGCGATGCTCTCGCTGGGCGAACGCATTGCCTCAGAGCTGCGTCGTGGTCAGCTTGATCAAGTGTTTGTTCGCGGCGAAAATGGCTTCGTGCTTTTGACGTCAATCGGTGAAGAGGCTGTGTTGACGGCCCTCGCCCATAGCAAAGCCAAGCTGGGCCTCGTCTTTTTGGACATGAAGCGTACTGCTAACGAATTGGTTCGCCTCGTGTAGCTGCTTCCTCCTTTGGGCTTAATATATCAGGTCAGATGGTGTTCATCTGGCCTTTTTCTTATGTGCTGTTGTCAGCATGGAACGTGAACGGTATAATGCGTTTGATGAGGCTATTGCCCACATGAGGAAGCATGGAACCACGCACACGCCCGCTGCAAGCACCCCCAACAACGACCAAAGCAGGTTCGCGGCGACGCGAAGTCACCCACGCCGGATTGACGTGGGTGGACATCACACAGCCAACCACGGCTGAGGCTACGCATCTGCGGGAGCAATTCCGGCTCGATCCGCTTGCGCTTGAAGATGTGCTTTCAACGCTCCAACGCCCGAAGTTCGATCTGTATCCGCGTGATGAATATCTGTTTCTGATTTTGCATGTACCTGTGCTTGATCGCGATAATCGTATCGTGGCAAGCGAAGTGCGGATTTTCGCCGGGCGGGCCTTCTTTGTAACACTCCATGATGGCGATTTACGGCCACTGCGCCGCATCTTTGGGGCGGCAGCGAGCGACGAAGCGGCGCGCGCGCAGATCATGTCGCGCGGCACAGGCTACCTGCTCTACCGAATCATCGACGCGATGTTCAAACAGGTTTTCCCAATTTTGTACCGGCTGGACGATGAGCTTGGGCGACTGGACTCGCGCATTTTTAGCCCAACACGCCGCGCCGTAGCTCGTGAGCTTGGCGACCTCCGCAGGGAAGTCACCGCGCTGCGTCATATTATCTTGCCCAATATCGCGATCGTCCATACTTTGCAGAGTGAAGACATTTCTTTTTTGCAGATCGACAGTGTTCGTTATTTTGGCGATTGCGTGGATTTGGTCGACAAGCTCGCCGATCTTTTAGAGGAGCAGCGCGATGTTGTGGCAGCGTTGAGCGCTGCGCACACTGATTTGTTGTCCGAGCGTAGTGACTTGTTCATGCGCATGGTTCTGGGCGCGGTGGTGGTTGCGCTACCCTTTATCATGCTTGCTGCGGTCGCCAGTTTGTATGCGGTGGCACCGCTACCCGAACACATTATCCCGTTTGTGGCAGCGTTGCTTGTACTATTCATCATTATCGCGGCTGCGCTGTGGTTTGGTCGCTCGCGTCGTTGGCTCTGATAATGGTGTGTTTGGAAGAAAGAAGGAGAGGGAATGAGTCAAACAGAACTTGGTGATCTAGTGCGGAATGTGGCTGATTTCCCCTTGCCTGGCGTGCAGTTCAAAGACATCACGACGCTGTTGAGCAATGCCGATGCTTTCCGGCAGGTGGTCGATACATTGTACGAGCGCTACGCTGATCGTGGAATTGATGCCGTTGTTGGGGTGGAGTCGCGCGGCTTTATCTTTAGCGCGCCGCTGGCATACCGGCTGGGTGTCGGGCTTGTGCCGGTGCGTAAGCAAGGGAAACTGCCCGCCGCGACGTACATGATCGAGTACGAGCTTGAATATGGCACAAATAAGCTCGAAATACATCGTGACGCGCTGCCGCAGGGTGGGCATGTCGTCGTGCTGGACGACCTGCTGGCGACCGGCGGCACGGTTGCGGCAGCGTGCGAACTGGTCGAACTTGCAGGCGGTATTGTCGAAGAAGCAGCGTTTGTGATCGAGTTGACATTCCTGAAAGGGCGCGAGAAACTGACTAAATATCCAATCTATTCGTTGATACAATATTGATGCCTGATGCATAACATGGTCATTGTTTATCACGCATTACGTGTCAGGCACCAGTTTGGCGGGGCCGGCGCGACTCGAACGCGCGACCATCCGCTTAGAAGGCGGATGCTCTATCCACTGAGCTACGGCCCCAGGCGGCTGAATCATAGCCGAGAAAAAAAGCTACGTCAAGGCCTTGACAATCGTATTGGGATGTGATATCATTCTCGTTCGCAGTTTA
>DASTWM010000006.1:0-2702 GCA_035765855.1 Roseiflexaceae bacterium
GCGACCTGCTGAGGAACGTGGAAGGCATTGTGGTCGCAGAGCAGCGCGGCGCATGGGGCGTGGTCGCCGCGCTGGACACGCCCGAACCGCCCGCGCCGCTCGCGCCACCCGCGCCGCTGCCGTCGCACATCGCAGCACAACTTATCCATGTTGTGCATCCTATGCTGGCGCAGCGACTCGAGGCCGGTGAAGACGCATTCGTGAACGAACACCGCAACGTGACGGTGCTGTGGGTCGGCTTCAACGACCTTGATTATGACGGCGACATGGCGGCGGGAGCGGCGCTCCAGGAATACGTTTGCGCGGCGCTGGAGATCATTCATCGCTACGGCGGCTATCTCAACCGTGTGGACATGGGCGACAAAGGCAGCAAGCTGTTGGCGCTGTTCGGCGCGCCGGTCATGCATGAAGATGATGCCGTGCGCGCCGTGCGCTGCGCCCTGGAGCTGCGCGCGCTCCACCAGCAGCTTGGTGCCAGCGGTGGGCAGCCGCGCATGGGTATCAGCAGCGGCTTCCTGTTCTGCGGCCATGTCGGCGCGCCCGACCGCCAGGAGTACACGGTCATGGGCGACGCGATCATTCTCGCGGTGCGCCTCCTGCAAGCCGCTGCGCCGGGCCAGCTTCTGATCAGCGACGCAACCCATGACGCGCTCGACGAGCCGTTTGACCTTCAGCCGTTCGCGCCCATCCAGGTGAAAGGCCGCTCTGAGCCGGTCGATCTGTGGCATGTAAACGGCGAAGCTACCCAGGCATTGACGCGCACGACTGAGCGCACAACGCCGCTGATTGGCCGCGAACAGGAGCTTGCCACCGCGCGGCATGCGCTCGATCATGCCGAACAGAAACACGGTCAGATATTGTTCATTACTGCGGAAGCAGGCATCGGCAAATCGCGCCTGGGCGCTGAGATCGCGCGGCATGCGGCGGAGCGCGGCTTCCGAACGCTGAGCGGCGCATGCCAATCCTACGGCACGCGCGCGAACTACCTTCTCTGGCATGACGTGTGGCGCGGCTTCTTTGGCCTCGATCCACGCCAGCCAATCCAACACCAGCAGCGCCAGATTGAAGAACAACTGGCTGCGCTCGCCCCCGAAGCGGCTGCACACGCGCCACTGCTCGGCCCGGTGCTCAACATGCCGCTGCCCGACAATGACGTAACCCGCTCGCTCGACGGCCAGATGCGCCAGAACGCACTGCATGCGCTGCTGCTGCAATGTTTGCGCGCACGCTTTGGCCAGAGAGATGAGGAAACAAGGAGAGGGGGAGACAAGGATACCAGGGAGCAGCCGTCCATCGTCCATCGTCCATCGTCCATCGTCGTACTAGAGGACTGCCACTGGATCGATCCGCTTTCGCTGGAATTGCTGGAGTTTCTGGGCCGCAATGTCGCCAATCTGCCGATTGTGCTGGTTGTCATTCATCGACCAATCGAAGACGAGCAGCATACGTTCGTGAGCATGGCACGCATGCCGCACGCCACAACGATTGATTTACCTGCCTTGACCAGCGCCGAGGCTGAACAGATTGTTGGCGCGAAACTGAAGCAGTTGTTTGGCATCGAGCCAGCAGCGCAAGCGGCGCATGCCCGGTTCGGCATGGAACCCGATCCGCTCCATGAGCTTGTCGAGCGCATTGTCGCCAGGGCTGAGGGCAACCCATTTTACATCGAAGAACTGGTCAATTTCATCCACGATCAGGGGATTGATCCGCATGATCGACGAGCGTTTCAGGCGTTGACGCTGCCAGATAGCCTGCACAGTCTGGTGCTGAGCCGCATTGATCGCCTGAGCGACGGCGAGCAGCGAACGCTCAAGGTCGCGAGCGTGGTCGGGCGCACGTTTGCGCCGCGCTGGCTGTGGAGCAGCTACCCGGCGCTCGGCACGCCGGAAACCGTCGTGCAGCACCTTGACATGTTGAGCCGCCTCGATCTGACGCCGCTCGACAAGCCCGCGCCTGAGCCAGAGTACATGTTCAAGCACGCCATCACGCAGGAGGCGGCCTACGAAAGCCTGAGTTTCGCCATGCGAGCGCGGCTCCATGAGCGCGTCGGCCAGTTTATCGAACAAAGTTACGCCGATGATCTTCCTTCATTCGTGAACGTGCTGGCCCACCACTACGAGCGCACCCGCAACCGTGCCAAGCAGCGCATCTATTTCCGACGCGCCGCCGACGCCGCCAAAGCGGTCTACGCCAACCAGACGGCGATCTATTATTACGATCAGCTATTGCCGCTGCTGCCAGATAATGAAAAGAGTGACGCGCTGCTCGACATGGGCGAGGTGCTGCAACTGATCGGCAAGTGGCCCGAGGCCGAGGCCGCCTACCGGCAGGCGTTGGCGCTGGCAGAGCAGACAGGCGACATGCTGGCCGTGGCCCGCTCGGAGGACGCGCTCGGCTACCTGCTGTCATACACGGAGTCCTACGACGAAGGGCTGCGCTGGCTCACGGCTGCCCGCGCGACCTTTGAAGAGCATGGCGACCAGCGCGGTCTCGGCAAAACGCTGGAGCATCTGAGCTTTCTGCACAGCCAGCGCAGCGAATACGCCGAGGCGCTGCGCTGCGCCGAGCAGCAGCGCCAGATCGCGGCAGCGCTGAACGACCATGTTGGGCTGAGCAACGCCGAGGCAAACATGGGCCTGGCGTATCAGTGGCTCGGCGACTATGGACCTTCGCTCGAACATTTCCAGCGCTCGATTGACATT
>DASTWM010000007.1:0-4835 GCA_035765855.1 Roseiflexaceae bacterium
ACACGCCAATTGCCACCAGCGTCACTTTCGGGCCTTCGTCCACGCCCATCCACAGCACCAGCAGCGGCACCCATGCCAAGGATGGAATGGCGCGCAGCGCGTTCAGCGTCGGCCCAAAATATTCCTCGACCTGCTGCGACAGGCCGACCGCGCCGCCCAGGGCTATCGCCAGCAGGCTGCCGGCCGCGAAGCCGAGCAGCACGCGCTGGAGGCTGATCGCGATATGCGTCCATAATTCGTTGCGCGCGATCAACTCGCGGCATGCCGCCAGCACATCCAGCGGCCCCGGTAACTGGCTGGGTGAAAACCAGCCGAGCGCCGTCACAATTTGCCATGCGCACAGCAGCGCCAGCGGCACTATCAGGCGGCGCAATGTCGTTACCGGCAGATTCCAACTGCGCCATGCCGATGGTGCGGGCGCCTCAACAAACGCCTGTTGCTTCACAATCTTCTCGCTTTCCTGCTCATGTTCGCAAGGCGTGATAGAAATAATACATTTTTAGCATGGCTTATTGCCCTCACCCCCGGCCCCTCTCCCTTTGGGAGAGGGGTGGCGCGGCAGCGCCGGGGTGAGGGAATCTATAGCTCAATTCGTTCGAAACTATTTTTTGGCGACCTTCTCGATGAACTGCGGCGCGAACAAATCCTTCAGCGTCGCCTCGGCGTCTACGCCGGGCTTGATCTGATTTTCGCTCTGGAAAATCGGGATGATGCCGCGCAGCACCGACGCTTCCTCCTCGCCTGGCACCGGGCTCATGGTCAGCACCGTGCGGTCCACCAATTCCTTCTTGGCGACCGGCAGCGACAGCTTGGCCTCGTCGGCCAGAATCTGCGCGGCCTGATCCGGGTTCGCCAGAATCCACTGGCGGGCGCGCTCGTAGGCGGCCAGGACGCGCTGGGTATAATCAGGATATTTTTCAAGGAAGTCGCTGCGCGCGTTCAGAAAGCCGTAGCTGTTGAAATCGATGTTGCGGTAAATCAGCTTCGAGCCTTGCTCCAACTCAGTCTGCGCCATGTGCGGATCGAGACCCGCCCACGCATCCACCTGCCCGCGCTCCAGCGCAAGTTTGCCGTCGCTGTGCTGCAAGTTCACAATCTCGACATCGGACGCCGACAGACCAGCCTCATGCAGAGTGCGCAGCAGGAAAAAGTAGGGATCGGTGCCTTTGGTTGCAGCAATTTTCTTGCCTTTCAGTTCAGCCACCGAGGTCACAGGTGAATCTTTCGCCACGACCAGCGCGGTCCACTCCGGCTTGGAGTACACGTAGACCGTCTGGATGGGCGCGCCATTTGCACGCGCCAGCAGCGCCGCCGCGCCGGCCGTCGAGCCGAAATCGACCGCCTCGGAGCGCAGGTACTCGTTGGCCTTGTTGCTGCCCGCGCTCAAGACCCACTTCACGTCAACGCCATCAGCCTTGAGATCCTCTTCCAGCCAGCCAAACTTGCGCAGCACCAGGCTGCTCGGGTTGTAATAAGCGTAGTCCATGTTGATGACCGACGGCTTGCTGGCCGAGGGCGCGCCACACGCAGCCACCAGCGGCAGCGCCAATACTACCAGCGCCAATCGCGTAATCCATTGCTTTGACATAGCAACGCGTCTCCTTAGTTATTGCTGTGCTACAGAAACATTTGGTGCCGTGCTGACCGCGGCATGACTCAGCCCAAAATGCGACAATACGCGCCCGCGTAGTCCAACCAGCGCGGTATCAGCGCGGTCGCGCGGGCGGGCCAGCGGAACATCGATAATCGTTTTAATGCTCGTCGGGCGCTGGCCGAGAATCACGATCGTGTCGGCCAGATACAAGGCTTCATCGACATCATGCGTGACCAGCACGACTGTCGGGCGCAATTGCTGGTGAACATCGGCCACCAGATCCTGCATCTGCATGCGCGTCAGCGCGTCCAGCGCCGCGAACGGCTCGTCGAGCAGCAGCACATCTGGCTGCCGGATGAGCGCACGCGCCAGCGCCGCGCGCTGGGCCATGCCACCCGAAAGCTGGTGCGGATAGACATTGCTCCAGCCCTCCAGCCCGACCAGCCGCAGCAATGTTTCCGGCGACTGCTGGCCTGGGCGGCGGAACGTGCCGAGCGCAACGTTGTCGGCGATGTTGCGCCACGGGAACAGGCGCGGCTCCTGGAACACCACGCCACAGCGCGGGTCCGACTGCGTGACGACCTGCGAGCCAATCTGGACCGTGCCAGACGACGGCTGATCCAGCCCGGCCAGCAGCCGCAGCAGCGTGGATTTGCCGCAGCCACTCGGCCCCAGAATCGCCAGAAACGAACCGGCTGCGACATGCAGCGACACATCATGCAACACGGGCGGCGCGGTCTGTTGTGCTGCAAACCGCTTGCTGACATGCGTCAGCACCAACTGTTCGGCCATGAATTACCCTCAGTGCTTATCGAAGAATGCCACCGACCTGGTGATGTGTGCCGCGCTGCCGGTGGGCGCCTCACCGAGCAATGCGCAAAAAACACCCTCACCACGTATGATGAGAGTGTCAGCAGCCAAACATAGCATGTTTAGCACGGCTACACTTGCTCATCTTCCAGGTATACCTGCCGGATTTAGCACCTGCATGACAAAGTCGGTGTCATGTGGTTGCTGGGGTTTCAAAGGGCCGGTCCCTCCACCCCTCTGGATAAGAGTTGTGCCGTATGAAGTTGAGAGGAATATACAGTAGTTTATCAACTTTGTCAAGAACGTATATACAGCGCCTGCATGCAAAAAAGGCTGGCGCGCAATACGCCAGCCTCTTGAACCAACTATGCTAATAATGCTACCGCATCACAGTTGGCAGGTAGATATGAACACCGCCAGTAATGGCTGTACCGTCGTCAACGATTGTCAGCGTTGCAGTGCTTGGCATGGCAAGCGCGGCTCCGCTTGGATCGCTCAATGTCACCGCCAGCGTCTTATCGCCTTCGGAAAGCTGATCGTTCATGATCGTGATCGGAATCATGATTTGCGTTTGGCCGGCTGGAATCGTCAGCGTACCTGATGCAGCGGCATAGTTGCTGCCCGCCCGCGCGCTGCCGTCGCTCGTCGCATAAGCCAGTGTCACATCGGCGTGCGGGTTCGCCACGTCCAGCGTGACGGTGAGCATTGCACTGGAATCTGCCTCGCCTGCACGGTACGTGGCGCTGCTGAACCGGGCTTGCGGCACAGTTGCCGCAAACGCGCGCGCAGCCGTGTTGTTTGCCGCGTCAGTGTCGAAGTTTTGACTTGTGATAATCGCGGTTGCCGCGCCAGCAACATCTTTGTTAGTATCTGGAACAATCTTGCCCGTCACTGTGATTGTGCCCGCTGCGCCCGGCGCGAGATCGCCAAGCTGCCATGCTAAATCCACGCCTGCGACTTGCGTAATTGGGGTGCTGCTGGTCACATGCACATCAGCCAGCTTCACCGGCAGCGTGTCGGTCAGCAGCGCGCCCTGCGCTATGGCAACGCCGGTATTGCTAAATGCCAGGGTATACGTGAGCGGCTGGCCTGGTCGCAGCGCCTCGGATGGCATAGCACTGCGCGTCACGCCCACATTCGACTGGAACGAACACCAGTTCAGAATGCGCTGCATGGCGTCCTGACGCGCAGCTTCTGGCAGCCCTTCGAACCCGAAGCCCCAGAACATGGTGCGGTAATGCCCGCCATCCTTTTGCACGCCACTGTCAACGGTACCCGAACTATTATTGCCGCTGAACGCCAGCACGGCAGTTGAATCAGGACTGATCCGGTCGCTGTGGTTTTCCTGAGGCAGCGCGAGCGTGTACGTGCCGAAGTCGCCAAACACCGGCCCGGCCCCCGTCACGGTGGTTTGGATCGCATCGTCATCACCGGAAGCGACGCCCAGGTACGTGTGCATGAACGGCGTCACCCCGCGATTGTAGACGTATTCTTCGCTGCTCATGAATAAACACGAACCGCGATTCAGGAAGTCAGTCAGGCCTGCTTCAGCATCCGGGCCGGGATAGGTAGAAAGTCCGGCAGCCCAGATCACAGTCGCGTAGTTGCGCAACGCCTCACCGTTCGGTTCGTCTATGCCATTACTGGTATCCCACACATCATACTCTACGCCAATGGCATCCAGCGCATCGCTATAGGCGTAAAAAACGTCTGGATCCGAATCACCCGCGACTAGCAGCACGCGCGGCACGGTGCGCACGGTAAACATTGCCACCGGAGAAACAGCGCCCGCGCCACACCCGTTCAGCGGCGTCACGCGCCAATAGTAGCTCGTGCTGGAAATCAGGCCGTGCTCCAGCGTGTAGCTCGTCGTGCGAGCCACCGCGCTTTCCACGACAGTAGCAAAACCAGCATCGCGGGCGACTTCGACCTTGTAGCTTGCGCCCTGCGATGCGGCAGCCCATGTCAGCACGGGCTGGGCTTGCACATCAGATTCGTTGTTGGCGGGCGATGTCAGCGTTGTCGCTCCTGGCGCGGCATTCGCAATATTGAGCGCGGCTGTGGCAGTGTAGGTTTTCGTGTTCGTGCCGGTGACATGGAACGCATACTCGCCCGGCGACAATCCCGCGCTGTTGCTAACTGTCAGCGTGCTGCTGCCCGCCGCAGCGACAGGATTCGGGCTGAACGCCACGCTGGTTCCTGCTGGTTTGTCTGGCACGCTGAATGTCACCGGCCCAGTCATGGATGAACCGGCCATGACCGCGTAGGATGCGTCTACATTCGTACATACATCAACCGTCGGCGGATCGACGCTGATCGTGCATGTCGGCGGCAGGTCGAAGGCTTGCGTTCCGTCAGTCACGCTATCTGTCGAGCGCGCCTGCGCGCTGTAGCCCAGCCCGCGCTTGGCAAACCCTTCCCAGATCGCGCA
>DASTWM010000008.1:0-23734 GCA_035765855.1 Roseiflexaceae bacterium
TGATCACCCGCGACAAGAATCACGCCAGCGTCGTGATGTGGTGCGTGGCCAACGAGCCGATGCCCCAGAATCTGAGGCTGGCGGGAGCAGGTGCCGGATCAGGTGGCGAAAACGCGGTCGATCCGTCGGAAGCGGCGGGCAAAGCCATGCTTGAAACGCTCGTGGCCCGCGCCCGCGAACTCGACCCGACCCGCCTGGTGACGATTGTGACTCTCATGGGCGGCCCGACCTCGTGGATGGAAAAATGTGACGTGATCTGTATGAACCGCTACTGGGGCTGGTATGTCTTGGGCGGGCAGCTTGACAAGGCATTTACCGCGCTCGAACAGGAACTTGATCGCGTCTGGGAGCAGTGGCACAAACCGATCATCATGACCGAGTTCGGCGCGGATACCATGGCTGGCATGCACGGCCACCCCGCCGTCATGTGGACCGAGGAATACCAGGCGGAGTACATCCGCGGCCACCTGGAAGTGGCCGGGCGCAAGGAGTACGTGGCCGGGATGCAGGTCTGGAACTTCGCCGATTTCGCCGCTGTGCAAAGCATCATGCGCGTCGGTGGCCTGAACATGAAGGGCGTCTTTACCCGCACGCGCACGCCCAAGATGGCGGCGCATGTGCTGCGCGAGTTCTGGGTGAAGCGGGCTGGCGCGGCGTAGAACGCTTACGGTGTGTTGACCATGGACTACACTATTGATTTATAGAAGGACCAAATAAAGTCATACTGTTTGTCATTCTGTGCGCAGCGAAGAATCTGGAGAGATTTCTCGCTCTGCTCGAAATGACATGATAGTCTAAGGTTTGCCTGATCTCTTATTAAATAAGAAGGAGCCTGCTATGACTCAATCATGGACGATTTCGCCGGATCGCTGCTTCGATGCCGAGGCAACCCAGCGCGGGCTGGCGCGCGAGCTCTACGCCAGCGTGCGCGATCTGCCGCTGGTCTGCCCGCATGGTCACGTGCCGCCCGCGCTTTTAGCCGACCCGAACGCCCGGCTTGGCTCGCCCGCCGACCTGTTCATCATTCCCGACCATTACGTGGTGCGCATGCTGTACAGCCAGGGCGTGCCGATGGAAGATTTAGGCGTGCCGACGGTCGATGGCTCGTCGGTCGAGGCCGACCACCGCAAGATCTGGCAGCGCTTTGCGGACCATTTCTATCTGTTTCGCGGCACGCCGACCGGGCTATGGCTCACTGATACGTTGATTAACCTGTTCGGCGTCAAGGAGCCGCTCAACGGCGACAGCGCCCAGCGCATTTACGACCAGCTAGAGCAGAAGATCGCGCAGCCGGAATTCGCGCCGCGCGCTCTGTTGCAGCGCTTCAACATCGAGGTGCTCTGCACGACAGACAGCGCCACCGACACGCTTGAACTGCACCAGCAACTCCACGACGCCGGCATGAACTTCATCCGGCCAACCTTCCGTCCCGACGCGGTGGTGAATCTCGACGCGGCCGGCTGGCGCTCGAACATTGACACACTCAGCAAGGTTTCCGGCGTGGATGTAGTGGATTATCGCTCGTTCATTCAGGCGCTGGAGCAGCGGCGGACGTTCTTCAAGCAGGTGGGCGCGCTGGCGACTGACCATGCTGCCCGCACGCCGCGCACAGCCCGGCTGGAACCAAACGAAGCCGACGCGATCTTCCAGCGCGCGCTGCGCGGCCAGTCCACCGCCGAGGACGCCGAGCGCTTCACGGCGCACATGCTGATGGAGATGGCGCGCATGAGCACCGAGGATGGACTGGTGATGCAGCTGCACGTCGGCAGCGAGCGCAACCACAACCGGGCGGTGTACGAGCGCTTCGGCCTCGACAAGGGCGCGGACATCCCGCTTGCGACTGAATGGACGCGCAACTTGCAGCCGCTGCTCAACGCCTACGGCACGGACTCGCGCTTCCGCCTGATCCTGTTCACGCTCGACGAAAGCACCTATGGCCGCGAGCTTGCGCCACTGGCCGGGCATTATCCGGCGCTGCTGCTGGGCGCGCCATGGTGGTTCTTCGATAGCGTCAACGGCATGCAGCGTTACCTTGAACTGGTGACGGAGACAGCCGGCATCTATAACACAGCCGGATTCAACGATGACACGCGCGCCTTTGCTTCGATTCCGGTGCGGCACGACGTGTGGCGACGCGTGACGTGCAACTGGCTGGCGGGCATGGTCGCGCGCGGGCTGCTAGCCGAGAGCGACGCATTCGACATGGCGCGCGATGAGGCGTACAATCTTGCCAGGCACGCGTACAACCTCGACAAAATGACAAAATGACAAGATGATCAGGTGACAGGATGACAAGGTGACAAGCTGACCGGGTGACAAAACGACCTCATCTGGTCATCTGGTCATCTGGTCAAGAAAAGGGCTACATATGACTCTATTAACCGATCTCTTTAGTTTAGAAGGCCAGGTCGCAGTTGTGACCGGCGGCACCGGCGTGCTGGGCGGGGCGATGGCGCGCGGGCTGGCGCGGGCTGGCGCGAAGGTCGGCATCATGGGCCGCCGCGAGGCGCAGGCGCAGGAAGTTGTGGCAGCCATCGAAGATGCGGGCGGCGAAGCGCTGGCGCTGCCCGCCGACGTGCTCCAAAAAGGGCAGCTTGAGTCGGCGCGCGACGCTGTCATGAAGCGCTGGGGGCGAATCGACATCCTGGTTAATGCAGCGGGCGGCAATATGCCTGGCGCAACGATCAGCGGTGATGCCACGTTCTTTGACCTTCCGCAGGACGCATTTGAACAGGTTGTCGCGCTGAACTTGACCGGTACGCTGCTGCCATCCCAGGTGTTCGGCGCGGTCATGGCCGAGCAGAAATCCGGTTCGATCGTCAATATTTCCTCCATGGCGGCCCAGCGCGCGATGACGCGCGTGATCGGCTACGCGGCGGCCAAGGCGTCAATCGATAATCTGACGCGCTGGCTGGCGACCGAACTGGCGCGCAATTATGGCGCGGGCCTGCGTGTCAATGCGATTGCGCCGGGCTTCTTCGTCGGGGAGCAGAACCGGCGGCTCCTGCTGGACGAGAACGATCAACTCACTCCGCGCGGGCAGACGATCATCAATCACACGCCCGCCGGACGCTTCGGCGAGCCGGACGATCTGGTGAGCACGCTGGTATGGCTGTGCAGCCCTGGCGCGCGCTTCGTGAACGGCGTGGTTGTGCCGGTGGACGGCGGCTTTTCGGCATTTAGCGGCGTGTAAGAACAAAGAACAGGAGGATAAGAACAGAGAACAAAGAACAATGAGCAGGTGCCAACGAATGTTTCTTTGTTCTTTGTTCGTTCTTCATACTTTGTTCTTTGCTTTAGGAGGCGATCATGGTCATTGGCGAAGGTTCGGCAACGACGCCGCTTGGCGACGAAGCGGTGGAACGTCTGCTGACACAGGCGTTTGAGCGTATAGATGTTGATGGCAAGCGCGTGCTGGTCATCATTCCCGACAGCACCCGCAGCGCGCCCACGCCGCTGCTGTTCAGGCTGCTCAATGAGCATGTCGGCGCGCGCGCCGCGCAACTCGATTACCTTGTCGCGCTCGGCACGCACCCGCAGATGTCCGAAGCCGCGCTCGATAAACTGGTGGGCATGCCGCTGACTGAGCGTGAGACGCGCTATCCTAACACGAAGGTGTTCAATCATCGCTGGGATGTTCCAGAGGCGCTGCAAACAATCGGCACGATCCCGGCCAGCGAAATCAAGCAGATAACGGGCGGCCTGCTCGCCAGCGCTGTGCCAGTGACGCTGAACCGCAGCATTTTCGATTACGACCACATCGTGCTATGCGGGCCGGTGTTTCCGCATGAAGTTGCGGGTTTCTCGGGCGGCGCGAAATACCTGTTCCCGGGCATTGCCGGGGCGGAAATTATCAACGCGACCCACTGGCTGGGCGCGCTCAGCACCAGCATGGCGACAATTGGCGTGGCCGACACGCTGGTACGGCGCGTGATTCATCGCGCGGCGGAGTTCGTGCCGCGTCCGCTCGATTGCATAGCGTCGGTCATGCAGGGCCACACGCTGCACGGGCTGTACATCGGCCCGCACCAGGAAGCGTGGCGCGCCGCCTCGGAACTGTCGGCGCAGCTCAACATCAAATGGCTGCCGCGCCCGGTCAGGCGCGTGCTGTCCATGCCGTCCGAGATGTATGACGACCTGTGGACGGCGGCCAAGGCCATGTATAAAACTGAGCCGGCGATTGCCGACGGCGGCGAGGTGATCATTTACGCGCCGCACATCAGCGAGATTTCATACACGCATGGCGCGCTGATCGACCAGGTTGGCTACCATGTGCGCGATTATTTTGTGAAGCAGTGGGATCAGTTCGGACACCTGCCGGGTGGCGTGCTGGCGCATAGCACGCATGTCAAAGGTGCCGGGCAGTACGATGCCGCGACCGGGACCGAAACGCCGCGCATCAACGTCACGCTGGCGACGAGCATCCCTGAGGCGCGCTGCCGCCAGGTCAACCTTGGCTACATCGACTATCACACCATTGATCCGCAGACATGGGGCGCGGGCGACCCGGATGCGCTGGTGGTGCCACACGCGGGCGAGGTGCTGTTCCGCGTGCGTGGCGAGTGAGTGTCGGCATGCGTGCGTTATGATCGGAGCAGCCGTCTGAACGAGCATGCGCGAGCGGCAACTGCACGCGCGTTGAAGCGAGAAACCGGCTGCTGGCGCGCATCATTTTTGCATGATGCATTTCATGGATCATAAGAAAGCCGCATCCGAAGATGCGGCTTTGTGCAGCGAAAGATGTCGTGATTACTTGCCGGTGTTGACGTACTGGATGCAATCGCCCTGGTTCTTGAAGGCAGAACCATCCGCGCGCTTCACTTGCTTCCAGCCACCGTTCTTGCAGTCGTCAGCGGTTTGCGCGACGCGGTAGGGCTCGAAGTTGTAGGTTACAACATCACCGTTGATGCCGAGTTTTAGTGCATCAATGGAAGTTGTAAGCCCAGGGTTCCCGCTTCCCTGGTTGACGCCGAAGCCGCCAACGATGACAGCATCGGGATTAGCCGCCACAATATCCGACCACGAGACATAGCAAGTGAAGGCGCAGACGCCTGGAATGACTTTTGAGGACCACCAGATCGCATTTCCACCATTGTATGCATCCCATGTCTGCCACTGACCGGAAACCACAGCGCCCTGATTTGTGTTGTACACAGGCTCAAAGACCAGCGTTGTGAACCCGCCCGGAGCGGTCCCATTCACATCAACTTCGATGTTCAGCGCCGCTACCTGCTGCAATGAACCAGCGCTACGGTACGTCGCATAGCTGATCGCGTCAATATCGGACAGCTGTGTACCTACATGATCATAGTTGAATACGGTTATCTTATCGGCACCAGTCGGAGTATTCAGTTGCAGACTCCCGACGCCAAGTGGCGGCGTCGCTGGCCCAACATCAAACGTATCAGCACCGGCGTTTCGATGATAAGCGACCCAGTTCCTGGTGGGTGGTGTGTTCTCGGGCTGCTGCGCTACATCTTCAGGTGTCACCACCTGAGTTGTCGCCGCCGCCATAGCCAGCGGTGTGATCATCAATGCCACCAACATCACGAACAGCGCTACTGTGATTCGTTTCATGAACTTACCTCCTGAGGTATAGTGACCTGTGTCGGTCAACGGAGCGTGCTCACATCGGCTCGGCAGTGCGAACGAAGCCCTGTACGATGCTGTAGGCGCATGCTCCAGTGACCTTGACACTGGCGTACGAGGGATATACATTTTCGATAGCGAAAGGATGTGAGTAGCAGTATTAAACTATAATAGTTGTGCCACCACAAGCTGAAAATGCTACGAAAAGTGACATAAAAAGTGACAGCGTTTGTGATATAACAATAGTGCTTGCACGAATATGAAAAAAGTGACATAAAAAGTGACAGCATTTGTGATATAACGATTGTGCGCGTAAGCTGATGCGCACTCATGGAGGACAGCGTGGCTCCGCCAGACCTACCGTTTCACCAATGGCTACGGCAGCTCCGAAAGTCGTGTGACCTGACCCAGGAGATGTTCGCTCAACAAGCGGGGTGCGCCGTCTCAACGATTCGGAAGCTTGAACACGGAGCATTACGGCCTTCACGCGACTTGGCGCTCCACCTGGCGCAGGCGCTGAAGCTCGCACCGGATGAGGTTGAGCAATTTGCGCGCCTTGCTCGGGAAGCAGCAGGGCAAGCCGCTCGGCTACCGCAACGGTCATCATCATGGCGGCTTTCGGCTGAAGATCGTCCCTTGATTACCTTGCCCCACCCTATCACCCCTTTTATCGGGCGCGAAGATGAACTGGATTACATTGTTAGACTATTCGCGGATCCCGGGGTACGCTTGCTCGCCCTTACCGGGCCAGGCGGCGTAGGTAAGACCCGCCTTGCGATCCGTGTAGGGGAGCAACTGAGTTGCTCGGCACATCAGGGTGGCCTCAGCGTTATCTTCGTGGCCCTCGCTGCCCTGAATGATCCAAAGCTTGTGCTGAACGCCATTTTCCAGGCGCTCCGCATTTCGGAAGGAGGCGGGCAGAGCGTCTTGCAGCGCCTAATCGACTGGCTCGGCGCGCGGCGTGTTGTCCTTATTCTGGACAACTTCGAGCATGTACTCGACGCGGTTCATGATATTGCGGCCTTGCTGCATGCCTGCCCTGATTTACGCATTCTCGTCACAAGCCGTTCGACACCTGGTATGTATGGGGAGCATGTTTTCCCAGTCGCGCCGCTGCCACTGCCCGACCAGACATCCCGGTATGATCTCGTTACACTTGCCCAGAACGCCGCATGTGCGCTGTTCATCCAACGGGCGCGCGCCGCCAACCCGGCATTTACTTTGACCGCTGCCACGGCTCCAGCGCTCGTCGAGATTTGCTGGCGTCTTGACGGGCTTCCATTGGCACTGGAACTTGCGGCTGCACGCACTCGATTGCTCTCCGCTGATGCCCTGCTCGCACGGATGTCGCACCGATTGGATTTTCTTACCCTGGGAGCGCGAACGGTGGATAAGCGGCATCAGACGTTGCGTGATGCCATTGACTGGAGCTATCACCTGCTCGATGAGCGCCGCCAATCCCTCTTTAAGCGGCTCGCGCTGTTTGCGGGTACATGCGACGTCCCGGCCGTTGCCGCCATCTGCTACCACGAGCCGGTGTCTGAGTCAGTGGCGCTCGATGATCTCGATGTATTAGTCAGGAATAGTTTAGTACAGCAGACGAGCGATTATACCAGCGAAGCACGATTCTATTTACTTGAGGTGCTGCATGAATACGCGTGGGAGCGACTCATAGCTGATGAGCGCGCCGAAGAACTGCAACAAAAGCATGCGACCTATTACTGCCAGTTCGTGGAGCAGGCAGCGCCGGAACTTGTCGGTATGGAACAGGTGATGTGGCTCAACCGCCTTGAGCGCGATCATGACAATCTGCGAGCGGCGCTACACTGGGCGTGTACGCATGGTATGGCAAAGACCGCGCTGACACTCGCAGTATCACTCGGTCGCTTCTGGTGGCTCCGAGGGTACCTTAGCGAGGGCCAGCGCTGGCTGAAGCTAGCGCTGGCTCTGGGCGACATCACATTAGTATTGCAGCGCGCCGAGGCACTCTACTGGGTAGGAATACTGGCAATTCATCAGGATAATTACCTCGATGCGCAAGCAGCGCTGTCCGATAGCCTCGGATTGTATCAGTCGGCCCAGGACTCACAAGGGCTCGCACTGGCGCTGAATGCGCTTGGATTTGTAGCGAATCGCAAAGGCGATCATGCGCTGGCCCAGGCCCGCTATGAAGAAAGCCTGCACATCGCGCGTGAGATCGGGAACACCGAGCGCGTGGCAACCAGCCTCAACAATTTAGGCTATACATTGTTCCTGCAGGGACAGCTGCAATCTGGACGGGGCTATTTGCGAGAGAGTCTCGCGCTCGCCCGCAACCTCCATGATACACAAGGACAGGCGTTTGCACTCACAAACCTTGGCTTGATTACACTGGCGCAAGGGAAACCACGCCGCGCAGAGATTTTTCTGCGGGTGAGTCTGCATCTCTTTAGCTCGCTCGGTAATATTCGCAACAGCGCCGAGGTGCTGGAAGGACTGGCTGAGGTTGCGTTGGCCGAAGGGAATCCCCGGAAAGCCGCTCAATTATTAGGCACAGCGGCCGTGTACCGCGCCACAATAGGCGCGCCGTTAGCTGCTTCTGCTCGCGCCCACCTTGAATATGTAACCACCATGGCGCATGAACGCCTGGGCCACAGTGCCTTTAACGAGGCGTGGGCTACAGGGCAACTCCAGGCCAGGCAGAGCTAGTTCTGGACGGCTGCTCGATTATCGTTATACCCGTTGGCTCGCAGCAGGCTGTTCCCGTAGCACCGGACACCAATCATGCAATTATTCGGGCAGGCAATAAGCGTAACCTTACTGCCATCATTCGTATCTTTGTTAAGATCCCAACCTGCCATCACACCCGCACCGGCTCGAACTCTGCTTTGCATGGCACATTCGGCGCGATGTGCATCACGCCTCGGTCGAGTTCCATCACGACGCCAAGCACGCTTTCCACCCGGTCGGCGGGATGCAGGCCGAGGTTGGGCAGGCGGCAGATCGCCATGTCGTCGCCTTCGCGGTCGCGCAGCACGTCAATCAGCGTGGCGGTGGTGATGTTTTGCCGCTCGGCATGCAGCAGTTCGGTGGCGCGGTCGAAGCGCGGCTGCGTGCTCGATGTCGCAATCGGCGGGCGCTCGCCGGCGCGGGTGCCGTCCACCACGCAATGATTGGTATGCACCAGCAGGCCGTCATGAGGATAAAGCAGGCCGACATTGCTGGGCGTCACCTCCATGCTGACGGCATGCCCGGCTTTGTCGGCCACTGTCACGCACGAGGATGCGCCCGCGCGCGCCCGGTGCGCCAGCGCAATGCCTTCTTCGACGCTCCGCACGTCCAGCAACTGGCGCAGCAGCACATGCACTGGCATGCCCGGCTCCGCGCCGTCGGCCAGCGACGCCAGAATGTTCAGGCACACGCCGACGCCGGCCGTGTTCAGCCCGATCTTCGCCACAATGCCGCCCTCAGTCACGGTGATAGCGTCGGGCAGGTCGGGCCGCTGGTAGCGCAATATGACGCACGCCTCACGCTGGTCGCCGTTCCAGTCCCACGTCTGGGCCAGCAGCGTCTCGCGCCGCACGGTAGTTTCTGGCAGCGCGGCGACCGTCGTGCATTCACCATGATCCGGCACGCCAGCCGCCTGATTCGTCGCCAATGTGTCATAGTACGCCGGGTGCATGACTTCACGCGACGAGCCACTGATCAGTTCGGTGCGGGCGTTCAGCGCGACGATTTCGAGCAGCGCAACGCCAGCGCCATCGGCAATGCCGCGCATTTCCTCCAGCACGTCGGGCGCGTATTCGCGCAGCACCGGCAAGTACGCTTCGGCGGCCTGCTGCATGGCGGCCCACGCCGCGCCTTTGCGGTAGGCGAACAGCCGCGCGTAGCTGGCGATGCTGTGGCGAATCTGTGGGATGGCCTGCTGCCCGTACTGGCAGCCGCGCTCGTAAGCGCTGCCACTGAGCGTGATGATTGGGAACATGGCATTTCTCCTTGAGGGGTTGGCAGTTTCCCTATTATAGATCAGTCGTGGTGCCATGGGGCGCTGACGTACATGTATTTGGCGCTTATCATTCGCGATCATGCCGCGGCCCACGCGGCGCACTGCTGCATGGTTGCTGGGTCGGCGGGCAGCAAGTACACGATGCGAAAACGCCCATCGTGTGTGAACGGTTCGGCTCCGATACGAAATTGCAGCGTGCCAACGCGCGGTATCGCAAGCCGCACCGGAACCACGGCCCGCGCCGCGCTTGCCAGGGGTGCTGACGCATTAGCGCGCTCCCATGCGGCGCTGAACAGCGGCAGCCGCATCAAATCTTCGTATACGCGCTGATACCATTCCTCGTTGCCGAACTGCTGGATTTGATGGCGAAATGTATGAACCATTTGCGGAAAAAATGTTTGGGGATTACGCACGAGCGCCGTTATCCCGTAGCGCGGCTCGAACCAGAGGTGCAGCATGGACCAGTGCTCATGTGTGATAGCATCAGCTTCATCCGCAATGATGGTAAATAGTTGCGGCACGTGCCGGTTCCATGCCAGCAGGCGCTGCCCGCAGTCCAGCACATACGCCGGAAACGGCAGTTCGTGCAGTTCATGCTCGCTGACACGCCGCGCCCACGCGATTTCAGCTTCGGTGGGGAGTGGTGTCGCAATCAGGTAGCCAAACAAGGCCAGAATCTCGCGCCGTTCGCTGTAGCCCGCCTCCAGCGCCGCAAGAATGCGTTCCAGCGTCGCGCGCTCCGGCTGCCGAACCTTGCCGGATTCGATCCGCTGCATGTAGCCACTTCCAAGCTCGGCATCCGCCTCGACCACAAGCTGCGTTTTCCCGGCCTGCTTGCGTAAGGCTTGCAGCCGCATGCCGCCCAGCGTGTGCGTGCGTTCAGCATGATTTCGTCGCGCGCTCACCAAACATGACTCCTGAGTCAATGACAATCGCATGCTCGTTCGATAGAATAGCACAAGATGGTTCAAGCAATCGAACATGTCTGCCTTGATGAAGGAGATACGCTACCATGAATGCGCTTACGAAGGTCACTATTCGCAGCGGGTTGCAGCCGGGCGACATCGGCTATATTCTGTATCTTCACGGCACGTTGTACGAGCAGGAATACGGCTGGGATTACACGTTTGAGGGCTACGTCGCCGAGGGCATGGCGAAGTTCGCGCTTTCGTATGATGAGGCGAAAGATAACATCTGGATCGCCGAGGCTGATGGGCAGATCGTCGGCGCGATCGCCATCGTCGGTGTTGATGCGACAACCGCGCAGTTGCGCTGGTTCATCGTGCATCCCGGCCAGCGCGGCCATGGCCTTGGCCGGGCGCTGTTGCAGCATGCGCTACAATTCTGCGCCGACAAACGTTTCGAGCGCGTGTTTCTCTGGACGGTGAGCGAGCTGACAACTGCCGCGCATCTCTACACCTCGGCTGGCTTTCGTCCGACTGAACAGCATACGCATGAAATCTGGAGCAAAAGGTTGACCGAAGTGCGCTACGACCTTGAACTTGCTGCAATGCGGGAGTCATGGCAACGCATGATTAACTGTTAGATGCAGCGATAGCGAAAAGTCGTAGCGCCAGTGAAATCCGCGCGGTTGAAGCGATCAGCGGGTTGCTACTCATCAGGAGGTACATGGAAACACCCTGCCATATGTTGATACGGCAGGATGTTTCCATGCAATAAAGTCACTGGTTTCTGTAAATTGTAGCAGGCTTAGTCGCTGAGAATATCATGCGCCGCATACGTCTGACGCTGGTGGAGGGACTGCCCCCAATGACTAAGCCGGTCGCCAAGCCAGATGAGGGCCGTGCCAGTTGTCTGGCGCGTCCGGCTCTGATGTTTGAGCGCCCGTTGTGCAGTGCGCTCATGTTCGGCCCATTGCAAGAGGTCAGCATGCCACTCCTGTATGTCGTGGTGATCCGCAAATGAAAACATATATACTCCTGTTGATAGCAAACAAAAAAGGCCATCTAGCTGCACAACGTCGTGTTGCGCACTAGAGGCCTACCATTACCCCGCTGTCACAGCGGTGTGATGAAGACACTATACCACAGAATGCGAAGGATAACAATGAAAAGTTCCTGATTTCAGGAAATGGGCATGATCGGAGCGAATGCGAGCTTGTATGCACGCTCCTTAACCCGCCTGCCCCGCAATCAGCGCAACTTTCTCTGGCATGAGGCCAACCCGGCGGTAGCGCCACGGAATGTCGTTGCGAAGCGCCCGGTTGATCTGGACAGGCACGCCTGTATCTACGCCGTATCGTATAATCAGGAAGGATCGCGCCGCAGCACCGCCAGCCGTTCCGGACGGCGAACGAGCCACAGGAGCGCGTTGATGAGGCGGTCCATGCGCCAGAAATACGGCGGCATGGCCGAGCGTTCGACGCGCTGGAAGCCAAAGCGCGCATAGAACGGTATCTGGCGCTCCAGGCAGATCAGGTGGATCGCGCCGTGTTCCTGCTTTAGTAGTCCGCCGACAATGGCACTGGCGACGCCATGCTCCTGATACTCCGGAACGACGGCGAGCGAGGCGAGTTCGCGGCTGCCGTCACGGTGCGGCCGCACCTGCCCGACGCCGATCAATTGCCAGCCATCGTCGACCACCATGAAGTTTCGCCAATCAAGACCGACTGGATTGAACCATGCTGCCCGAACGATGAGCCGAATCGCGTATTCGTCGTCGGCGCGGGCGCTGCGAATAATGATTGCCACGTTGCTCCTCGTGCGTTTCTGTAACTTTGCCGCGAACAGTATAGCACGCGCCTGTTTCGCCATGCCGTGCGGAACACGAAGGCGGCACCCACGATGAGTGCCGCCATGATTATCTCTATTGAGCGAAAGCTATCGCTACCCGGCGTTTATGGCCTGCTCCTCGCGCTGCATGTGCAACTCGCCGTCCACCACGCCTCCGTCATGGACGACCAGCCGGGCGGTCTGGACGCGGCCCTGGACCACGCCGCTGCCCGCTACCTCCAGGCGGCCCCGGCACTCGATCGTGCCGTTGAAGCTGCCCGCAATCGTGATGTCTTCGGCTGCCAGTGTGGCTTCGACCTGCGCGCCTTCTTCCACATAGATGTACTGGCGCGATTCGATTGAGCCGCGCGCGTTGCCCTGAATGCGCACGCCGCGCTCCGAGCGGTAGTTGCCGTCGAAGAAGTCGTCCGGCCCGATCACGCTTTCGGCTGGGCGCGGGCGCGGCGCAAGATCTGAGGCGCTGGGCTGCGCGGCCACAAATGGGATTGGCTCTGGCAGATCGGCGGGCGGTGCCGCATCAACCTGCGGCGCGGCCATGATCGCCGTGGGCGGCTCTTCGGCGGGCGGCTGGCTGAATGTATTGACAGGCGCGGCGCTTGACTCCTCCGTAATGTCGTCGAAGTCGTCGAGTACGTCAAGTTGAAGTGTTTGCTCCGACTGCGCCTGTGGCTGCGGTGTTGCTGGTTGCTCGTGGTTGCGGCGGTAGAACATGGTGCATCTCCTTTGTGCGTTGTGTGCTGCTTTCATCGTACAAGTCGCGCCGCCGCCGATCAAGCGTTGTTTCTTACGGTTCGATTGCAGTGCGGGAGCATTGAATAGAGTTGAAATCCAGCGTTACCAGGTTTGGGGCAGCAGAAAGCAGACGCGCGTGCCATGCGGCTGGGCTCGCTCGATCCAGATTTGCCCGCCATGCGCTTCTACGATTCCGCGCGCAATCGCCAGGCCCAGGCCCGCGCCGCCGGTCATGCGCGAGCGCGATTTTTCGCCGCGATAGAATGAGTCGAACACATGCGGCAAATCTTCAGGCGCAATGCCTTCGCCGGTGTCCTCCACCTCGAACAGAATGCTGGCTGATGGCGCGTTTGTTTCGGGATGCATGCGCGCCGACAGCGTGATGCTGCCGCCGCCCGGCGTGTGGCGGATAGCATTCGTCACCAGGTTGAACAGCAGCCGCTCAAGCTTTTGCGGGTCGGCCAGCAGCGGCGATACGTCGGGCGCGACGCTGCCGCTAAGTGCCACGCCGCGCGCGGTGGCCTGCGGGCGCAGCCCCTCAATTGTGTCGCTGATCAGGTCGCCGGGCGACACGCGCAGCCGGTCGGGTTTCAGCACGCCAGAATCAATTTGCGCCAGTTCGAATAAATCATCTATCAGGCTGTTGAGGTGGTTGATCTGGCTCCGCATGGTGGCGAGGTAGCGCTCGGTTGTGGCCTGATCGTGAATCAGGCCATCCGCCAGCGCTTCCGTCATGGCGCGCAACGACGCGAGCGGCGTCCGCAAATCGTGCGACACGGCGGCGAACAATTCGCGCCGGGCGGTTTCCATCTGCGCGCGTTCGGCGGCGCTGGCGGCAAGCTGGGCGGCCATCTGGTTGAACTCGCGCCCGAGCGCGCCAAGCTCGTCGCTGCCGAGATCCGGCACGCGCGCGCTCAGATCGCCCGCCGCTAGCCGCTGCGCGCTCTGGTGCAAGCTCGTGACGCGCTGGCCCAGCGTTCGCGCCACCGCGTAGCCAATGCCGAGCGACACCACGGCGGTGAACAGCAGCAACAGCGTGAGCAGCACCTGATCATGCCGAGAAATGAACATCAGCGCGGCGGTCAGGCTGATGTTGAACAGGGCGATGCCGACGCCCAGCATGGAGGCAAGCACCAGTTGCACCCACAGCCGCGCCGCGCCGCGCCGCAGCCACAGCACGCCCGCGCCGCCGATGCCGAACGAGATCAGCCCGGATACGAGCAGGTAGCGCGCGAGGTCGGACAGATCGTGCCGGGGCGCGCCGAGCCACGCAACAGCCATGAGCAGCGCCAGGCCAAGCGCAACCAGCAGGCCGAGACTCATTGGCAGAAAAATCCGACGAATAAGCATGAAAACTCTGTCTTGTTTTATGAATCGCAAACGGCGCGAAGCATGAAAAATGATATGCGTGAGATCGTGTAAAACGGGTATCATTTGTCATTTCGAGCGCAGCGAGCAATCGCTCTGGAGAGATTCCTCACTCCGTTTGGAATGACAAACGGTCTGGCATTTATTTGATCTTTCTATTAGCGTGCTTAGCGGTGAAATAATTACGGTCGCTCCAGTTTGTAGCCCACGCCCCACACGGTCTGGAGCAGCGTCGGGTTGGTTGGGTCGCGCTCGATCTTTTCGCGCAGCCGTCGGATGTGTACCGTAACCGTGCTCAGTTCGCTGGCGAAGGTGTAGCCCCACACATTATCGAGCAGTTGCTCGCGCGTGAAGACCTGGCCGGGGTGCTGCATCAAAAACGTCAGCAGGTCGAACTCGCGCGCCGTCAGATTGATCGGCTGCCCGCGCAGGGTCGCGCTGTGTCCGGCGGTATCGAGCCGCAAGTCGCCCATGGCAAGCACATGCGTATCTTCCTGCGGGACGGCGGGATTGGTGCGCCGCAGCACGGCCTTGACGCGCGCCACAAGCTCGCGCGGGCTGAACGGCTTGGTGACATAATCGTCGGCTCCAAGCTCCAGCCCCACCACCCGGTCGGCCTCCTCGTTGCGGGCCGTCAGCATAATTATCGGCGTGTTGCGGTCGCGGCGCAGCCGCCGCGCCACATCAAGCCCGTTCACGCCCGGCAGCATCAAATCGAGCACGACGAGGTCCGGCGGCTGCTGCGCCGCGAGGTCCAGCGCACTCATGCCATCAGCCGCCTTCAGTACCTTGAAACCTTCGCGTTGAAGATATAATTCCACAACTTCAGCAATTGTTGGTTCATCATCAACGATCAGAATGGTTTCACTGCTCATGGAGCCGTTCCTGTTCATCATGCAGCGCGTTTATTGCAAGTGTACGGGATAAATCTTGCGCAATTCTTACGCCCTGCCTTTTACCTGCATGATTCATCCTGAACGCCGGCACGAAAAATTTGCCACGAAGGCGCGAAGCCACGGAGACGTCAGAAAGCATGCTTTTATGCCTCGCGTCTTTGTATCTTTGGGGCAAACCGCATAGCTTTCTACCAGACTGTACTAGTTGACCAGAAAGCGCAGCAAGTGGTCGCTGAACTGCTCCGGCTGCTCGATGTTCGACAGGTGGCCCGCCGGAAGCTTTATCAATTCGCTTCCGGCAATCGCGGCGTGCAGTTCGTCGGATTGCGCGGGCGGCGTGGACTCGTCCAGCGTGCCTGCAATGATCAGCGACGGCGCGCTGATCGCGCTAACAATCGGGTGTAAATCGGTGTCGCGCAGGGCCGCGCATGCGCCAATGTAACCAGTCGGATCGGTCGCTTCGAGCATGTCGCCGATGCTGCTCGTCACCGCAGGATGTTCCTTACGGAAGCGCGGGCTGAGAAAGCGCGCCAGCACCATCCCGCGCACGGCCGCCATGCCGCCCGCCTGCACGGCATCAATGCGCGCCTGCCAGCTTTCTGCCGAGCCAATCTGCGCCGCCGTGTTGGCGAACACCGCGCGGCTGACGCGCTCTGAATGTGTCGCGGCGAGCCACAGCGCGACCATGCCGCCCAGCGATAGCCCGCAGACATGCGCCCGTTCGATATTGAGATGATCGAGCAGCGCCAGCGCGTCCTGCCCAAGCTGCTCGATCGTGTACGGCCCTTCCGGCGCGTCCGACTGACCGTGGCCGCGCGTGTCGTAGCGCACCACCCGGAAGCCCTGCCCCAGCACCGACGTTTGTGATCCCCACATGTGCATGTCGGTCCCAAGCGAGTTGATAAACACCAGTGGCGGCGCGTCGTCTGGCCCGTCTGCCCGAAACGCGAGCCGCGCGCCGTCATGAGTTACAAAGTTGGTCATCTGTGCTCCTGCTGTCTTGCCTGGTATGCCGCCAGCGCCCGGTCGATCAACATGTCGCTGCTGCCGAAGTATGCGGCTGGGTCAAGCGCATGATCAATCGCATCTTCCGACAGCACGCCGCGTACCGCCGGATCATTGCGCAGCGCCTGCTGAAACGTGACTTTATCGCTCGCGACGCGCGCGGCTGCCGCTTTGACGATGTGTTGCGCCGCTGGCCGCCCGACAAGCTGGGCCAGCGCCATGGTGACTGATTCGGCCATGAGCAGGCCGCCGCTCTGGTCGAGATTGGCGCGCATGCGCTCTGTGTCAATTTCTAATCCGTTCACCGCGCTGCCGACCCGCGCCACCGCGCCCGCGACCGAGCGGAACAGATTGGGAATGGCGATCCATTCGGCCTGCCAGCCGCCGACTGCGCGCTCGTGTTCGTTCGCCATGGCGTTCAAAATCACCGCCACCGCGCCAACCGCGAGCCGCGCCGCTGCCTGCGCCTCCATCGCGTCAACCGGGTTGCGCTTCTGCGGCATGGCCGACGAGCCGCCCTTGCCGGGCGCTGCCGCCTCGGACACCTCGCCAACTTCGGTTTGCATCAGCAGCACGATGTCATGCGCAATCTTGCTCATGGCTCCGGCGGCAACGCCAAGCGCCGCTGCAACGGTAGCAATCCGGTCGCGTTCGGCGTGCCACGGCAGGTCGGGCAGCGGGAGCTTGAGCGCGGCGGCCAGCAGTTCGGCCACGCGCATGCCGTTGTCGCCCAGCGCGGCCAGCGTGCCGGCGGCCCCGCCGAACTGGAGCGCCAGCGTGTGATCGCGGCAGCGGCGCAGCGCTTCGACCTGCCGAACCGTCAGCGCCAGCCAGCGTGCCGCCTTCAAGCCAAACGGAATCGGTAGCGCCTGCTGCAAGAGCGTGCGCCCGGCCATGGGCGTGCGGCGGTGCTGCTCAGCCAGTGTCGCGCAGCCCGCGCACACATGCAGCAAGCCGTCGATCAACAGATCAAGCCCGTCGCGCATTTGCAGCACCAGCGCCGTGTCGATCGCGTCCTGACTGGTCGCGCCCCAATGAACGAACTTGCGCGGATCGCCTTCAATCTTTTCCGAGAGCATGCGGACCAACGGAATCACGGGCGTGCCTGCCGTGGTCGCTTCACGGAACAGCGCCGCGACATTGAACTGTTCGACATGGCATGCAGCAGCGATTGCATCCGCTGCTTCGGGTGGAATTACGCCCGCCTGCGCCTCAGCGCGGGCCAGCGCGGCCTCGAACTGGAGCATGCGCGCGACGTGCGCCTCCGCCGAGAAGATCGCCGTCATCTCCGGCGTGGTGAACATGCCTTCAAGCGGGTCGATCATGCCGAGCTGCCCTGGTGCGCGCGGGCGGTGCGGGCCTGCAAATCGCGTAGCACCGTCAGTTCAGCGGCGGTCGGCGGCGGCGTCTCGGCCACGTCGGCGGCAAAGCGAATCGCCCAGCCAGTGTTTTCCTGAATCTGCTCGCGCGTCACGCCGAGATGGATGGACGTAACGGTCAGTTCCCTGGTTTTCGGGTCGGGCCGCATGACGCACAGGTCGGTGACGATCAGCGTCGGCCCGTTGGTGCGAATACCGATTCGCTGGCGGTGGTCGCCGCCCTCGCCGTAGCCAAACGACGTAATGAAGTCCACCCGCTCCACGAACGAGCGCCGCGACTGCGCCATGACGACGTAGGTTTGCTGGCAGGAGCTTGCAATTTCGGGCGCGCCGCCGCCGCCCGGCAGCCGCACCTTGGGCTGGTTGTACGGGCCAATCACGCTGGAGTTGATATTGGCGAATTTGTCGAGCTGCGCGCCGCCCAGAAAGCCGATCGAGATGCGTCCGCCTTGCAGCCAGTAGCGAAACATCTCCGGCACCGAGACGGTCGTGAGCGCGGTCTCGCACAGTTCCGGGTCGCCAATCGAAAGCGGTAGCACGTCCGGCTTCGTGCCGATCGTGCCTGATTCGTAGATCAGCGTAATGTCGGGCGCGTGGGTCAGCCGCGCCAGGTTGCATGCCAGCGACGGCGCGCCGATGCCGACGAAGCACACGTCCGCGTTGGTGAGCGCCCGCGCCGCCGTCACCGCCATCATCTCGGCAGTTGTGTAGTCCACTCCATGCTCCTCTATTTAACCGCCGATGAATACAGATGAACGCCGATGTGATTGATCTGATATAGAAATTAATTAAACCGAATAATCATGTCATTTCGAGCAAAGCGAGAAATCTCTCAGGAGAGATTCATCACTGCGTTCGGAATGACAGGTAGCGCAATGTTTATTTGATCTTTCTCTAAAAATATCGGCGTTCATCGGCGTGTATCGGCGGTTCATGATATAAGAACGTTTATCTCCATCCAGCTACGAAATGTCTCCCGGTCGCGGGCAATCCCATCCCAGGCAGTGTAAAAGGCGTTGTCGCGGCCATAGTAGCCGTGCGCGTAGGAGGGCCGCGCGCCGCCGGGTGCTTCCGCTACCGCGCTGATCGTCCACCACGGCAGCACGGTCGAGTTGGGACTGGGCGCATGCAGCTCGTCCGTCACCTCTTCCACGGTGACAAGCGCATGGGTGGCCGCCAGCACCGCCTCCTTCTGCACGCCGATGATGCCCTCGATCAGCACGTTGCCTTCGCGGTCGGCGCGCTGAGCATGCACAATCGCCAGATCCGGGCGGATGGCAGGCACGGCTGCCAGTTGCTCGCCGGTGAATGGGCATGTGATGAAGCGGATGTTCGGGTTGTAGTTGACCAGATCGGAGCCGAGATAGCCGCGCAGAAGCGCGCACGGCAGCCCGGCGGCTCCGGCGGCGTAGGCATTGGCCATGGCGGCGTGGCTGTGCTCCTCGATTTCGAGCGGGCGCGGCCAGCCGTGCTCCACCGCGTCGCGCAGGCGACGCAGCGAGCCGACGCCCGGATTGCCGCCCCAGGAGAAAACGAGTTTGCGCGCGCAGCCCATGCCGATCATCTGGTCGTAGATCAGGTCGGGCGTCATGCGGATCAGTGTGAGATCGCGCCGCTGCTGCCGAATGATCTCATGCCCGGCGGCGAACGGAATCAGGTGCGTGAAGCCCTCCAGCGCGATAGTCATGCCGTCCTGCACGTAGCGGGCGATGGCCTCGGACAGGGATAAAAAGGCAGGCATCAACGTTACTCCATTATCGAAGAATGGACCTGACAAGGTGACACGATGACACGATGACATGATGACAGAGCGCTCATGAACGGAAATAACTTCTACCTTCGTTGGTCGTCCGTCATTGGTCGTTCGTCATTCGTTTATCGTCAACCTGGCTCACAGATTGAAGAACACGGTTTCGCCCGCGCCTTGCAGCACGATGTCGAAGCGGTAGGTCGCCACGCCGCCTGATTCGCTGCGCTGCGCCACCAATGTGTCGCGGCGCTCGGCATGCACGCATGCCAGCACCGCATCCTCGGCATTGGCGGCCTCGTCGGCGAAGTACAGCCGCGTCAGCAGGTGGTTGAGCAGCCCGCGCGCAAACACCGACACATTGATGTGCGGCGCTTGCGTGGTTGTGTCGTCGAACGGCACGCGGCCCGGCTTGATCGTCTCGAACCAGAACGTGCCGTCCTCGTCGGTGCCGCTGCGCCCGAAGCCGGTGAACTGCGGGTCGAGCGGCAAATCGCGCTGGTCGGCGGGATGGTTGTAGCGGCCATGCCCGTTGGCCTGCCAGATCTCGATCATGGCATCTGGCACCGGCTGGCCGTCGCCATCGGTTACGCGGCCCTTGATGCGGATGCGTTCGCCCGCCGTGTCAGGCGTGACCAGCGTGTTGCGCTGCGCGTCGGCTCGCAGCAGGCAGTCATAGAAGAACGGCCCGACCGTCTGCGTTGATGTCAGTCCGTAGCTGCTCATGGCTGGCCTCCGCGCTGCGGCTCGAACGTCGTGGCTTCCGGCCCGCCCAGCACAATGTCCCAGCGCCAGCCGAGCGCCCACTCCGGCGCGGTCACTGCGTGGTCATAGCGCGCAATCATGCGTTGGCGCGCGGCCTCGGTCGGCACCGAGTTGAAAATCGGATCCTGGAAGAACAATGGGTCATCCTGAAAATACATCTGCGTGATCAGGCGCGACAGCCACGACGCGCCGAACAGTGAAAAGTGAATGTGTGCCGGTCGCCATGCGTTTTCATGATTCTTCCACGGGTACGCGCCCGGACGAATCGTGAGAAAACGGTACGCGCCGTCGGCGTCGGTTATGCAGCGCCCGATGCCCAGAAAATTCGGGTCGAGCGTGCCGGGCCACTGGTCGCGGCGATGGATGTAGCGCCCTGAGGCGTTGCACTGCCAGATTTCAAGCAGTGTGTTTGGTACCGGATTGCCATGCGCGTCGAGCACCCGCCCGGTGACGATAATGCGCTGGCCGATTGCCTCACCGCCGGTGCCAGCGTTGCGAGTCAGGTCGGCGTCCTCCGGCGTCACGGCGCTGATCGCCGGGCCAGGGCCGGTGATTTCAGAGAGCGTCAGCGGCACGTCAATGAGCGGCATGCGCGGCGCGCGGCGGCGGGTTGACTGGTAGGCTTCATATAAATAGGGCGGAAAGATTTCGCGGTCGCCGCGCACAATCTCGCCGATGGTTGTGGTTGTCAGCATGGCTTTCTCCCTTGCAGACAAATAATCTTTGAACCGTAGCGGCCCCCCTGTTGGTGCCGTCTGCACCCGCCGCCCGCGAGGGGCGGCGCTACGTATCGGTTGCCGCCAACACCTGTTTGGCGAGCGCAAAGGCGGTGTTGGCAGCCGGCACGCCCGCGTACACCGCCACATGCATGAGCGCCTCGCGGATGTCTTCGGGCGTCGCGCCGGTGTTCTGGCTGGCGCGCAGGTGCAACGTCAGTTCCTCGGTACGCCCAAGCGCGGCCAGGATTGCGATCGTCAGCAGGCTGCGGGTGCGCCGGTCAATGGCGTCGCTGGCCCACACCGTGCCCCATGCCGCTTCGGTAATGAACTGCTGAAAGGGCGCGTCGAACGGCGTCTGGCGGGCCTGCGCCCGCTCGACATGCTCGTCGCCCAGCACCTCGCGCCGGACGCGCATGCCGGTTTCGTAGCGCGAGTCGCTCATAGTTGCTCCTTTATTGAGCCACAGAGCGCACAAAGGCCACAGAGAATTGAGCCGGAGTTGTCATATCTCTGTGATCTGTGTGGACTCTGTGGCCGATATTCCTGTCATATCCGCTCCAGCCCAACATAATTCTCCGCCAGCGATGTGGCCGCCGCGCGCGAGGTGCATGTGTAATGGAGTTGCGAGAGTTGCAATTGTTGCTGGAATCCATCGTCATCATGCTCGAAGCGGTGCAACATCGACGTCATCCACCATGAGAAATGCTGCACGCGCCACACGCGCCGCAGGCACGTCTCCGAATACGCGTCGAGTAGATCGGTTCGGTTGTGCTGATAGCGCGCCGCCAGTGCCTCGGCCAGCACTTTTGCATCGGCAATCGCCAGATTCATGCCTTTCGCGCCGGTCGCTGGCACGACATGCGCCGCGTCGCCCAGCAGAAACAGCCGCCCGCACTGCATGGGATCGGCCACAAAGCTGCGCATGCTGGTGATGCCTTTTTCCAGAATCGGCCCCTCTTGAAGCGTCCAGCCGTCAATTTCCAGCCGGGCATGCAACTCCTCCCACACCCGCTCGTCCGGCCATGCGTCGAGTGAATCGTCGGGCGAGCACTGCACATACAGGCGGCTGATGGTCGGCGAGCGCAGACTGTGGAGCGCGAAGCCGCGCGGGTGCCAGGCGTAGATCAGTTCGTCGGTCGAGGGCGGCGCGGCCACCAGAATGCCGAGCCATGCAAACGGATACACCTTTTCGTACACGCGCAGCACGCCCGCCGGAACGGACGGGCGGCACACACCATGCGAGCCGTCGCAGCCCGCGATGTAATCGCAGCGCAATTCATGGTCTTCGCCGCCGTGCCGGAAGCGGACGAGCGGCTGGTCGGTGCCAAAATCATGAACGCTGACATGATCGACTTGGAACAGGATCGGCGCACCGGATTGGAGCCGGGCATCAATCAAATCCTTCACGACCTCTTGCTGCCCGTACACGGTGATTGCACGCCCGCCGGTCAGTTCGCTCATGGGGATGCGATGGCGCTGCCCTTCAAACTGAAGGTAGATGCCGTGATGCACCAACCCCTCGCGGTCGAGCCGCGCGCCGAGGCCAAGCTCATGCAGGAGATCGACTGAGTTTTGCTCCAGCACGCCGGCCCGTACGCGATGCTGCACATAATCGCGGTCGCGATCCTCCAGGATAACTGACTCAATGCCGTGCCGTTGCAGGAGGTGCGACAGCACCAACCCGGCCGGACCAGCGCCGATGATGGCGACCTGTGTGCGCATCGCGGGTGCTCCTTTGCTGTGCGGGCGTCCTTACAACCATGTAAGTATTCGGAGAAGCGATTGGACGTGTTCATGTATACTAGATCAGCGGTTAGATGGTGTCAAGAGAATGCATGCTTTTCACGCACTGGCACGCGCCATCGTGCATCTGTCTGCGCTTGCCGACATCCGATCTGTCACGTATACTGGAACTCCTCAAACACGTATTGTTGAACGCAAAGGAGCACCCATGCCAACGCAAGCACGCGGCGCAATTGCCCGCAAGCCCGGCGCGCCCGTTTCGATTGAAGATTTTACGATTGACGATCCCGGCCCGAATGAAGTGCTGGTGCGCATTCTGGCGTCGGGCGTGTGCCACACCGACCTGGGCGTGAAGAGCGGCGCGTACGGCAATGAAGGTTTTCCGTTCCTGCTGGGCCACGAGGGCGCGGGCGTGATCGAAGCTGTCGGGCCGGGCGTGACGCGCCACAAGCCGGGCGATCATGTCATTCTGGCATGGCGCGCGCCATGTGGCGAATGTCGCTTCTGCCTGGCGGGCCGCCCGAACTTCTGCGCCAACAGCCTGAACGCCGAAAAGCGCATGCGGACGAAGAATGGCGAAGTGCTTAATCCGGTGCTTGGCATCGGCACGTTCTGCACCCACACACTCGTGCATGCTGAGCAGGCCGTTCCTTACGACCCGGCGCTGCCCGCGCCGCAGATGTCGCTGATCGGCTGCGGTGTCATGACCGGCGTGGGCGCGGCCCTCTACGCTGCCGATGTGAAGCCCGGCTCCAGCGTGGCGGTCTTTGGGTGCGGCGGCGTCGGCGACAGCGTGATCAGCGGGGCCAAACTGGCCGGCGCGACCACGATCATCGCCGTGGATCTGGACGAGCGCAAGCTGGAGTGGGCCAAAGAGTTCGGCGCGACCCACACGGTCAACTCCAAAGACGGCGATCCGGTGGCGAAGATCAAAGCGATCACCGGCGGCAACGGCGTGAACTATTCGTTCGAGGCGGTCGGCCTGCCGCAAACATGGGAGCAGGCCATGTGGTGCCGCGACCTGGCCGGCACCTGCATCATCATCGGCGTGCC
>DASTWM010000009.1:0-11670 GCA_035765855.1 Roseiflexaceae bacterium
CATGGCTTCGTGCAGGGCTGCCACGCTTGCGAACGGTCGCGCATGCCACGCTTCTGCTGCGATCCATGGCGAATGCTCGAACACAAAGCCAAGCTGTTGCACGAATGCCGCCTGATTCAGATTGTTGATTGCTTGAAGCACCATGCTACGTACCACAATAGCGCCAGCGAACGATCAGCAATGTGCTGATCACCGCTGGAAAGAAGTGCCGCTATACCATTGTTGCTGCCCAAGGCTGTAGGGGCGTATTGTATCATCTTTTTCATGGCGCGTTGGCGGCCCTGTTTGAGCATGCCGGGCCTTCATGGTCACTGCTGTATAATGATACTGTTATTTATACAGGTTTGTTACACGCATGGCGTGCGAGCAGGCAGGCTATCAATCGAGTCTTCATGGTCCCCTTATCATGGGCATATCACGCTGGTAATGGGGCATGTTCAGGCTGCGTGCTGGAAAGCGCTATGGAACAGAGAGAAGAATTCTTCGAGACACTCTTCCGAACGGTGCCAATCGGTGTCATGGGTATCGATCAGGCCGGGTGTATTGTGCTTGCGAATCCCGCGCTTGAGAGTCTCTTCGGGTATCGTTCAGGCGAACTTGTTGGGCAACCGCTGACCGATGTGCTGCCAGATAGTATCCCCGGCGGGGATCTGGCAGAGGCCAAAAATGATCCGGCAGCACCCCATGAGAAATCAGGATTCCAACAGCGCGCCGCCCGCCATCATGATGGGCGTTTCTTTGCGGTTTCGTGCCAGGCCACTGCCGCGGAGTGGCACGGCGAGCAGGTAACGGTCGTTTTTGTGACAGCCAGCGCCGCGCAGCAATCCGAAGCGAACGCGCGCGATGGCATGCTGATGCGCGAGCATGCCGCCCTTCATGCGGCTGAGCAGCGCGCCCGCGCCGCCGCCGAGGCGAGCCAGCAGAAAATCGAAGCCCTGGCGCAGGCATCGAAAACATTCAGCGAAGCCGCGCTTGATCTGCCTGTGCTGCTTGATAAAGTGGTGCAGTTGATTGCCGAAACCATTGGCGATAGCTGCATTCTGCATCTGCTTACAGCGAATGGGCATTCCGCCATGTTGTGCGCTGCATACCATGTTGATCCGCATGCCTGCGCGGTTCTGCGCGACACGGTTGACGCTGCATTCCGCACAGATGGGCAGTTTGTCAGCCGTGTCGTGCAAACCGGCGCGCCGATCCTCATCCCCCATGTAACGACTGCCAGCATTCCAGAACCGCTGAATCCGTATCTTCAGTCGTACATCGAGCAGTTTGGCTTGCACAGCATGATCATTGTGCCGCTGCGCATCGAGGATCAGGTCATCGGTGTGTTGGCGGTGAGCCGCGAGGAGACACCTGGCGTTTACACCGACGACGACATGGGCTTTGTGCAGGCGCTGGCCGATCGCGCCGCGTTAGCCATTCGCAATGCGCAATTGTATGACGACGCGCGCGAGTCATCACAGCGCGCCCATGAGGCGCTGGATTTACTTGACACCTTTTTTCAGGATGCGTCGGTTGGGTTTGCGCTGGTTGATCATGCATTTCGCTTTCAGCGCGTTAACGATCGTTTGGCAGAGATCAATGGTGTCTCGGCGGCGGCGCATGTTGGCCGCACAATCCGCGAGATTATCCCAGATGTCGCCGCGCAGATCGAATCCGCCCTTCAGCGCGTGCTGACAACCGGCGAACCGCAGTTGAATATCGAACTGCGGGGGACCACGTTATCGCATCCCGATCATATTGGGTACTGGCTCGACAACTATTATCCTATTCGCAGGAGCGATGGCTCGGTGCAGGGAATTGGTGTCGTCGTCTCTGACATCACCGCCCAGAAGCACGCCGAAGCGCGCCAGGCAATGCAGTTCCATGTCACCCGCATTCTGGCCGAAGCCAGCACCCCGGACGAGGCCATGCCGAAGCTCCTCGAAGCTGTGTGTAATGGGGATGGCTGGGATCTTGGGGCATTCTGGTGTGTTGAAGATGCCGAGAATGTGCTGCGGCTGGATAGCTACTGGCACACTTCGACCTTCATGCAGGCGACCGAGTCAGCAAAGCGGAAGATTATTTTTCGGCTCGGCATCAGTATCGCCACGCGCGTCTGGATGTACGATGCGCCAGTCTGGTACGAGCATGCTACATGGAACGCGCGCGCGGCACAAAGACCAAAGCCGATGCAACCGCATTTCCAGTCTGCGTTTGCTGTTCCGGTGCGAACCGATACTGCCGTTATCGGCATGATGGTTTTTTTCAGCTACAAACAGCGCGCCCGGGCCGACGAACTGTTGCGGATCGGCGTTGATCTCGGCTCGCAGATCGGCCAATTTTTCATGCATCGGCAGGCCGAACGGCGGCTGATGCAGCATACGAAGCGTATCAAAGCGCTGCACAGCATTTCCCATGCGATTCTGGCGTTGCAGTCACCCCGGGAGATTGCGCATGCCGCGCTGAGTCACCTGCACAACCTGATTGTATGTAGCACGTTACATGTCGCTATCTTTCATTTTGCGGATCATACGGTGGAAACATGGCGGTTGAATGCCGATTCACCCGATCCGCTACCGCGTGCATATTATTACCCGATCGAGGATTTCCCCAACGTGGATGCGCTCAGGCGGCGGGAAGCGTTTGCTGTACATGATCTGCGGGATGTGCTGAATCCATCAGGGTTGCAGCAAACATTACGCGATAGCGGCATCCTGTCGTATATTGGCGTGCCGATTTGCTCGCAAGAGGCGCTGATCGGCGCTATGTATCTGGCGGCTGAGTGGCCGCATGCGTTTTCGCCGGAAGCCGTAGCGATTACCCATGAAGTTGCCGATCTGTTGGCAATCGCCTTGCAAAATACACAATTGTTTGAGCAGGTACGCACCGGACGCGAGCGACTCCAGGCGTTGTCGGATCGGCTGGTGCAGGCGCAGGAGGAGGAGCGGCGGTACCTCGCCCGCGAACTGCATGATGAAGTTGGACAGACGCTGACGGCGCTGCACATGAATTTGCAGCTCCTGGCAGTTGCCAGCGATCAACCAACACATGATACGTGCCTGGAGGACAGCACGGTGTTAGTTGAGACAGTGCTCAACCAGGTGCGGGCCATGTCGCTCGAATTGCGTCCGTCCATCCTCGACGATCTGGGGCTTGTGCCAGCATTACGCTGGCTGCTGGCACGTCAGGCAGAGCGCATGGGATGCGCGATTCAGTTCGATTCTGGCAGCGCCGACATACGCTACGATCGTCGTATTGAAACAACATGCTTCCGCGTGGTGCAGGAAGCGCTTAATAATATCGCGCGCTATGCCCACGCGCAGCGCGTACAGGTGACGTTGGTCCACTTGGAAGGCGCGCTCCAATGTACCGTTCAAGACAATGGTGTTGGCTTCAATGTTGCAGCCGCCCGCGAGCGCGCCACACTTGGCGAAAGCCTGGGGTTGCTCAGCATGCAGGAGCGCGTTGAGTTGGTTGGCGGCAAGTTTGCGATTCAATCTGAGAATGGGCAAGGCACAGCCATTCATGTGTGGTTGCCGCTGGCGAGTGCGCAGTCCGGCCTTGAGGTTGAACGCAGGAGATGGCCACGATGAACGCTATACGCGTGCTGCTTGCAGATGATCATGCCCTGGTACGTGCTGGGATTCGTTCGCTGCTGCATAATATTGCCGGTGTTGTCGTTGTCGCAGAGGCGAGCGATGGGCGTGAGGCGCTGCGGCTGATCGGCGAACACCAGCCAGATATTGTGCTGATCGACCTCGCTATGCCTGAGATGAACGGCCTGGAGGTCGTCGCGCGGGCGGTTGCGGAATACCCCCATGTGGGTATTCTCGTTCTGTCCATGCACGCTGGCGAAGAATACGTGCTGCGGGCGCTCCGTGCAGGCGCGGCGGGATATTTGCTCAAAGGCGCGCGTGCCAGCGAACTTGAGCTTGCGGTGCGGGCGGTGGCGCGCGGCGAAACGTACCTGAGCTCGGTTGCATCCAAACATCTCATCGAGCAATACGTGCATTCGCCGGAATACTTCGCGGATATTGCCAGTTTCCTCCATCCGCTCGATCGTTTAACGCCGCGCCAGCGCGAAGTCTTGCAACTTGTGGCGGAAGGCAACACAACCAAGGAAATTGCGAATAAACTCAACATCAGCACCAAAACGGTTGAGATGCACCGTTCACAACTCATGGAACGGCTTGGTATTTATGACGTTCCCGGCCTTGTGCGCTATGCGATTCGGAACGGCATTATCACAGCCGATGAGTAACATGCACCTGGCCCACTTCCACCCGGTACTCCTGTTTCGTAGCCTCACCCCAGGATTTTCCTAGTGGTAAGATACTGATATCCTGGCTACACTATTGCCCATAGTGGACGTATACGCCCTCTGCATGGCTATACCTTACAGCAGCTTCCGGGACATACCTACTGCATAAAAACAGACTTCACGTTCGGTAGCGAATGATACCCATGTGGATGTGTCAGTAGCTATCAACAGGCTCCATAGTCCTATAGTACAACAATGACTGTGCTGTACTTACCTGCTCTCTAGAGGGAGCGTACCTGAAAACGCTATGAATCATTCAACTGTGATTCTCATTGTCGACGATGATTCAGCTGGACGCGAAACGCTGGCGGCATTGCTGCACCAGCAGGGCTACCAACTTGTGTTTGCTGCTAATGGTATGGCCGCCATTGAAATTGCCACCGAGATCCACCCTGACATCATCCTGCTCGATGTCATGATGCCAGGCATGGATGGCTTCGAAGTGTGTCGTCGCCTGCGGGCCGATCCGCAGCTTGTCGATGTCCCGATTATTCTGGTGACTGCGCTCGACGATCGCGAGTCGCGCCTGGCGGGCATTGAGGCCGGTGCCGACGATTGTGTATCGAAGCCGTATGACCGCGCGGAACTACGGGCGCGCATCCGCACCATCGCGCGGCTCAACCGCTACCGCCGCCTGGTTGCCGAGCGAACGAAATTCGAGCGCGTGATTGAATTGTCGCCGAATGGTCTGCTGCTCGTCCGTAAAGATGGGACGCTGCATCTGGCTAATCGTGCATTTAACCGCATGATTGGAAGGGAGGACCAGACTGCTGCAGGAAGCTTACTCCAGGCATATATTGTCCCTGGATTGTACGAGCAATTCAGCGGCGAGATTCTGCGCGTGCTCGCCGAGCGGTCCTACGTCGCACGCTTTGAAAGCGTGCTGGCGCGCGCCAATATGCAGCGCCTGCCGATTGAAGTGGATGCCGGGTACATCGAGTGGGATGGCATCCCGATGGCACAGGTCAATGTGCGCGACATCAGCGAACGCAAGCAGTCAGAGGCGCAGATCAAGCGCCATATTGATCGCCAGATGGCCTTGCGCGCGATCGACAATGCGATTACATCCAGCCTCGATCTGCAAGTTACCATGAACATCGTGCTCGATCAGGTCATCGATCATTTGCAGGTCGATTCAGCGGCGGTGCTGCTGCGGCGGCCATATACCCATGTGTTTGAGTATACGTTCGTGCGCGGCTTTGCGCGCGGCCATCTGCGCCAGTCAAGCGTGCGCATCGGCGAAGGCTATGCGGGCCAGGTTGCGCTGAAGCGGCGCGTGTCTGGGCTTCAGGAACTCGCTGAGCAGCCAGATGCACGTTCGCCGCTGACGGAACCATGCGCAACCTACTACGGCGTGCCGCTGATCGCCAAAGGGCAGGTCGAGGGCGTGCTTGAAGTATTTCACCGCGCGCAGCTCGCTGTCGACGAAGAATGGCTGGCGTTTCTTGAAATGCTCGGCGGGCAGGCCGCAATCGCCATTGATCATGCCGCGCTGTTCGAGTCGATGCAGCGCGTGAATAATGAACTTTTGCTGGCCTACACATCGACCCTGGAAGGCTGGGCGCGGGCGCTTGAATTGCGCGACAAAGAGACCGAAGGCCACGCGCAGCGCGTCACAAATATGGCACTGGCGCTTGCACAGGCCATGGGCATCAGTCAGGCCGATCTGGTGCATGTGCAACGCGGCGCGCTGCTGCACGACATTGGCAAAATGGGTCTTCCCGACAGCATTCTGCTCAAGCCCGGCCCGCTCACCGACGAAGAATGGCAGATCATGCGGCTGCACCCCGTGTATGCCTACGATATGTTAGCGCCGATTGCCTACCTGCGGCCCGCGCTCGATATTCCCTACTGCCACCATGAGCGTTGGGATGGGACCGGCTACCCGCGCAGGCTCAAAGGCGAGGACATTCCGCTTGCGGCGCGCATTTTCGCGGTAATCGACGTGTGGGATGCCTTGTTGTTCGATCGTCCGTACCGCAAAGGGTGGCCGGAGGAACAGGTGCGCGCCTACATTCGGGAGCAGGCAGGAACGCATTTTGACCCCAAAGTCGTTGACGCATTTCTGCGGCTGCATCCTGCAACTATCAAGGACGAACGCCTGTCCGTGCTGCTCGTGGATGATGAAACACAAATCACGCAGATGTTGCGCCGCCATCTGGAAGACTCATTTATTGTGTTCACTGCCATGAATGCCGATCAGGCCATAGAAATTCTCAGCCGGGAAAAGATCGCCGTGATGTTGACCGACCAGCGCATGCCGGTGACGACCGGCATCCAACTGTTGGAACGCGCCAGGCACATAAGCCCTTCCACGCTTGGCATTCTCTGCTCAGGCTACTTCGATCACGCGGTGCTCAGCGAAGCGCTCAACATCGGCAACGTGCGTGGCTACGTTCAGAAGCCATGGAATGCTGCTGAACTGCGCCGCCGCATTCACGAGGTGGCACAACAATATCGGGCCGCAGAACATCTTTCCGGCGACTCTTCGGCTCTACGTGGCTGAACTGGAGGACCATATGCCTGACGCATGGCACGCGTCGTTTGGGCCGTTATTTGACGCTGCGCCGCTGGGAATTGTAGCGCTGGATGACACGGGCCATGTCAGCGGGGCGAACCCCGCGCTTGAGCGCATGTTTGGCTATGATCCCGGTGAACTGGTTGGGCAGCCGCTTGAAGTGCTGGTTGCGGAAGACGCGCCGGAGCTGCATGCTGCGTACCGCGCCAGCGATGCCGATGAACCATGGATGCTTCCGCTTGGTCATGGGCCGGAAGTGCGCGGCTGTCATAAAAATGGTCAGATTTTTCCGATTCAGGCAGGATTGAGCTACCTCAAACTTGAACAGCGGGTGGTGCCGGTCGTGTTCGTTATCGACATCACCGCGCGGCGACGGATCGAGGACGAAAATGCGCGCCTGCTGCGGCAATCCCGGGCCGCGCAGGCAATCGCCGAGGCGGCCCGTCAGCGTCAGGCGTTTCTTGCCGAGGCAAGCCGCGTGCTGGCCTCCTCACTCGATCATCAAACAACGCTCGACAACCTGGCGCGCATCGCAGTTCCCTTTCTTGGCGATGGTTGCACGGTTGATCTGCTGGTCGATGGGCATGTGCAGCGCGTGATCGCCATGCATGGCGTACCGGAGAAAGACCTGCTGCTGCACGCCATGCGCCCGCCGCTGAACGACTCGCAGACGCTCTCCAGCGTGTTGCGAACGGGCCAGCCGGTGCTCACCAGCGAAGTGAACGATACGCTGCTTGAACATGCCGCCTGCAATCAGGCACATGTGCGGGTGCTGCGGCACTTAGGCGTAACTTCAGCGCTGATGGTGCCGATCACGGCGCGCGGGCAGGTGATCGGCGCGCTTGGCATGCTGATCACCGAGAGCGAGCGGCGCTACGACGACGATGATCTGGCGCTCGCCCAGGAATTGGCGTTGCTGGCAGCGCAGGCCATCGACCACGCGCGCCTCTTTGACGAAGCTCAGGCCGCCATGCGCAGCAAAGATGAAGCGCTGGCGCTCCTTGATACGGTCATGCAAAGCGCTCCATTCGGCTTCGCCTTTGTCGATCGTGAGGTGCGCTATCGATTCATCAACACGCAGCTCGCTGACCTGAACAGGCTGCCGCCAGAACGGCATCTGGGCCATACGGCCGCGGAACTTTTCCCGCACCTCGTCGAATACATCGAACCGTTGGCGATGCGTGTGCTCGAAACTGGCATGCCGCTGCTCAACGTAGCCATTGCCGAGGCGGAGCCGACGAATCCCGCTGCGCCGCGCCACTGGCTGTGCAGCTACTACCCGGTACGCACGCGCGATGACAGCATTCTCGGCGTCGGCATTATGGTGCTCGATGTGACCGAACAGAAACACGCTGAAGCGGCATTGCGGCGCAGCGAAGAGCAGTTTCGGCTGCTGGCCGAGCATGCCCGCGATCTGGTGTTTCGCTACCGGGTCACATTGCCATGCGGCTTCGACTATGTCAGTCCATCGGCAGCCGCGCTGTGCGGCTACACGCCCGAAGAGCATTACGCTGATCCCGATTTGCTCGCAAAAATTGTTCATCCAGATGATCGCCCGCTGCTGGCTTCCTTGATCAAGCACCCGGAAGATAATGTGAAGCCGGTTGAGATGCGCTGGTTACATAAACATGGAGAAATTGTCTGGACCGAGCACCAGGGCGTGCCAATCTACGATGACGCCGGGCGCGTGATTGCCATCCAGGGAATTGCGCGTGATATTACCAAGCGCAGGCATGCCGAAGACGCATTTCGCGCCGCGGAACTGCGTTACCGCACCCTTGTGGAGCAGATTCCGGCGATTATTTATACCGCTGCTATTGATGCGCACAGTTCCACGATGTACGTCAGCCCACAGATTGAACCCATTCTGGGCTTTTCTCCTGAGGAATGGCTTGCTGACCCTGAACTCTGGTTGAAACTGGCGCACCCTGATGATCGGGCGCAGTTATTGGCTGACGTAGCACGCATGCACAAGAGTAACGAGCCATACAGCAGGGAATATCGCTCTTTCACGCGCGCTGGGCGATTGGTCTGGCTGCGCGATATGGCGCGTGTGGTGCGCGACGACGACGGCACGCCGCTGTTCATGCAGGGCGTGGTGATCGATTTAACCGAACGCAAGCAGGCTGAGGAAGCTGTGCGGCGCAGTGAACAACTGTACCGCACGCTGGCGCACCATTTCCCCAATGGTGTGGTGATGTTATTTGATCATGATTTGCGCTATACCATTGCCGACGGCGCTGGATTCGAGCTTGTTAGCTTATCAGGTGATGTACTTGAAGGGCGCACCATCTGGGAAGCATTTCCACCCGACCACGTTGCCCTGATCGAACCACTGTACCGTGCGGCGCTTGCCGGGCAGCAGAGCACGGTAGAAATGCAGTATGAAAACAGAACCGCTCTGGTTCATATTGTTCCTGTTCGCGACGAGCAGGACAACGTTATTGCTGGCATGGTGATGACCCATGACATCACCGAGCGCAAACACATGGAACGTTCGCTGCAAGAAGAGCGCGCCCAGCTTGCGCGGCGGGTCGAGGAACGCACCGCTGACCTGAGCGCGGCCAATGCCGAATTAGCGCGCGCCGCCCGCCTTAAGGATGAGTTTCTGGCGAGCATGAGCCATGAATTGCGCACGCCGCTGAATGCCGTGCTTGGTCTTTCCGAAGCGTTGCGCGAGCAGACGTATGGGTCGCTGAACGATCAGCAGGATCACGCCTTGCAGACGGTTGAAGAAAGTGGCCGCCATTTGCTCGCGCTGATCAATGATATCCTTGATCTTGCCAAGATCGACGCGGGCAAGATGGGCGTAGATATCGAAGATGTGCTCGTCGAGCAGATGTGCCAGGCGAGCATGCGCATGCTGCGGCAGGCCGCGCAAAAGAAGCACATTGACATGCAGTTGTCGCTCGATCCGGCGGCAACGCGCGTGCGGGCTGACACACGTCGCCTGAAGCAGATTCTGGTGAATTTATTATCGAATGCGGTTAAATTCACCCCTGACGGTGGCGCGGTCGGGCTTGAAGTAACGGCAGACGCCAATGAGCATGTGCTGCGTTTCACCGTATGGGACACCGGCATTGGCATTGCGCTCGATCAATTAGCGCACTTGTTTCAACCGTTCGTGCAGCTTGACCGCCGGCTAGCGCGGCGGTACGAAGGCACCGGCCTTGGGCTGGCGCTGGTTTACCGCATGACCGAATTGCACGGCGGCGGCGTCTCGGTGACAAGCGAGGAAGGGGTTGGCAGCCGCTTCACGGTGGCGCTGCCGTGGAGCGATGCGGCAAACGGGTACGGCACGGCGGCAGGTGACTGCACCGCCTGCGCGCCTGTGGGCATGCAGCGGGTGCTGATTATTGAAGATTCGCCGACCGCTGCCGCGCAGGCCGAGCGCTATTTTGCGGAATGTGGCATGATCACGCAGATTCATCCGCGCGGCAGCGGCGTGGTTGAGTCGGCTATTTCGTTTCAGCCCAACCTGATTGTGCTGGATTTACTGCTGCCCGACACGACTGGCTGGGATGTGCTGACGCAACTTAAGGCCGATCGGCGCACGCGCGCTATTCCCGTTGTGATTGTGTCGGTTGTGGATGGGCATGCGCACCCACGCGCGCATGAAGCCGTGGCGCATCTCATTAAGCCATACACGCGCGCTGACATTCAGCAGTTGTTGCACCGGCTTTCACATGGATTCGCATCAACAACCGATGCCGAGCGGACAAGCCCGTCCGACAGCTTGCCAACCATTCTTCTGGCTGAGGACAACGAGGCGAGCAGCATGATCATTGCCGACTATTTAGCTTCGGTCGGCTACCATGTCCTGGTGGCGCGCAACGGAACCGAGGCGGTCGCGCAGGCGCGTGACGCGCGTCCGGCGTTGATTTTGATGGATGTGCAAATGCCCGGCATGGATGGGCTGGAAGCGACGCGGCGCATCCGTGCTGACAGCAGCATCGCGAACGTGCCCATTCTTGTGCTCACCGCGCTGGCGATGCCGGGCGATCGTGAGCGCTGCCTCCAGGCGGGCGCAAACGAGTATCTGAGCAAGCCGATCAGCGTGCGCGCGCTGGCGACCAGGATCGCGACGTATCTGTAACGGCTTACGTGCGTTTCAGCAGCCCCCTGGCCTGGTAGACGGTCGCGGCCTCGCGCACCATGCGCGCCGTTTCGGTGGCGTGGTAGCGCTGTTCGAGCAACTCGGCCAGCGCGGACAACTCCTCGTAGGAGGCGCGTCCCGGGCGAAGTTGTTCGTACATGCGCAGCACGTCGGCATTCGGCACGGCGGTCAGTTCGGCGGCGCGGGCAAGGTTGGCGGCAAGCTGGTGAAAGCCTGCTTCCCGCGCGATGTCGGCCTGCGCGCGTAATGTGTCGGCCTGAATTTGCAGATCGCTGATGTCAAGCTCGCCCGCGCTGACCGCTTCGAGCGTAATGTCAGTTAATTTCCGCCCGCTCGCCGACTCCAGCGTGTCGGCGGCGTTCTCCATCAATGGGTATTGCTTCGATGACATGGTATGTCCTTTGCGCCCTCACCCTCAATCCCTCTCCCACTGGGAGAGGGATTGAGGGTGAGGGTAAAGATTCTTCACTTCTACACATCCGGCTCCCAATCAAAGCGCCACTCCATGGGCGGCTGGTCGCGGATTTCTTCGGTTTCGCGGCGGTGCAGCAGCGTGGTCTTCACAATCAGCCGCAGCCGCGCCCAATTATCAACCTGCACCGGCACCGGCTGCACGGCCAGCCCTTTCGCGTAGCGCGCGGCGTTGCGCCCGATCGCTTGATACGTTTCCAGCGTCAGGCTCGGCGATTGTGGAAACAGTTCGAGATTATGCAGCCGCGCCAGTCCTTCCTT
>DASTWM010000010.1:0-56538 GCA_035765855.1 Roseiflexaceae bacterium
GCAACGAGTCGTCATCGGCGGCGATGGTCATCTGCGCCAGCTCCGCGCCGAGGCTGAGCTGCCGCGCCGTTTTCCAGCGCCGGGCTGCGGTCGTCAGCGCCAGCAGCGCCATGCCAACCCGCTCGGCCTCAGAATCGAGCAGCGTGTCGTCCGGCACCGGCCATGCCGAAAGATGAATCGAGCGGCAGCTTTCCTCATGCGCGAACAGTTGCTGGTAAATCTCCTCGGTGATGTGCGGCATGACCGGCGCAAACAGCTTCAGCAATATCAATAACGCCTGGTGAAGTGTCCACTGCGCCGCCGCGCGTTCCATGCCAGCGCCGTCGTACAGCCGCCCCTTGACCCATTCCAGATAATTGTCGCACAGCGTGTTCCAGAAAAAGCGCTCGGTCGCCTCCAGCGCCGCCGCGTAGTCGTAAGCGCGGAACTGCCCGGTGGCCTGCGCCACGAGCCGCTGAAGCGATGAAAGCAGGAAGCGGTCGCTCCATTGCAGATTGCAGATTGTCGATTGTTGATTGTCAGAATCAATCTGAAATATGTAATCTGCAATCTGCAATCCGATAAACCGTGCAGCGTTCCACAGCTTCGTCACAAGCCGCACGCCCTGCTTCATCAGCGTCTCGTCGACCTGCTGGTCCGCGCCGATGCTGCCGCTGCACGCCCAGTAACGCAACGCGTCCGCGCCGTAGCGCTCGATCAGCGCAGCTGGATCGACGGCGGAGTTGCTTTTCGATTTGCTGATTTTGCCGCCGGCTGGCGCAAGCGCATGGCCGGATATCATGAGCGTTTCCCATGGAATTGTACCGAAATGAAAGTGCGACTTGGCAATCGTGTAAAACGCCCATGTGCGAATGATGTCGTGCGCTTGCGGGCGCAACTGCATCGGGAACAGCCGCTCGAACAGCGCTGGATTGTCGAGCATCTGCCCGGCAATCTGCGGGCTGACCGACGAGGTCGCCCAGGTGTCCATGACATCGGGATCTGGCCGCAAATCAGCGTTGCCGCATGCACAGGGATGTGGCGGCGCGGTCTGCATTGGATCAACCGGCAGTTGTGACTCGTCGGCCAGCACAACCCCGCCGCATGCGTCACAGTGCCAGACCGGAAACGGCACGCCAAAGAAGCGCTGGCGCGAGATGCACCAGTCCCAGTTGAGATTAGACACCCAGTGCTCGTAACGCGTGTGCATGTGCGCCGGGTGCCAGGCGATCTGCCGCCCGGCGGCGAGCAGCGCCGCTTTGGCGTCAAGCACGCGAATGAACCACTGACTGGTCTCCAGGATCTCCAGCGGCGTGCCGCAGCGCTCATGGACGCGCACGGTCTGCACGGTCGCCTGCTCATCGAGCAGCGCGCCAGCTTCGCGCAGGTCGGCGACGATTCGTTCGCGGGCCTGCCGCAACGTCAGCCCGGCGTATGGGCTGCCATCTTCGCTCAGCCGCCCTTGCCGCGTGACAAGCGGAATGAGCGGCAGCTGATGCTCGCGCCACCACATGACATCGGTGGTGTCGCCGAACGTGCAGCACATGACCGCGCCGGTACCTTTCGACGGATCAACGGCGGCATCGGCCAGGATCGGCACGCGCCGCCCAAACAGCGGCGTGATAGCTTCATGTCCAACAAGCGCGGCGTAGCGCGAGTCATCGGGATGAACGAACACGGCCACGCATGCGGGCAGCAGTTCGGGGCGGGTGGTGGCGATCTGGATTGCAGATTGTAGATTGCACATTTCAGATTGGTCCTGGTCCGGGTTGATCTGCAATCTGCAATCTGCAATCTGAAATTGAAGTGTGTAGAAAGCCGTCTCACGATCTGTGTCGTCCATCTCGGCCTGCGCAATCGCCGTCTGACACTCGACGCACCATGGATTCGGGGCCTGCGCGCGGTAAACCAGCCCTTTGCGATACAGATCGAGAAACGACCACTGCGACGTGCGGCGCGCGTTCGGATCAATTGTTGAGTAGCGCAGCCGCCAGTCGACGCTGAAGCCAAGAGCCTTCCAGAACGCCTCGAAGCGATCCTCGACCTCGCGCGAAACGTCGAGGCATGCGGCGATGAAGGCATCGCGGCCCACGTCGCGGGCGCGCTGGCCCAGGCGCTTCTCGACAAAGCGCTCGGTTGGCAGGCCATTGTCATCGAAGCCAAACGGATAATAGACGTTGTAGCCCTGCATGCGCCAGAAGCGCGCCATGGCCTCAGCCTGCGTGTAGGAATACACATGACCGATGTGAATATCGCCAGAAACAGTCGGCGGCGGGGTGTCGATTGCGAAGATCGGACGCGAGTCATCCGGATTAAACTCATAGACGCGCTCGCTCGCCCAGTATGTTTGCCAGCGGCGCTCGGCCTCTGCGGCATGGTAACGCGAAGAAAAGCCCATGACAGTATCCTTTCTGCATGGGCGAGGAAACGTTTTGCGTTTTGAATTCTAAGTTTTGAGTTGAGCACCCAAACTCAGAACTCAAAACTCAGAACTGAAAGCTGGAAACGATTCGCCGCCCGGTAGATTGTGTCAAACCGACGAAGCATACTACACCTACATCATCGCCTACCATGGCGACCACCCCCTTTCAAGAAATTGCAGATTGCAAAATCGAAAGAAAGATACAAAGTACTGAGCGCAACGAGCAGGCATGCTACCTAAAGTTCATCTTCGGATATGTTCGCCAGCTTCATGAGATGCCTTAACAATCCTACCTTGAGCGCCTGGTTTCCATAACTGGGATTGATAGCCTCACACTGCTTCCACGTTTCCCGTAAATAGAGTGACTACCCTGTACTCGTAACAATGACTATCCTTTTCGCTCAAGCAGCCCTCAACAGCTTTATAGAGATTTTGAAGCAGTTCCTCAAAGGTTTCCCCTTGAGTCGCACACCCGGGTATCGCTGGAACATCAGCCCAATAGCCGCCCTCTTCCGCTTCATGGACAATAATTTTAAGTTTCATGGCACCAACCCTATTGATGACTTGACTGCACTCCAACACCTGGGATTAGCTGCGCAACGTCATATCCGCAACCAGCATGCAATGATCAGAACCGACATCGTTACAGTTGACATTCGTTGCGACTGGCAGCATGCCACCCGCGCTCCACACATAATCGATCCGAACAAGTGGAAACGGTAGTTCTACGGGGCCAAAATGACCATGATTCGGAAATGTAAACCCAAAACCCCAGTTCGTTTCCCGAAACGCGTCGTGCATGCGGGCGCTGAACAATTGATACATTGGCTCGCGGTCGCTAAGATTAAAATCGCCGACGACCAATATTGCTCCTGCCGTTTGATACATTTCATTCAAAACACCGTCAAGTTCCTGTGTGCGCGTACTGGTATCATAACCACCACCCTGCTGCCATGGGCGAGTGATATGGCTTTCACGAAACTGCACGCGCGGCACATGCGGATGCACATTTAGGACTGTAATAGCCGTGCCGCCCGCATGAAGCACCACTTTTTGATAACGCGCGTCAGGAGCGACGGGGTGCACATCGAACGGGTAGCGGCTGAGCACCCCCAGACCACTGGGCTGATCGGCGGGCTGCAAAAGCTGGTACGGATATTCGTCATGCAATTGCTGCTGCGCCGCTGCCGCAACGGAATCGGATAATTCCTGCAACGCGACGACATCGGCGTTCTGCGCGCGAATCGCGGCAATCACATCAGCCGTTCGCTTGTTATTAAACAACTGGTTGAACGTCACAACGCGCAACGTCGCTGCTTCACGCTGAGGCGCGCGTGGCAGCAACTGGCTGCCAAACAGCACTCCAAACAGCAGCAGCAGCACCGCCAGCCAACCGGTGAGCCAGCGCGAACGCAGCAGCATTGCGGCAGGCACAAGCACCAGCAACGGCAGGAAGGCGTACGGCGCGAAAATATTCGACAGCGCTACCCACCACACATGCTGCGGCCCAGCAGCCCAGAGAAGCGACAGCACCACGACGACGCTGCCGTAAAGTGTAGCACAGGTAAGAACCAATCGGCGGATCGCATGCAACAAGATTGGCACCTGCTTGCACTCCAATAGAATAGAATTAGCGTAGAAACCGAATCTGTGGCAACTTCGCAGACAGAAGCGCGTTTCATGTCTGCATGGAGCCACTATCATGCAGTGTAATAAGGTATAATCCTTCTGTCAAGCGCAGGATCGGAAGCAACGCTCCACCATTCGACTGATTTTGTGCTCCATGCAGGGTCTGCTGTACGTTGGTACTATGCTCCTATTTACTGCTTCAACAAAAAAGCTACAATTTGGTACAATATGGAAAAGTAAAACGCTGGGAGAAGCACACACCTATGTTGTCGTCAACAATTCTGATCACACTTCTTATCGCCGCAATTGGCTGGCTCGCAACTATTCGCGTCATCAGCACGTCGCGCCTGCACCGCATCAAAAAGCGCACGCTGCTTATTCCTTCCTGGGTACTCTGGCTGGTCGTGGCGCTCGGCGCACCGATTCTGAGCGGTGTATTACCAGTGGCAGATGCCCTTAACATTGGCGGCGCGTTGACCGCCGGGGTGGTGGTGTCCATGGCATTTTCCAGCTGGCGCTGATTGTACCTTCGGAGGGCAACGAGGCCCTCTCCTCCCCAATTTCTTCCAGCACGCTCTGTACGCCGCTACCGACACGTAGCTGATAGCTGTACGTCTATCGGTTTTGGCAATAAAAAACAGCCGTACATCTATGTACGACTGTCTTTTCGTTCCGCTGCAATGACAACCATGTCGCTAGCGGCGCTCAACCACGAGGCGGATAGCGGTGCGCTCTTCTTCTTCGATTGCAACATCGATGAAGGAAGGAATGCACACAATTTCGATGCCTTCCTCGCTCAAGTAGCTGCGCGCGATGGCAACTGCTTTGATAGCCTGGTTAGTTGCTCCGGCACCAATGGATTGGACCTCGGCCATGCCACTGTCACGGATGACACCAGCGATAGCTCCGGCGACCGCGCTTGGCCGTGAACGGGTCGAAACCTTCAAGACTTCGGCGGCACCGCGGCGCTCCACGGGTTGGGCATTGCTGGCACCTACGGCGCGAGCAAATTCGGTGGTTTGAGCAATATTGGTTGTCATGCCTTCCTCCTGCGATGGGTTGGACATAGGTGTCGAAGCCATTCTGGTCTCTGGATCCTGCATGTCGAGGCCCATAAGCGAGCTCCCTTTACTGTGTTGACGTGTCGAAAGATGTAGTGAGATGCTTGCGCAATTCACGGCGCAGTGTATGGGCAAAAATGCATTGTATGCACCATTCCATTGAGCAAGTTTGAGCAAATCCTATGCCAAGTACATGTCTGCATTGGCGTCCCGAACGCTACCTTGCGTAGTCGACCGAGCGTGTTTCACGAATCACCGTGACTTTGATCTGTCCTGGATACTGAAGGCTTTCTTCGATTTTTTTGGCAACATCACGCGCGAGATGAATACTGCCCAGATCATCAACCGAATCCGGCTGTACCATCACCCGCACTTCGCGGCCTGCCTGAATAGCAAAGGCACGCTGCACACCAGGAAAGGACGTTGCTACTGTCTCCAAAGCCTCCAGTCGTTTGATATACAGGTCGATCGTCTCGCGGCGCGCGCCCGGACGCCCACCGGAGATTGCATCTGCCGCCTGCACCAGAAACGCCTCCACGCTTTGCGGCTCTTCTTCGTTGTGATGCGCGGCGATCGCGTGCACAATGGCGGGCGAACGGCCAAGCCGCCGCGCAATATCCGCGCCAATCAGGGCATGCGGCCCCTGGACTTCATGGTCCACGGCTTTGCCAATATCATGAAGCAACGCCGCTGTTTTCGCGACGTTGATATTCGCGCCAAGCTCGGCGGCCATGTGCGCCGCCAATAACGCGCATTCAAGCGAGTGATGCAGAACGTTCTGGCCATAGCTGGTACGATATTTAAGCCGTCCCAGCAGCTTGATCAGGTCAGGATGCAACCCCTGAACATTCGCCTCATAGGCGACGCGCTCGCCTTCCTCACGCATAATCACGTCGATCTCTTGCTGGGTTTTCAAGATAACTTCTTCGATCCGCGTGGGGTGAATGCGCCCGTCTTTGAGCAACCGCGTCAGCGCGACGCGTGCGACCTCGCGCCGTACCGGATCATGGCACGACAGCGTGACCGCTTCAGGCGTATCATCAACGATGATATCGACGCCGCTGATTTGCTCGAACGCACGAATGTTGCGACCTTCACGGCCAATAATCCGGCCTTTGAGTTCTTCGCTGGGAAGCGCCACCGTGGACACCGTCACTTCCGCGACGTAGTCCGAGGCACAGCGTTGAATCGCAAGACTCAGAATCTTGCGCGCTGTTTTGTCAGCCTCTTCGTGGGTCGCCCGCTCGATTTCACGAATGCGGCGGGCAGCCTCATCGCGCGACTCACTCTCGACTTTCTCAAGGATGATCGCCCGGGCTTCTTCCTGACTCAAACCCGAGATTCGCTCAAGCTCCGTGCGCTGTTGTTGATGAATGCGATCAGCCTCCTGGTGAAGCTGCTCTATCTGGCGTTCGCGGCTTTGCATTTGCCGTTCGCGCCGTTCAAGCCCATCCAGCTTACGGTCGAGATTTTCTTCCTTGCGCTGGATGCGCTCTTCTTGCTTCGCGACTGCTGCACGCGCCTCGCGCACCTGCGCTTCGGCCTCGTTACGAAATTGAAGCGCCTCATCTTTGGCATGCAGAATGATATCCTTCTGCTCCGCGCGGGCGGCTTCAAGCAGCAATCGTGCCTCCGTTTCGTTCTGGCGCAGACGATTTGTCAGCGCGCTTTTGTAAAGAAAAACGCCGATACCAGCGCCGATGCCCATTCCAAGCACCAGCCCTAGCACGGCCCATAATTCACCAGGCACGTTGTCCTCCTATGCACTTGTTAAGGTGCAGCAAACGACGGGCAAAACGGCACGTCGCTTTTTGGTGCTGCTACTACGTATAGTCAGATGAATAAGCTGTTATAATTTTTAATGATACCTTCATTTTGTGTGTTCTGTCAAGCAGTTGTATGCTGATAGGCACAAGAACGTTCACTTTTTCACAAGCCGCTACATAGCACACTCCAAAGCATCATGTGTGCATTTTGAACGGCAAACAGCACATCATGCGAGCCATGTGTGCTAATAATGAATTTCCACAGGCGTACCGATATCGGCCCACTCGTACAACCATTGCGCGTCGTCGATGTTGAGGTTGATGCAGCCATGCGACAGGCGAAACCCCGTGCCCCACTGATCATGCCAGTAGGTGCCGTGGAGTGCCACACCGCCCACCACGTACTGCACCCACGGAATGTCCGGCACATACCACGTCTCACCACCAGCCGAGCCAGTCATGGTCTCCATGGGCGCGCGGCTGTATATGGCAAAGGTGCCGGTCGGCGTTTCGAAGCCATTTTTGCCCGTCGCCACCGGCGCGGTGTACACCGGCGTGCTGCCTTCGTAGGCGGTCAGGTGTTGCGTGGTCAAATCCACATCGATCCGGCGCGGCCACAACGCCGGAGACCACTCCGGCGCGCCAGCCACGCGCGTGTCCTGCGCAAAGGCATAATTCTTCGCTTGCGCGGCTTGCCGGCCCAGATCGCCCAGCGAGATTTCATGTAATGCGTCGAGCCGCAAACCATACGCCTGCACCTGCGCCCGGTAGAACGCGCCCAATTCATCAGGATGATACTCGAAGCGCGCACGTTCAAAGTATTGCACCTGGTAGGTTTGCCCATCGGCGGGACTCACCTCATCCATTGGCTCGCTGATCGGGAAGCCAAAGATTGGAATGCCGCCACGTTTCTGCCAGAAGCGCAGGAACACGCCGCTGAGCGTGTGGCTGGTTTCGGGAAAGAACACCTCGCCAGCCTCTGGCCCGGCAGGCGGAAAAGTGCGTCCTGCGGTAATCTCGCGCCCCAATAACGAAAGCTGGATGCGCTCATCGGGGTTGGCCGCTTCCGGGTGGTACTCAAAGCGCGCGCGCTCAAAGTATTGCACCATGCGACCATTCTCAACGATTTCATCGCTGATCGGATAGCCGAAGATCATCACGCCACCATGTTCGAGCCACCACGTCAGAAAGCCGGCACGGTTGCTCAGGTGATGATTGGTCTGCGCGACATACACCGTTTGCACGATGGGCAGTTCAGAGGCGGCGGTGGGCGGCAGCGATGCCAGCAACCTAGCACGTTGCTGCGCGTCGGCGGCCTGCGCGGCAGCAACCCGCGTCTGCGCCTCGCGCGGCGACATGGGAGCGACGAAATCACCCTGTGGAGCCCGGTTAGCGAACAATGAATCAGGCAGCAGGAACGCTGCAAGGCCGAGGAGCACAACGGCCACCAACGCAAGAAAACGTCGTGTGTGATGTTTCATGGGCAATCTGCTATTTTCAAAGCGGGAACCTGAGCAACAAACCTTGTATGACATTATACGCGTCAAAACACGTTCTGCCTAGACCTTTCATGGACAAAAAGGGCAGCAACATGCTTGCTGGCATGCGAAATAACCATGGCAAGCCTTATGCTGTCAACGAGGACAGGAACATCTTTTATTGACACGCGGTACGCGGTCCCTGGCCCGCTCGAAGCGGGCTCCCGCTGCTCACCTGCGGCGTTCAGCCGTGGAGGAAGCAGCCATCGCGTACGTCGTGTTATTGACATGCAAGGAGGACCGAATGGAAGAAGTTGTCAAGCAGGTGGCGTCGCAGACCGGTATTTCCCATGACCAGGCACAACAGGCCGTGCAGATCGTCGTCAACACCATCAAAGATCGCCTGCCACCGCAGTTCGCGTCGCAGGTGGATGCCATGCTGAACGGCCAGGTATCGCAGGATTCGATCAACCAGATGCTAGGCGGCCTCGGCGGCATGTTCGGTGGCAATCGCTAGCACACCAAAAAGCGCATGTAGCAAAAGAGGTCAGGTGATGTACCTGACCTCTTGTTCTTTGCGCATGAGCGCTACCCTTGCTCGCTGCTCCCGTGCGGAAAGCGGCTTTCCAACGCCGGCAAATTCTGCATGGTGACGGGCGTCAGCGACTTGATTACATTGGTAAGCTGTGCCTCGCGCTCGGCTTGCGTGGCGTACGAATCCAGAAAAATGACGTTTACCTGTTCCCCCTGACCATCCGCGCGATACACCTCGGCGGCGACCGCCCTGAGCGGATCAGTCGTCTTTACAAAGCGATAGCGATAATTCCCGACGTGCTGCTCTGGCCCAAGGTCAGTCACATCAGAATTGTCCAATCGGTGCGGCAAAAGCACCAGACTCTGGAACTCGCCTTCGTAAAAAATGCCGATATTGTTGTTATCGTTCCGATCTGCCCCCCAGCGGCCCAGCCGCAACGCCAGGCCGAGCATGGTGTCACTCGGCAGTTGCTCTGGCAGCAGCAGCGGTGGATCCGCGATGCGTTGCGCCTGCGCCAAACTAAGTGTCTGCCGCTCAGCAATGGTTGGCGCATGCGGGCTCATCAACCCTTGTCGCTCTGCAACCTGGCCGGTGCTCGGCAGTTGAAAGGCGCTATCGGGAGCCGTGTCGCTCATCTCAAAAGCCTGGGCATGCCATGGATGCGACGTCGTGCTTTCAGCGGCTCCGACGGGAATAACCGCAACATCGAGCAGCGCGTATGTCGCGCGGTCGATTGTCAATACCACGCGCACCGGCTGGCCGGTCGTGTCATGCCGGGTTGGTAACTGCGGAGCCTGGTAGCTCAGCAAGTAGGCTGGCCGGTCGAGGAAGGTCGCCTCTCCAAGGGATGTCGCGCCCTGCTGGCGAGCCTGCCCGAGATACAGCGCGCTCAGGTCCACCGCATACGACGTGTCGAGAAAGAGCGAAGTCGAGTTGAAGAAGCTGCGCAGCACCGGCAACGTCGCCTGCGCCTCACTCGGCGTGACATGCACGTCAACCGCCGCAGGTGTGGAACGCGAGGATTGTTGCTCGTAGCGATACTGGATTAAACTTTTGCCGTCGCTGCTGATGGCGGCGCGCGGCGGCTGATTCGCGTCGGTGGAAAGCACGCGCATGACCATGCGGTTCGGCGTTGCGTAGTCGTAGCGCCGCTCAAGCAAGGCTTGCTGGTCGTCAAGCTGCACCTGGTAGCGTTCGTACAGCACGCCCGCATGCAGCGGCGGCTGGTCAAAGCGATGAATAGCCGCCTCGATCACATCGGCGGCACGCTGCGGCGTCTGGGCGTTTGCGCCGGTCTGCGACAGCAGATGCGGCCCGAAAATAATGGCCGCCACGATCGCCAGCACCACCGCGCCAAGCAGCGCCGACGGCCACACCAGTTGTTTGCCGCTGGCGGGCGCCGGCTGCGGCGCAACCGCCTCTACTACCTGCTCAAGTTGCTCGTCCGTAAGTGTGGCCGCAAACAGCGACGGAAGCGCCTGTTCAATGGTTCGGCGGGTCTGCTGAAGCGCGTCGCGGAGCGCGCGCGTGTCCTCGTCCTCCAGCAGCATGCGGCGGAGTTCGAGGCTGTTTTCATCGGATAAGCGTCCGTCGAGCCATTGATCAATTTCCAGCAACAGCGATGGATCAGCAGCGGGCGGCAGCATGCCGAGCGCGGCAGCAGCATCGAGCCGAAACCGTTGCAGCACGCCCGCCGCGTCAACAGCATCGTCGCGCAACGTCACGGCAATGTCCTCCACCGCCATGCCGCGCAGCAAAGCAAGCCCGATGACAAGCCGCTGTGCTGGCGTGTAGCGCCCCAGCAGGCGCAACAGCGCCGTGGCCCGATCGAGCGCCATGCCCGCCCGCGCCGCTTCGTCCGCGTCAATCTTCATGCGCCAGGACCAGCGCGCATAGCGGCGCGGCAGCAGCCCACGAATTAAATCAGCCTCGGGATTCGTCGATCCCTCAGGCAAAGCGCGGTAGCTCTGCTCCATGCGTTGCAGCGCTGCGTTCCTGTTTCCGGTTATGAAAAGCGCCAGCCGAAAAAGCTGCGGCGCAAAACGATAGACCAGATTGCTCCAGTTCATAGTTATATTACCTGCGACATCGCGCATTACGTTCTCTCTCCTGGGTTGAGCATTGCATCAAGCATGATGAAGAGTCGCCAGAGGGATGTCAAGGAATCGTGCGCTCTTCTTAGAAAACTCTCATTTCTTCGCTTTTCATAGCACTATGAGAATACAATGCCTGCATCATCATGTACGAACACAGGTTACCAAATGGATCTAGCAAACATGTGCTACAATACAGGCTGCTTTATGTTGCTCCGAACCTGCTATAATGCGCGTTCTTGCGCCTGCTTATCAAATGAATTGTTCCGTCTATGACGCGAGCATCATGTGAACGTTGAAACATCGCCGTGTACCTAAAGCGCCTCGAAATCCAGGGTTTCAAAACCTTCGCTAATCACACCGTCTTTGAATTCCGGCCCGGCATCACTGCCATCGTGGGGCCGAACGGATCGGGCAAATCCAACATTTCCGACGCAGTTCGCTGGGTGTTGGGCGAGCAGAGCTACGCCACGCTGCGCTCGAAAAAGAGCGAGGATGTCATCTTCGGTGGCTCTGCTCGACGCGCGCCGGCTGGCTTCGCCCAGGTGTCGCTGACGATCGACAACGCCGACCGGCTGCTGCCGCTGCCGTACAACGAGGTCACGTTCACCCGCCGTTACACCCGCTCCGGCGACAGCGAGTACATGATCAACCGCAGCCGGGTACGCCTGCGCGACATCCACGAAGCGATTGGCCGGCTCGGCAGTTCGTACACGATCATCAACCAGGGATTGGTGGACTCGGCGCTGACGCTGCGGCCCGAGGAGCGCCGCCGCCTGTTCGAGGACGCGGCTGAAATTGGCCTTTACACCACCCGCAAGGCCGAAACCGAAGGCCGCCTGCGCGAAACCAATGCCAACGTCGAGCGCTGCGCCGATATTCTGGCCGAGATCGAGCCGCGCATGCGCTCGTTGAAGCGCCAGGCCAGCCTGGCCCGCACGCACCGCGAGCTTTCGACCGAACTGCGCGAATTACTTGAACGCTTCTACACGCATGCTTGGCACAGCACGCAGCAGCAGCGCCAGCATGCCGAACAGGCGGCGCATGCCCTTGAGACTGAACTGGAAGCGCGCCGTGCCGCGCAGGCCGCCGCCACAGCCGCATTACGCGCCCAGCGTGACACCGTGCGGCAGCTACGCGAGCAACTGGTGGCGCTGCACACGGAGCGCGATCAGTTGCAACGCCAGGCCGAAACAGCCGAACGCGATTTGGCCGTCAACATGGAACGCGCCCATGCGCTGGCACGCAGCGCCGAAGAAGCCGCCCAGTCCCAGCGGGAACTCGCAACCCGGCGTGAAGAACTTCAGCATGAGCGCGCCGCCATCGAGCAACGCATTGCCGCCGCGACCGAACGGCTGCAAGAAGCGCAGGCCGCCGTTGCCGCGCAGCAGCATGCCATGGCCGCGCACGAGGCCGAACGCCGCGCCGCCCGCCAGCGGCTCGACGCAGCCCAGCGCGAGGAACTCGCCGCCACGGCTGCGCTGAACGCGCTGAAGCAGCGCATGGCGCAAACCCTTAATCGCCGCGCCACGCTCGATCATGAAATGACCAGTCAAGCGGAAGCGCTGGCGCGGGCCGAGCAGGCGCTTGCCGCCCGCCGTGACGCGCTTCATGAAGCCGAGCAGCGCCTCCATGACGCTATCGCCGCGCGCCAGGAAGCCGCCGCCGCCGAGGAGCACGCCCGCGCCGAGCAGACCCGGCTGCGCGAGGAGCGCGCCCGCGCCGACGAAGCGGTGGCTGCCGCGCGCCGCACGCTGGCCGATCTTGAGGCCCGTTTGGAAAGTTTGTCGCGCCTCCAGCGTAGCTACGCCGGAACGTTCGCAGGCGTCAAAGCCGCCATGCAATGGGCCGAACAGGAACGGCGCGCAGGCTTCGCGCTGGTCTCGTCGCTGGTTCGCACGCCCGCCGAGTACGAAACAGCGGTCGAGGTGGCGCTCGGCTCGCGGCTGCAAAATATTGTCGTGGAGCGCTGGGAAGATGCCGAGGACGCCATCGCCGCGCTCAAGCGCAGCGGCACGGGCCGCGCGACATTTTTGCCGCTCGATACGTTGCGGCAGCCGACAATCGACGAACGGCGATGGATGAACGACGATGTGCTGGGAGTGGCCGCCGCGTTGATGGAATACGACCCGCACTATAAAAACGTAATCTGGTCGCTGCTGGGCCGCACGCTGATCGTGCGCGACCTTGCTACGGCGCGGCAGCAGGTGCGGCAACTATCCGGCGGCTGGACGATTGTGACGCTGGCGGGCGAGCAGGTCAACAGCGGCGGCGCGCTGACCGGCGGCGCGCAGATCAAAGAGGCGGGCGTGCTGCGGCGCGAACGCGAGCTACGTGAACTGCCACAGCAGATCAGCGCTGCACAGCAAACCATGAACGAGCGCGCTGCCGCGCGCGCGGCAATTGATCAGCAGCTTGCTGCCGCCGAACAGGCGATTCGTGCGGCAACCGAGCAGCGCCGCCGCGCGAACAGCGACCATGACAACCGTCGTGCCGTTGCTGAGCAGGCTCGCCGCGCCGCCGAACAGGCGGATGCCGCGCTCGATAAGGAGCGCCGCCGCCATGAGCAAATCGCCGCCGAGCACACCGCGCTGAACGAACAAGCCACGGCATTGCAGCACGAGCACGCGGCGCTTGAAGCACGCGAGCGCGCGGCGCAAGCGGCGCTGGCCGAGTTACGCGCCGCCGAGCAGGGCCGCGACGACGAAGAACGCGCCGCGCAGGCAATGCTGGCCGAGTTGCGCGCCGCCGTCGCCGCCGTTGAGGGTGAATTGCGCGCTGATCGGGCGTTGCTGCAAGCGCATGAGCAGCAAGTCAGCCGTATTCAAACTCAGCAAAGATCTGCCGAACAGCGCGCGACCGAACTAGAGCGCGACCAAGCCCGCATCGTTGCGCAGATGGAAGCGCTGCAAACGTCGCGTGCCGCGCTGGCGGAGCAGATCGCCGCGCTGCAAGGCCGCATCGATCCTGCCGAGGCCGAGCAGACAGCGCTGGAGGCGCAGGGTGGCGCGTTGGAGCAGCGCGAAGCCGATAGCACTGCCGCATTGCTTGAAGCAGAGTCGGCCCACAGTCGCGCGGCGGTGGAGCTTCAGCGCGCCCAGGACCGCCTCGAAACGCTGTGGGAGCGCGCGGCGGGCGACGACATCGACATCGAGGCGCTGACCACCGACCACCGACCACCGACCACCGACCAAGCCGTTAATCTGGATGATCTCCAATCTGCAATCAACAATCTCAAATCACGAATAACCCGCCTGGGCGCGGTCAACCCGCTGGCGCTGGAGGAGTACGAAGAAGAGTCGCAGCGCCATGCGTTTCTATCCACCCAACTCAACGACCTGCGCGAGGCTGCCGATGGGCTGCGCGCGTTGATTGCCGAACTTGAAGGCGCGATGCAGCTGCGCTTTGAGACGACCTTCACGGCGATCGCGGCGGAGTTCGCGAAGTGCTTCGTGCGGCTGTTCGGCGGCGGCGAGGCCCGGCTGACCATGACCAGCGCGCTGGCAGAAACGAATGGCAATCATGACGGCAGCCTGGATGACGTCGGCGTCGAAATCGTCGCGCGCCCGCCTGGCAAACGGCTGCAAACGCTGTCGCTCCTGTCGGGTGGCGAGCGCGCGCTGACGGCCTCGGCGCTGCTGTTCGCGATCCTCAACGTCAATCCGTCGCCATTTTGTATTCTGGATGAGGTGGACGCGGCGCTGGACGAGGCCAATGTGGGCCGTTTCCGCGAATTGCTGACCGACATGACACAGCAGACGCAGTTTTTGCTGGTCACGCACAACCGCGCGACGATCGAGGCCGCCGATACGATCTACGGCATTTCCATGGGCGACGACGGCGCGTCGCGCGTGTTGTCGCTGCGGCTGGAGGAGCTTGTCGAGGAGTAAAATATTTTCACGTCTCGCTTTGTCATGGTGAGCGCAGCGAAACATTTCATCGTAAATGCGAAGAGATGCTTCACTTCGTTCAGCATGACAATGCAGAATGTTCGTTGAGAATCAAGCGCAGTCATGCCCGCTTTACTTCCCCATCAACTGGCTCGCCAATCCTTCGAGCGTTCCCGGAACCGGCACCTCGATATACTGGTCACCACCAGAGCCAAACGTCACCATGTCGGGCGACACCGCGTAGTGCTCCAATTGATCGGGCGTGACAGCGCGCAACGCCCAGCCCAAACCCACGATGCGATCTTCCGGCATGTCGGTACGTACGTAATCGCGCATTGCCATCGTTACCGCTTTCAGTTGATCGAGCTTGTCGAGCGCGCCCGCGCTGTGCAATTGGGCCAGCACGCCGGTCAGCACCGCCTGCTGCCGGTGCAAACGCGCAAAATCGCTGTCGGGGTGGCGCACGCGGCTGTACATCAGCGCCGTCGCGCCGTCCATGTGCTGCGTGCCAGGCATGAAATGCGCGACCGTGTAGCCGTAGTCCATGGTCGGAAACTGCGGATCGTAGAGTTCCTTCTCGACGTTGACATCCACACCGCCAAGCGCGTCAATCGCTTTGATGAAGCCCTCGAAGTCAACCGCAATGTAGTAATCAATTGGGATGCCGAGCAGTTGGCTGACTGTTTGCCGGGCCAGGTCGGCGCTGCCGTAGGCGTAAGCTGCGTTCACGCGCGCGTAGCCGTAGCCAGGAATGTTCGCCATGAGGTCGCGCGGCAGCGACAGCATGGCAACCCGGTGCTTCGCCGGGTCAACGCGCACAACGATGATGGAATCGGTACGTGACGGATCGCTTTCGCCGGGCCGCCGGTCGGTGCCGAGCAGCAATACGTTCACTGCATCGCCAGCAGGCGGCGGCAGGGGCGTCGGCGTCGGCGGCAGAGGTGTCGGCGTCGCTGTCGCCGTGGGGGTTGGCGTCGCTGTCGGCGTGGCGGTGCGCGTCGGCGTGGCAGGCACCATGGTTGGCGCTGCGGTCATGACAGCCATTACATCCGTTGCGCGTTCGGCAGCCGCAACCACCGGCTGCCGATCATCTGATGGCGTTGCCGTCACGATCATCGCCTGCAAGTTGCGATGAATCGCCAGCATGGAACGCACCTGCGCGCCAACCACCACCAGCACCACCACGCCAATCGCCGCAAGCGCCGCCAGACTACCATACCACAATACATCATTTAGGCGAAAGCGGCGCGGCATGCGTGACGTTTGCGCGCCAGCCGCAGTGGAAGCAGGCGACAATGCAGCCGCATGTGAGGCCGCCGGAGCACCAGATTCGGGGAGCGACTGGCCGAGCATGGAGGCGAGCAACTGGTCTTGAAGGCTGGCGCGATACGCCTGGCAATCCGCACAGCGAGCGAGATGGAACCCCAACGCCGCGCGCTCGGGCGGACGCGACCCGGGCGTCACTCCTTGATCGAGCAGGCGGCGGGCCGCACGACAATCTAGCATGCAATCCTCAAATAGTCTACGCGGTCATGGTCATCAAGAAGGCAACAACCCCGACAGTTTTAACGGTCGAGCCTCTTAATTTTAGCATGCCCGTCAACATCTCAATTTATATATAAACGAGGAATGTAAAAGCTTTTCTCATCAAATTCTTCGCTAAAAGTGATCTTCTCATGAGAGAGCATAAGGTATAATAGAGTCGTTCAAGGAGAAGGACATGACCCAACAAGAATCGCGGGATGAGAAATTGCTCGCAATAGACCACCTCCTGCGGGAGATCACATGGTTCGCGCAGAAGCAGGCGATGCACATGCTGACGCATCCCGACATTGAGTTGACGCTGCCGCAGATGATCACGCTGTTTGCTATTCATGAGCGCGGCACCTGCCGCATGAGCGATCTGGCGGAAAGCACGCAGCAGTCGGCGGGCACGCTGACGGGCATTGTCGATCGCCTGATTGCCGATGAACTTGTTACCCGCGTGCGCAACACTGCTGACCGGCGGGTGGTCGAGGTGACGCTGACGCCCGAGGGCGTGCAGCGCTTGCAGCAGGTGATGCAGGCACGGCATGAAGACGCAGAGCGCATGTTCGGCACTTTCAACGACGACGAACTGCGGGCCAGCAAACGCATTTTGCAGCGCATTCTCGATGGGTTTCAGCAAGAGCCAGTTTACGAGACGAGCGGCGTCTGAGCGAAATATGCTTTGCGGCTGTACGCGCACGTCCGGGCGCGACGAGTAGTAGAGATTACTCGTTGCACCCGGACGTGTGCTTTTTTATGCATGCTGCTTATGATGTTTCTGGCAGACCGTAGTGTTGAACGGCGTCGGTGTAATCTTCGCCAGGAAGCCATGGAACGAGGTACGTCTGGTACACCTTGTCGTCCGCACGGAACCAGAAGTCGCCGGTGTTGCGCGGAACCGCCGCAAGAAATGTCGCCAGATCCTTGCCTTCCAGCACGCGCGCCCATAACTGCACACCGGGCTGGCGCGGCTGGAGCCAATCGGCGGCCAGCGGCCATGGCAGCACCGTGCGATCTGTCAGGTCGCCATCGGCCACTCGGATGAACAAAGCTGCGCGCTCCGGCTGATACGGCTGGGCAGCGGCGTTGCGGTAGTCGGTCAGCAGCGTGCGAATCTGTTCGAGCACCTGCGGCTGGTTGGCAAAGTTGTGATAATTACGCACCTCGCGCAGCGTGCCGTCGGGCTGCCGCACACGAATGATGCTGAACGATGCGTCGGCGACGCAGTTCTGCTGCCCATCCGCGCTAGTCTGGCACATGTCGGTGTAGCTTTCAAGCTGCGCGAAGCCAAGATCGCGAATCTTCTGCACGAACGCCGCCGTTTCATCCGGTGAGAGCGTGGCGTCCATGAGCCGCTCCTGATCGTAGCTCGGCGGATCGCCGGCGTCGAGATAGAACACCCGGCCGTCCTTCAGCAGCGTGAAGCGCGGCACGCGCCCGAACGGCACGGACGCCTCAGGCCGAAAGAACGTTGGCTCATAGTCAAGCTGCACCAGCACATTGCTCGTATCGCGCTCCACGGGCGGCACTGCCGTCGGTTCCTGCGTCGGCGCGGCGGTGGGTGGGATGGGTGTGGCCGTTGGTACATCCGTGGGCGGCGCGGTCGGCACGCTGGTCGGCGCATCCACCACAACCGTCGGGCGCGGCACTCCTGCCGTGCCGTCTGGCACGCCGCACGCGCCGAGCATGGCGGCGAGGAGCACGAGCACGCTCGTCGTCATCAGTCGCATCATCATTCCTCCTACATACATCTGCTTTCATCATATAAACACCAGTGTATGTTTCTTGCTCTGGTGCCTGCACAACAGACGCGCGGCCCGCCTAATTCGTTCCCATGAAGCGCAGAACACCGCGCCGTTCCGCCTTTGGACTGATGACAGCCATGCGAATCAGCAGCTATAGTGGCTGTATCACACCACGCGAAGCCTCTCGTTTGTCACCCTTTGTGTCACTGTGGCAAAGCCACGTTCAAGAGGATTGTGCCGTTATGCATGCACTCAGGCAATATGTCAACCTGCTAACAACTTATCTCCGGCCACAACGCAAACGCGTGGCGGTGCTGGCGGCACTGCTGCTGGCGAGCATCGCGCTGCAAATCGCCAATCCGCAACTCTTGCGCTACTTCATCGATACGGCGCAGAACCCGCAAAGCGAGCCACGCGCGCTCATGGTGGCGGCGGTGCTGTTCATTGCCATCGCGCTGGTGACGCAGTGTTTGTCGCTCGGCGCAACCTATGTGAGCGAAAATGTCGGATGGAGCGCCACCAACGACCTGCGCTCCGACCTCGCCGCGCACTGCTTGCAGCTTGACATGGCGTTCCACAAGGCGCGCACGCCGGGCGAACTGATCGAGCGGATCGACGGCGATGTGACGGCGCTGGCGAATTTTTTCTCGCAGTTTGTGATCCGCGTGCTTGGCAACCTGGTGCTCATGCTGGGCGTGCTGGGCGTGCTGCTGATTGAAGATGTGCGCATCGGCGCGGTGCTGACGGCACTGGCGCTGGTGCTGTTCGTCACGCTGCTGGCCGTGCAGCACATGACTGTGCCGTTCTGGGCGCGGGCGCGCGAATCGAGCGCGGCGCTGTTCGGCTTTGTCGAAGAGCGGCTGTCTGGCACCGAAGATATTCGCTCCAGCGGCGCGATTGATTACACCATGAATCAGCTTTACCAGCGCAGCCGCGACCGATTGCACTTCGAACGCAAGGCATCGGTGATCGGCGCGTCGGCATGGATGACGCCGCTGGTGTTCTTTGCGATTGCGAACGGCTTAACCTACTGGCTGGGCGCGCGTTTCTTCACCAACGGCACCATGACGCTCGGCACGGTCTACCTGATTTTCTTCTACACCGACGCGCTGCTGCGCCCGGTCATTCAAATCACGCGCCAGATTGAGGATTTTCAGAAGGCGGGCGCGGGCATCGTGCGCGTGCGGCAGCTGGCCAGCTTTCAATCGACGCTGGCGGATGGCACCCAGCAGCTTCCCGGCGGCCCGCTGGCTGTCGAGTTCGATCATGTCACGTTTGGCTACGAGGACGAGACTCCGCAATCACCAGTCGGCAATCAGCAACTGGCAGCTGATAACAGCCTACCCGCAACTGACACCGTGCTGCACGACATCACCGTACGCATTGCGGCGGGGCGCACGCTCGGCATCCTGGGGCGCACCGGCAGCGGCAAGACCACGCTGACGCGACTGCTGTTTCGGCTGTACGACGTCAATGGCGGCGCGATCAGACTCGGCGGCACCGACATTCGCGATCTGCAACTCGCCAGTTTGCGGCAGCGCGTCGGCATGGTGACGCAGGAAGTGCAACTGTTCCACGCCACGGTGCGCGAAAATCTGACCTTTTTTGACACAAGCATTTCTGACGAGCAGATTCTGGCGGTGCTTGAAGAACTGGAGTTGCTGGCCTGGTACCGCGCGCTGCCGGACGGGCTTGACACGGTGCTGGCCGCAGGCGGCGGCGGGCTGTCGGCGGGCGAAGCGCAGGTGCTGGCGTTCACGCGCGTGTTTCTGCGCGAGCCGGGCCTCGTCATTCTCGACGAAGCCTCGTCGCGGCTCGACCCGGCGACCGAGCGGCTGCTTGAGCGCGCCGTGGATCGGCTGCTTGCCAATCGCACCGGCATCATCATCGCTCACCGGCTCGCCACGGTGCTGCGCGCGGACGACATTCTGATTCTGGAGAACGGCCAGATTCGCGAGTACGGCGCGCGTCAGGCGTTGCAGAGCGATGCAACATCGCGCTTCGCAGAGTTATTGCGCAATGGCATGGAAGAAGTGCTGGCGTGACAAGATGATAGGGGACAAGGTGACACGATGAACGGCTGTGTAGCAGTGTCATCATGCCATCTTGTCACCTTGTCAGAAAGGCAACGATGAAAACCTGGTGGTATTACTGGCGCTTGCTGCGCTTCCAGCCGCTGATGTACAGCATCAATTTGTTCGGCATTGTGGGCGCGTTTCTGCTTGAAATGGTGCCGGGGCTGCTGTCGCGCGAATACTTCAACCTGCTTTCCGGGGCAGCGCCAGCCCGCTTCGATGTGCCAACGCTGATCGCGCTGTTGGCCGCCGCTGCGCTCGGTCGCACGCTGTTCTACTTTCTGCTGCCCATGACCAACACCACATTTGTGTACACATGCGGCGCGCTGCTGCGCAAAAATATGCTCGCGCGAATCTTGCAGCGGCCCGGCGCACGCGCGTTGCCCGACTCATCTGGCGAGGCGGTGAGCCGCTTCCGTGACGACATCGACGAAACGCTGTGGAGCGTGATGTATTTCAATGACACCGTGGCGCTGACGTTCTTCGCAATCATTGGCCTAGCGATCATGCTGCAGATCAACGCCTGGATCACGGTGGCGGTGGTGCTGCCACTGGTCTTGATTGTGGTCGTCACGCGGCGGGTCAGCGAGCGGATCGAGCAGTACCGCAAAGACAGCCGCGAGGCCACCGGGGCGGTCACCGGCTTCCTGGGCGAAATCTTCGGCGCGGTGCAGGCCGTGAAGATCGCAGGCGCGGAAGGGCATGTGATCCGGCGGTTTGGCGCGCTGAACGACCGGCGGCGCATCACCGGCGTGCGCGACAAGCTGTTCAGCGCCATTCTTGAGTCGGTCTTTGCCAATACGGTCAACGTTGGCACCGGCCTCATCCTGCTGCTCGCCGCCAACGCCATGCGCGCCGGAACATTCACCATCGGCGACTTCGCGCTGTTCGTGTACTATCTCGGCTGGATCAGCGAGTTTACAGCCGTATTCGGCATCGTGCTGACGCGCTACCGGCAGGCCGGCGTCTCATTCGCCCGCATGGTCACGCTGTTGCAGGGCGTGCCGCCGGCGTCGCTGGTCGCGCACGGGCCGGTGTACATGCGCGAGCCGCTGCCCGCCATTCCCGTGCCGCCGCGCACCGGAGCCGACCAGCTATTGATGCTTGAAACCAGCGGGCTAACCTTCCGTTATCCTGATTCCGGGCGTGGCATCGAAGATGTGAATCTGCACATTGCGCGCGGATCGTTTACCGTGATTACCGGGCGGATCGGCTCCGGCAAGACGACGCTGCTGCGAACGCTGCTCGGGCTGCTGCCTGCCGACGGCGGCGAAATTCGCTGGAATGGCGAGCGCGTGGCCGACCCAACCGCGTTTTTTGTACCCCCGCGCTGCGCCTACACGGCGCAGGTGCCGCGCCTGTTCAGCGACACGCTCAAGCACAATTTGCTCATGGGCTTGCCAGAACATGCCGTCGATCTGCCGCGCGCCATGCAATTAGCGGTGCTGGAATCTGACCTCGCGCACATGGAACATGGGCTCGACACCATGGTTGGCGCAAAGGGCGTGCGCCTGTCGGGCGGCCAGGTGCAACGATCCGCCGCGGCGCGCATGTTCGTGCGCGCGCCGGAGTTGCTCGTGTTCGACGACCTGTCGAGCGCGCTGGACGTGGAGACCGAGCGCGCGCTGTGGGAAGGGATGAAGGATGAAAGCAGCAGGAAGAAGAACATAGTAGACCATGATGCGTCATCCGTCATCCGTCATCCGTCATCCGTTACTGTGCTGGCCGTGTCCCATCGCCGGACAGCGCTGCGCCGCGCCGACCAGATCATCGTGCTCAAAGACGGGCGCATCGAAGCGCACGGCACGCTCGACGATCTCCTGGCGACCAGCGCCGAAATGCGGCGGCTGTGGGACGCCGATCATGAAACGGCGGCACACATGGAGCCTGGCTAGAACTGGAACCGCCCACTGGCCGCCAGCCGGTGTGTCGCGCCATTGGTTAGCGTTGACTATGATCAGGCCGAACACTGGCTCTTTTCTTTGTTGCAGATAACTATACTGACTCACATACTCCTTAGAAAATCGTAATATTTTCTTTCCAAAGCATTGTATAATACTTCTATAGAGAACATCACAAAGTCGCACATGGACCATGTACGTACATGGCGGCTGCGTACTGGAACGAAAAAGCAAACTTACCGCAAGGTGAGGACGCAAAGCCACGGGTCCAACACAACGATTGGACAGCCGGGTTGCCGAACTCCTGAATGGAAATGTGCAGCCTGGCTCAATACTGAGCCGGGCTTTTGGTTGTAAAGGAGGTTGCAACGCACGTTCTCTAATCAGTTCTGTTCAGGCAGCAGGCACACGTTCGTATCTTCCATGCTGAAGTCATTCCAAGGAGAAACATATGACCACGTCGATCAAACAAAAAGCACAAAGGATTCTTGTTGGGGGACTACTGATTGCCGCCATGCTCGCGCCAACCTGTGGGGCCTCTCCTGCTCATGCTGCCGCGCAAGAAAATGACCCAACTGGCGGGGTAAGCACACAGGTACACGTTGTGGTGACATCCCCGCCACCGGGCGACGATAATCCCTCTCTCCTGGATCTCATCTTACGTATGATGGGCAACTGGGGTGGGTAAAGCCGGTACCTGAACACGCAGCCACCAGGTAGCTACATTGCTGTGTCTGTGTGGTGTAGAATAAGCTCTTGTTCACGCTACATCATTGACCTGTGCAAGCATTGCATGGGTCAATTTGAGCATGACTTCACATAGCGGTGGTGCGGGACATTCAGTCTTGTCACCACAGTTTTTCCCTTCAGTAAACGACAATGTGTAGTATCGTAATGCATGGTAATACAGCAGTATGATTTATTTGTAAACTCAACAGGAAAGAAAAAAGGCTGAGAGGCTGTTATCTCAGTTTGTCGAGTTATCGTTGCTACAGAAATAGCACATAAAGGCAACGCTATGTCGCTGCGGGCATGGATTTATATTTGGAGCATTCTCATTACTGGCTGCCTTGTCAGCTTGATCGCATACATGACCTTTCAATGGGCTGAAAGCCATCAACAGACGTTTGTGATACTGCTGATTGCGGCGACAGTGGCACAGTTATGCAGGGTAGAGGGGCCAAATCAAATTCTTTATTATGCAACACCAATTTTCAACTTTGCCGCGCTTTTATTACTACCACCATTTCTGTTTATTACTATCATTATTATCCCCTTGATCGTCGAATGGATAAAGGAGCGATCCCTGAACGGCCGCTATCTTCGCTATTGGTACATCCAACCTTTCAATATGTCGATGAGCATCATTGCTGGCTTTGTCGCGCACTGGATCATGCTGCTTTCTGCGAGCGCTATTACCATTCCTGGCTTTTTTTCTTTTAGTGGGATTATCGCGGCTGCAATGCTCTATATTGCAATTCGTGAGACCATGCTGGGATTAGCGTTAGCGCTTGCTCGCAATGTGCCGATTCGCAAATCGGGTGTGTTTGCGCCCAGCAACCTCTTTACGGAATTGATTCTGGTGTTGCAGGGGTATGTGATCGCAATGCTCTGGTATATCAACCCGCTCGTAATTCTGGCAGCATTGACGCCGCTGGGCCTCATGTATCGCGCGCTCAAAATCCCGCAACTCGAACAGGAAGCGCAGACAGATCCCAAAACTGGTCTCATGAACACGCGGTATTTCAATGCGCGTTTTGCGGAAGAATTAGGGCGCGCGCAACGCTTCAACCGTCCGCTGTCGTTTATCATGGCCGATCTCGATTTGTTGCGTAATATTAATAATACCTACGGCCATCTGGCGGGAGATGCCGTGCTGGTAAAGATGGGGCAGATTATTCACGATGCCATTCGTGAATATGATGTCGCCGCACGCTTCGGGGGTGAGGAATTCGCTATCATGCTGCCTGAGGCAGACGTGGCACAGGCGTATACGATTGCGGAACGCATCCGCCATGTGGTAGAAACGACTGCGTTCATTGTCCCGACGCAGGAGCAGCCGATCCGCGCGACGATGAGTCTGGGCGTGTCGTGTTTTCCGCATGACGCGACCAACGCGACCGATCTTCAGCACCATGCTGATCTTGCCGTTTACCGGGCCAAGAGCCTGGGCCGCAATCGCGTGATCGCAGGAAGCGAATCGACCGCGCATGAATCGGCAGCTCTCCAGCGGCTTCCCGCAGTTTCGCCTGAACATACGGATCACCATGCCACGAATGCAAACGATTGCGAAATCGGCAGCCCGAATATATCACGCTTCTCGATATAAAGAGCCACGCACCTCAATCGTTGTGGCGTCTGCCTGCCTGCCGCTCTAACACATGGCGCGTCACACCTCAGCAGCGCCATCCATGCACACAGGCACAGTGTGGTATACTAGCGTTGAGCAAAAATGAATAGTGCTGGGGGGGCCAGGCGAGCCTGGCTGAGAGTGCAGCCCCATGATGCTGCTAACCCTTCGAACCTGATCTGGGTCACACCAGCGTAGGGAAGCGTCATGGTCTCACTTGCGCCGCTGTTTCCCTCCGTGGACAGCGGCGTTTTGCGTTGCAAGAAAGGACAATCACATGGCGACAATTGCGGTAAGTTTTGAGGTGCTGCCGGGCGGTCTGGCAGCCAAGAAGGATGTGTACGCGGCGGTGGATGCGGCGATCGCCGTGGTGGCGCAGAGCGGCCTGCGCTACAAGGTGTCGCCCATGGAGACAACCATCGAGGGCGAGTACGACGAAGTGATGGCATTGATCAAGCAGGCGCAGGAGGCCGTGCTGGCGGCGGGCGCGGATCGCGTCTTTACGTTCATCAAAATTGATTACAACCCGCAAGGCTCGTCGATTGATGAAAAGCTGGCGAAGTATTCAGACCAGTAGGACTCTGCTGAGGCAGATGATCATCCGGTACGGGCCGCCGGTCGCGCTGGTGGCGGTGCTGCTGCTTGCCTGGGAGGTGCTGGTGCGCGCGCTGGCGATCCCCGACTGGCTACTGCCGCCGCCGTCGCAGATCGGCATGACGTTCTTCACGACGCTGCCGGTGCTGGCGGTGCATGTCCGTGCGACGCTGTACGTCACTGCGGTGGGCTTTGCGCTGGCGCTGCTGGTCGGCTTCGGGCTGGCGTTCGTGCTGGATGCGTCGCCCGCCGCGCGCCGGGCGCTGTACCCGCTGCTGGTCGCCTCGCAGACCGTGCCAATTGTGGCGATCGCGCCGCTGCTGGTGGTCGGGCTGGGCTTCGGCGCGCTGCCCAAGATTCTGGTGGTCGCGCTGGTGACGTTTTTCCCGATTGTGGTCAACACCGTGGACGGCCTTCAATCGACCGACCGCGACATGCTGCGGCTGCTTCAGGCCATGGACGCGAGCCACTGGCAAACGCTGCGGCTGCTGCGTATTCCGGCGGCGCTGCCCGCGATCTTCACCGGCCTGAAGGTCGCCATCACCTACAGCGTGATTGGCGCGGTGCTGGCTGAGTGGATCGGCGCGAGCGCCGGGCTGGGTGTGTATATCGCGCGCTCGCTGCGCGCCTTCCGCACCGATCAGGTGTTTGTGGCGGCGTTCGTTACGTCGCTGCTGACGATTGTGTTGTTTGCAATCACGGCCATGCTGGAACGCTGGCTGGTTTCCTGGAAAGGACATGAAGAGTGAAACGGTTAGCATGTCTTATGGTGGCAATGATCATGCTCGCTGCCTGTGGCGGCGGCGCCACCACCCAACAGCCGACCAACAGTGTCCCGGCTGCCAACAGTGCGCCGACAGCGGGCGCGGCAGAGCAGGCCACCGCCGCGCCAAGTACCGCCCCGCAGCCAACCAGCGCTGGAGCGGCTGCGGTGGACTCGGTAAAGGCCGGGCTGGACTGGACGCCAAACACCAACCACACCGGGCTGTACGTGGCCCAGAGCAAAGGCTATTACCATGACAACGGCCTGAACGTCGAGATCGTGCAGGCGCAGGAGGGCGGCACGGTCGAGCAACTGGTTGCCGCTGGCAAGCTCGATTTCGGCATATCTTACCAGGAAGGCGTGACGCTGGCGCGCGTTGAAGGGCTGCCAATCGTGTCAATTGCGGCAATCATTCAGCACAACACCAGTGGCTTTGCCAGCCGCAAGGATGAAAACATCACCAGCCCCAGGGATTTCGAGGGCAAGAAATATGGCGCGTATGGCTCGCCAACTGAGCAGGCGGTGATCAAGGGGCTCATGGAGTGCGCGGGCGGCGACTTCAGCAAAGTGCAGTTCATCGACATCGGCAGCACCGATTTCTTTGTGGCGACCGAGCGCGGCGATATCGATTTCGCATGGGTATTCAAGGGCTGGACCGGCGCGGAGGCCGAGCAGCGCAACATTCCGCTCAATATCGTCATGATGAACGATCAGCACTGTATTCCCGATTATTACACGCCGGTGCTGATTACCAGCGAAAAGATGATCAGCGCGCATCCAGACGTGGTGAAGCGCTTCATGGCGGCGACCAGCGCCGGGTACCAGTTCACCATCGCCAACCCATCGGAGGCGGCTGATATGCTCGTGGCCGCCGCGCCGGAGCTTGACAAGGGATTGGTGCAGCGCAGCCAGGAATATCTGTCGAAGCAATATCAGGCCGACGCGCCGCGCTGGGGCGAGCAGCGCACCGAAGTGTGGCATGATTACGCGCAGTGGATGGCCGACCGCAAACTGATCGCCAAAATGATCGAGCCGGACAAGGCGTTCACGAACGAGTTCCTGCCCGCAGCAAGCGCATGGCAGCATTAGAGATCGTCGACGTCACAAAGCAATTCTCGGCCGAACACGGCGCGCTGCTGGTGCTCGATCACGTCGATCTTTCCGTCGAGCATGGCGAATTCGTCAGCATTGTCGGGCCGAGCGGCAGCGGCAAATCGACGCTGTTCAACATCGTGGCGGGCCTCGACCGGCCCACTTCCGGGCGCGTGCTGCTCGACGGCGTGGACGTGACGGGCCAGCGCGGCATGGTCGCCTACATGCCGCAGCGTGACGCCTTGTTGCCGTGGCGCAGCGTGCTTGACAACGCGGCGCTGTACGCGACGGTGCAGGGTGGCGACGTGGCCGCTGCCCGCCGCGAGGCAGAGTCGCTGCTCGATGATTTTGGGTTGGCGGGCTTCGGCAATGTGCTGCCCGCCACGCTTTCAGGCGGCATGCGCCAGCGCGCGGCCTTGCTCCGCACGGTGCTGTGGCACCGCCCGATCATGCTGCTGGACGAGCCGTTTGGCGCGCTGGACGCGCTGACCCGCGCCAAGCTCCAGCAGTGGCTCCTCCAGCTCTGGCAGCGCCTCGACCGCACAATTATGTTGGTGACGCATGATGTTGACGAGGCGCTGCTGCTTTCCGACCGCGTGTACGTCCTCACGCCGCGCCCGGGCCGCGTCGCGCTCGACATGCCAGTTGAACTGCCGCGCCCGCGCAGCTACGATCTTGTAACCAGCCCGGCCTTTGCTGAGCACAAGAAACAGCTTCTGCGCATGCTCGAATCGTTTCCGTAAAGCTAGCTCTCCAAACGCGCGCCATGGCAGCGCAAAACAGCATAGCCAGCGCGGACAGTTTCGTGTACACTAATGCGAGATTGTACACAGCATGAGGAGTTTACCATGGCGGCAACACTGTACCCTTTGTTGACTCAACGGCGGATCGTGCAACCGATCTGGGGCGGTGACTATCTGGCAGCCTGGCTCAACTTACCCGAACCGCGCCCGGAGCGCCTGGGCGAAACATGGCAGGTCTATGACGAGAATCCGATCATGAATGGGCCGCTTCAGGGCCGCACGCTGGCCGACGTGACGCGCGAATACGGCGCGGCGCTGGTCGGCACGCGCACCACCGAACGCTACGGCGCTGATTTTCCGCTGCTGGCGAAATTCATTGACGCAGGCGACCAGCTCTCGATTCAGGTCCATCCTGACGACGCCTACGCCCACAGCCGCGAGGCCGCGACCGGCTTCCATGGCAAAACTGAGGCATGGTACATTCTCCACGCGACACCCGGCGCGGAAGTGACCTACGGTCTGGCGCAGCCGAGCAGCCGCGAGGATTTTGCTCGCGCGATTCAGGCGGGCGAAGTTGAAGGGTTGATGCGGCGCGTGCCGGTGCAGGCCGGCGATGTCGTGTTTGTTCCGGCTGGCACCATGCACGCGATCAACGCCGGGATTGTGCTGTTCGAGATTCAGCAGAAATCCGACCTGACCTACCGCGTGTATGATTACGCGCGGCGCGATGCAAAGACCGGCCAACCGCGCGAGTTGCACATCGACAAGTCGCTGGATGTCATGGACTACGCGCCGTCGCCGCGTGGCACTGTGCCGCCGCTGCCACTTGGAGAAGGGCGCGAATTGCTGGTTGCATGCGCGCTGTTCGCGCTGGAGCGCTGGACGCTTGCCTCGGAGCAGATGCTGGCAACCGATGCTGGCACGTTCGAGATCTGGACGGTGATTGAGGGAGCGGCGCGGCTTCAGTGGAGCGGTGGCGAATTGACGCTTGCGAAGGGCCAATCCGTGGTGCTGCCCGCGGCGCGCGGCAACTACACGCTGCTGCCAGGCGACGCAGGCCAGCCGCAATTATTACGCGCCTATGTGCCAGATCTGGAGCGCGATTTAATTGCACCGCTGAAAGCGCATGGCGTTGATGAGGCGCGGATTGCACAGACGATCACACGGTGAAAACGATAGCTTGCTGGCGCGCGACATGGCTAGTGACGCACAAGCATGCCACACAATAACGCTCGCGAGCGTTTTCTTTCCCGATTATGGAGCCGGCGAAGGGACTCGAACCCCCGACCGGATGTTTACAAAACATCTGCTCTACCAACTGAGCTACGCCGGCAACGGGTCTATTTTAGCATGAGCATAGTTGTGCGTCAAACAGTATGTGCGGTGCTGCTGGTGCAACATTTTTGCCGTGACCGGCGTATCATTTCATGAACGAGAAAACGCCTCGAAGGAGCATTGATGAATCCGCTTTCAAGTATTCTGTCCGCGTTTGGGCTGTCCACTGCCGCGGGTCTGAATGCGTACATTCCTTTGCTGACGGTTGGCCTGGTGGCGCGCTACACCGATCTTATCCATCTGCAAGCGCCCTACGATTTACTCGCCAATCCGTATGTGCTGCTGATCATTGCCGTGCTGGCGCTGATCGATTTTGTTGGCGACAAAATTCCCGCCATCGATAGCGCGCTGCATGCCGTCGGCCTGGTCGTCAGCCCGGTGGCTGGCGCAATCCTGTTTCTGGCAACCAACAGCACAACCGGATCAGTGTCGCCCGTGCTTGCCGCGATTTGCGGCCTGATTCTGGCGGGCAGCGCTCACACCGCCCGCGCGACGGCGCGCCCGCTGGCTACTGCAACAACCGGCGGCATAGCTAATCCAGTCATCAGCATCTTTGAGGATAGCGCAGCGCTGGTGCTTTCGGCACTCGCGGTAGTGCTGCCATTTGTCGCATTTGTGTTGGTGCTGCTCTTTGCCGTGCTGATGGTGCTGTTATTACGGCGCGTGCTGCGGCGGCGGGCCGAGCGGCGCGACGGGCGGATGTAAAGCTATGAAATGGCGAACGGTGGGCGGGTCGATGACCCGCCCTTTTGCGTAGGTCAGCGCTGCTCGTTCCCGAGGAACTGCTGGTACAGTTGCACGGTGTGCTCGGCGGGCGCGCGATAGAATTCGCCGGGCGACATGGGCAGCGTCACGGTGCGCGTAGCGGGCCGCACCGTCGGCTGCGTGGCGGCAAACGCGCGGATGACCTCCGCATGCGGCTTGAGCGAACCATCTGGCCGCACCAGGCCGAAGAAGCACTCGTGTTTCGACTCGCTGCATGGCGGCTTGTCCCACAGCTCCTCGATATAATCGGCAAAGCACCACATCATCGCGCCCGTCGCGCCGACCTCCACCAATTTTGGCAGCACCAGCCTGATGTATTCCGCCAGATCTTCTTCCGACGCCATGAACTGCGTGCGCGGCTGGCCATAGGCCGTCCACTCCCACACATACGATGGCTGGCCGGGCGCGGCGGTGCAGCCGCCCCATTCCTCCATCAGCGTCGGCTTGCCCGACAGCGCCGTCGTCAGCGCGCAGGTAAACGGCACCAGGTCCGGGTCGAGCGGGTTGCGCGCCCAGTTGAGGTACATCGGGTAGGCGTGCATGACGGCAAAGTCCGTTTCGCCAAACACCTGATCGACGCGCAGGCCGTTGTCGCGCAGCAGGCTGGCGACATGCAGGCCGCACGTCACAGGATGTTGTGAGTCAAGGCCGCGAATGAGCGTTGTCATCTCGCGCACCCACGCGCGCCCGGCCTCGGCATCGGGCGGCTCGGCGAACAAATCCGGCTCGTTGCCCAGATTCCACACGCCAATCGCCGGGTGGTCGCGCAGCTCGCCAACCACCGTGCTGATCAGCAGCCGCTCGGCCTCCAACGCCTGCTGGTCGGTGTACGGGTTGCGGTAGCCGCTGTCCACCACGCGCCCTTCACTAACCAATTGGCGCACATGTGGCAGCGGCGGCCCAGCGAGCAGCCAGCGCGGCGACCAGTTCGGGCCGCTCATGTGGCCGGTGAAAAATGTTACGTCGAGTTGCAAGCCGAGGTCGGCGGCAATATCGCACACCGTCCGCAAGTCGTCCATGCGCTCGGCTGAAACAGCGTTGGGCGCGGGCTGAAAATCATCCCACAGCAGAAAGATGCGAACCAGCCGCATGCCGAGATCATGAATGATGCCGAACTCCTCGCGCACCTCGTCGGCCTCGAAGTTCGACCACCAGTACATCGCTTTGCGGCGCGGCCAGTAGTTCACGCCCAGTGTAAATGGTTGATTCATAGAATGGCCTTCTTACTTGCTTCACGTTAGCCATGCGAGTATACCACGGTGTGCAGCAACAACTGTAGGCCGAGTGGCCGTAGATATATCGCATGGCAATATGCTACAATGCTGCTGCTTGTTTTGCACATGAGATTTCCCGCATGCTGGTTGATGAACCTTTCATAACTCAGGAACGGCCAGAGCGCGCTTCGTTCAGGGCGGCTGCACGAACGGCCCGGCGCTTTTTCCGGCAGTTTGTGCATGAGCGTGATGCCTTTGTCGCTGCGCTCGCCAGCGTGCCTGAGGAACAGCGCGGCAGCATCGGCGCTGCCCTGCTCAACCGGCTCATTGTGCTGTGGTTTATGCAGGAGCGCGGCTTCCTCGACAACAATTCTCACTACTTACCGCACGCGCTTGCTCGCAGCAGCGGCAACTTTTTTCAGCAGATATTGCTCCCTTTGCTCTGCGGTGCAACAGCAGCCCAACCACTCATGCGACTGCTTGACGAGGTGCTGCCGCCGCTTAATCTTACGAGCGTGGTTATTCCTGACAAGGCTTTCGAGCGACTGTTCGCGTTCCTCGGCCAGTATCGCTGGCAGCTTCATGAGCAATCATTACAGGCATCGAACGTACTCACGCCGCACATCCTCGGCTATCTGCTTGAACGGCAACTTGATCAGAAGCAGCATGGCGCGTACTACACCGACGACGATGTTTCAGCGTATATCGCCGCCAACACGCTGATTCCATGGCTGCTCGATGCTGTCCGCGCGTGCTGCGCCAGCTTCGACGACAGCGCATGGCCGTTGCTCGCAGCTGACCCGGACCGCTACATCTTCCCGGCCATGCGGCATGGCGCGGATCTTCCGCTGCCGCCGCATGTTGCGGCTGGCTGCGCGGATGTGGCGGCGCGGAGCGCGTGGAACCAGGCCGCGCCGCCGACATACGCTCTTCCGAACGAAACATGGCGCGACGTGGTGGCGCGGCGGGAGCGCTACGCCGCCATGCGAGCGCTGCTGATCAGCGGGGCAGTGCGCGACGTGAATACCTGTATCACGCTTAACCTCGACCTTCAGCAATTTGCCCATGACATGATCATGCGCGCCCCTGATGGTGTGGCGCAAGCATGGTGGCAGGCGCTTACCAGCGCGCGCGCGCTCGACCCGACGTGCGGATCGGGCGCGTTTCTGCTGGCGGCCATGCACGTGCTCCAGCCGCTGCACCGCGCCGGTCTTGAGCGGCTGGATATGAACACAGCACGGTTTCCAAATCGTGATGCGTTTATCACTCACAGCATCATCGTGAACAATCTTCATGGCGTCGATGTGATGCCGGAAGCGGTCGCTATGTGCGAGCTGCGGCTGCTGCTTCAACTTATCGCACAGATCCCGCATGCAGATGATCTTGCCGCACTGCCTGCTCCTGTTCTCCACATTCACTGTGGCAATGTGCTAAGTCAGAAACTCTTTCACCACAGAGACACAGAGAGCACAGAGAATAATAAAGACAGGTTTCATGGACATAGTAATTTCGATATCATTATCGGCAACCCGCCCTATATTTCCTGCAAGTCGGGACAGCAGGCGCTGGCGCACGGCTACCAGACCGAGCGTTGCGGCAATCTGTACGCCTTGGTGGTGGAGCGCTCGCTCACGCTGCTGCGGGCGGGCGGGCGGCTGGGCATGATTGTGCCGATTGCCTCAGTTTCGACTGGCGCGATGGAGCCGTTGCAGAAACTTTATCAGCGGCACACCCACTGGCACAGCCATTTCGCCGTGCGGCCCGGCAAGCTGTTCGACGGCGTGGACATGAACCTGACAATTACGCTGCTGCACAAGGCGGACGCGCCGGTTCGCAGCTTCAGCACCGGCTACCGCCGCTGGTCGAACCGGGAGCCGAGCGATCGTCCATGCTTGTTCAGCACGCTGGTCTACGCCGAACGCCCGCAGCATGTTTACTCGGCCAATCCATTTCCGAAGCACGGCAGCGCGTTGGAGTGGCAGATCTTCACGCGCATGGCCGGGCATGGCCGCACGCTGCGCGACTATGTTGCGGCAGATGGCACGCCGTTGTTCTACCATTCCGGCGGACGCTACTGGCGCAAAGCGTTATTCGTCAAGCGCTCGTCGCACTACAAGCCGATTGCTGTCATGCCAGCGGTGGCTCCAATGGTGTTTGCACTGCTCAACAGTCAGCTTTTTTACTGGTACTGGATTTGTCAGTCGAACTGCATGGACGTGGTAGCGCGCGAGGTATTGAATCTGCCGGTGTTTGCGCTCGAAACAGTGGAGCGCGAACCATTCATGGAAGCCATGCAGCGCGTTTTAGCGGCATACAACACGCACAGCACGCAACGAGCACGGCGCGGCACGATGATCAATGGCGACGAGATCAACGTCAATATGCGCCGCGCCAAGCCGACGATTGATGTGCTTGACGATCTGCTGGCGCGCGGCTACGGCTTCTCAGCCGAGGAAGCTGATTTCATTCGCAACTACGACATCAAGTATCGGGTTTCTGAGGACGAGCGATGAGCGGCAGCCACAGCCACCGAATGCATTCGGCGTCTGAAGAAGCAAAACGCGCTCAAGCGCGTTCGATTGGTTGTAATTGGCCTGTTTAGTCACTGCCCTGAGCGAACATCAAGGGAAGAAACCTCTCCAGAGCAATTCCGCACTGTGTTCAGAATGACATGATTGTTCGATGTTTATTTGATCTGTCTATCAGGCTGGCTTCGCGGCCTTCGCGCATCTTCGCGGATCATGACGAACCTGCTAGCCCTGTTCGCCTGCCATGCCGAGCAGCCGCTCCCACATGTCTGGCGGCACCGGCACGACCGATAGCCGCCCCTGCCGCACCAGCGCCCAATCTGCGAACGCCGGGTCGGCCTTGATGGCGGCGAGCGTCACTGGCGTGCGCAGCGGGCGCGCGGCACGCACATCCACCACGACCTGCTTTTCGTCATCGGCCTGCGGATCAGGGTAGGGCGCGCTGGTCACTTCGGCCAGCCCGACCGCCTGCCGCTCGTCGCCGGTGTGGTAGATCAGCGCCTGGTCGCCGGGCTGCATGGCGCGCATGTGCTTGAGCGCGGCGTTATTCGCCACGCCGTCCCAGATCGTGCTGCCGTCGCGCTGAAGATCGGCGAAGGAATAATGATCGGGTTCGGTTTTGAGGAGCCAGTAATTCATAAATGTGAATTGATTAGAAGCAGACGACACTATGCAGTTACGGATAGCTTTTGTCGCTGTTCAGCAAAAAAGAGAATATAGTCCAAATACATACCAGCAATCCAACCAGCACTGTTGAGTAAGACTTGACGTTCTCCTAATGAGGGAGCTTGCTCATGTGCCCGATCATTGCGGGTTTGGCGCAATACATGGAGTGCAGTCGGATCGCAGATGATACCCTGCGCCTTTGTCCAATCGATCATGAACGCCAGTTTCTCATAATTTCCCGGCTTGACGGGATAAGCTCCACTTGTCTCGGCTGCCTTGATGAAATCCTTTAGTGTTCCCTCGAATAGCCTACCAAGTTTGAAGAGACCAATATCTACCTCTTCAATTGTCAGCTTTTCGACTCCGTCACGCGCCTGTGCCGCAACAGATTCAGGTAATTTCGCAATTTGTGGGAATACACGGGGCGAAATCTTCTCGTCAATTAAGCTTGCCAGATAGCTATTGATACCGCTGGCAATCATTTCCCGGCGAAGCGCGAGGAACTTCTCAACATGTTCCACTTCCCATAGTTCTGGGTCCGAAGGTACAAATTGCTGCACGAGCGCTTCAGCGTTACGTTCAAGAACCTTTGGTAGAACTTCGCTGGGGGGCTGTAACGATGCTGTCCATTTTTCGAGAAAGATACGATTGGCAATTTCATTGACCATCTTTACATGTATGTGGTTATCCGATGTAAACTTGCCAGACGCCCATAATACATTGTGCGGGAAGATGTAGTAGGTCTCACCATTCGATATCGAGCTATTTCCGGCAAGCGGTACACCAGTGAACCAGTCAACTGCCCCCTGAGCTTTAACTACAATATGGACTATGCGGAACGCTGGAGAACGGGCATCACGGCCTTCCAGATCAGCAGGCCGTAGGTCAAGCCTTCCACGCGCGTCAATGATATCGTCCAGAAGCGCTTTAACTGGATCTGAGGCTGTCAGTACGTGGTTAATATCACGATCTAGCATCTGATCGGGCCGATTACTATAACGCGCCCAGAGCATCGCTTGGTACATCCAATAAAGGAAGCGTCGAATTTCCCAATCGTTCTTGAACTTGCCTCCGTTATTAGCAAGGTAGACGATAATTGGTACAAGGACATTGGCCGTCGTCAAGTCTTCACTGCTGTGAACGTATGCACGGCCACGCAGCAACCCAACCACCGTGTCAAGTACCTCGCTTAGGGTCGCCCACGCCTTTTCAAGATCTTGTCTGCTGGTCTTATGAACACGTTCGTACAATGCGCCTTGAGTGATAATAGCTGTAACACAACGCGTGAGAAAATCGAGCTTGAAAGGGAACGATTGTCGCTTTAAATCCTCGATCTTTTGTTTGAAGACCCGACGGATATCGGGCCATCGGCCAGCCATGTGCGCCAATGCAAGATCAGCTTCGGTCAATCGGGTACCCTGTGAGTTGACTAAATCAAAGACATCAATAGCAGCATCAATGTCCGCCGTACTGGGAACTACTTGTACCGGGTAATCATGATCCTTAATCTTCTCCAGCGTTTGCAGGTTATCACTCAGCTTCTGCGCCAGATCCATTGGATCTTCATCTTTGGCGTGCTCCTGCGCTAATTTGAAGATGCTTGGCTTCTTGCCCTGAAAGAAATCGACTACTCGAATCCAGAATGGATCATTCCCCATCTTGACGGGACCATAGTATTCAAACTCGCGCTTGAGCATGTGAAAATACAATTCACGCGGATCGTTGATGATATCTTCCGCTGTGTAATAAGGCGGTATCTCACCTTTGATAAGCAGGTACAAGGTTGTCAAGCGTTGTTGGCCGTCGAGCAGCACACGTACCCGACCGATAAAATTCTTTGGAAGTGCGTTGTTCTTGATATCGGGTGGATTTGCTGTTTCCCAGAACAACAGGCTTCCAGTAGGATAGTCTCGATAGAGTGACATCAGAAGCTGTTTGGCTTGATCTAGCTTCCAGACATATTCGCGTTGAAACTCCGGCAATACAAGTTCAAGGTGTTCAATAGCGTCGAGATGTTGGATGATGGTGGGCATGATGATGTTCCTTGAAAAGATCAAACATTGCTGATACGGATGTTTATCTGCAAGCAGAGCTTACATTATTGCTATTCTCATGTCAATGCGGGATCAAGAAATTGAGGACTTCTTCGATGTATTAAAGCGAGAGCTAATCTCTTACCCTACCGTTCCGCCCGCTCCAGCCGCATGCGCGTCGCGCCCATCCGCAGCGTGGTCCCCGGAACAACCGGCCGCTCGGCGCGGTGGAGCCGCCGCTCCGGCTCGCCCGGCAGCGCGATCCAGGTGCCGTTGGTGCTGGTGTCACGCACGACGATGCGCCCGTCGTCGGCGACCACGATGAGCGCATGGTCGTTCGACATCAGATCATCGCCGCTGAGTGCCACGCGGTATTCGTAGCGGTGCGGCGCTTGCCGCCGCCCCACAAAGTTCGCGCCTTCGAGCAGCGTCCATGTGTGCTGCGCTGTGTCGCCATGACGAAGCACGCGCAGCCGCAGCGCCGAGCGACTGATCTCGAACAGCAGCCGTTCGCCATCATACCAGAGTTGCGCGCCGAATACATCCGCCATGAAAGCGGGCAGCGCCGCGTCGTCCAACGTGATGCCGGTTTGCGCCATGGCGGCAAGCGTGGGTAATTCGTCTAAGCCAAGCACCTTGATATGCTGGCGGTGATCGTCAATATCGAGCACAAGCTGCGTTTCAGGGTGAACGGCGGGTGCGACGATGAACGCGCCAACCGTGCGAACAAACGACTGCGCGGTGGCCTGCTCCAAACCTGCCATGACATGCTCGCGCAGTTGCTTGATATAGTCCAGCAGCGGCTCCCCTTCCGGCCCGCGCAGCGCCTCGCCACGACTTGCAGCCAGCCACTGCCCGGCGGCATCTGTCACAATCGGCCCATCAACATCTTTGATAACGCCCACCAGCGCGGCATGCGGCCGCAGCACAAGCAGATCAGCCGGATGTGTCGCAGCGGGCGGCTGAAAATGCAGCAGCAGCGCGGTCGGCTCCAGCGCGTGCCGGGAAAATAGCGCGGCAAGTTTGAGCGCCTGCTCGCGCAGCAGCCTGCGCGCTGGTGACGTGGTTGGTATTTGTCCAAGATAGATCTGCGGGTGCGCCATGGCGAGAAGTATAACGGGCGCGTGTGCTCACGTCAACGCGGCAGGCAGACCTGACAGGTTTTTCCAATTTATCAGGTTGTTCACAGCTTTCGGTCATGCTTCTGTTAACTGCGCAGATTGTTTCAGGCCGCGCGCATCGCTACACTACAGGTGCTACTACGAGTGCATGTGCTACTCACTTTGTCTCAGGAGAACGTCGTGAAACTACGTCTTTCATCTTTCATGCTCGCCTTGCTGGTGCTCGCCAGCCCTGTGCTGAGCGCATGCCAGACGGCGGAAACGATCAGTGCCGCGCCGCCCGCGCCTACGCGGCTGCCAACCGCCATTGTCGCGGCTGCGCCGACTGCGTCGGCCGTTGTGCCGACCGACATGCCAACCCTGCCGCCGGTCGAGATCACGCCAACCGCGCTGCCGCCACCGCCCACGCCCACGCTTCAGCCGAGCGGGCCGGGCGGGCTGGCGTTCCCGCTGCGCACCGGGCGGCTGGAATTTGGCGTCGCCGCGCACCTGTTTTACACCAACCGTGACGCGCCGCTGATCAAGGCCCGCGACGCCGGGTACGGCTGGATTCGGCAGCAGATTCACTGGCGCGACCAGGAAGGACCGGCGGGCAATTATGTCTGGGGCGAGCTTGAAGATATCATCAACACGGTCAGCGCGTACAAACTCAAGCTCCTGATTTCGATCGTGCGCTCACCGACCTTCTATACGGCGAATGGTGGCGACGGCATGCCCGCCAATCCGAAGAACATGGGCGACTTTGTGGCCGCGCTGGCCGAGCGCTACCCCGGCAAGATCGGCGCGATCGAGATCTGGAACGAGCAGAATCTGGCCTACGAAAACGGCGGCCAGGTTTCGGTCAACGATGCGGGCAACTACGTCGAGTTGTTGAAAGAATGTTACACACGCATCAAGGCCGTCGACCCGCATATTTTTGTGATCGCCGGGCCGCCTTCGTCCACGGCGGTGAACAGCCCCGGCGTGGCGATCGACGACATCAGCTATTATAAGGCGATGTATTCGTACCAGAACGGCGTCATGCGCAACTATTTTGACGCGCAGGCGGTTCATCCCGGCGGCTCGGCCAACCCGCCCGACACGCTGTGGCCGGACAACCCCAGCCATGCCGATGGCTGGACGACGGATCGAACGTTTTACTTTCGGCATGTGGAGGATGTGCGCAAGGTGATGGAGGAGTACGGCATGGCCGACCACCCGATCTGGATCACGGAGTTTGGCTGGGCCACGCACAACACTTCGCCGGGCTTTGAGTTTGGCAACCAGATTTCATTTCAGCAGCAGGCCGATTACATTGTGGGCGCGATGCAACTGACCGCCGATAAATATCCATGGGTGGATGCCATGTTCCTGTGGAACCTGAATTTTGCGCCGCTTCAGGCGCAGAGCGGCAACCCATTACACGAGCAGGCGTCGTTCGGCATTCTGAACGCTGATTACAGCCCGCGGCCAGCCTACTGGGCGATTCAGAAATTCATTTCAGATCTGCGGGCGCAGGGGCGGTGAGTGAGCGAAAAGCGGAGAGCGCAGAGCGGGTGACAAGAAAAGCTCTGTGTTCTCTGCGTCTCTGTGGTGAGATGTATCAGCGGCTCAGATGCAGTTCGCGAGAAACATCGACGATCACGCGCGTCGGATCGTCGGCATCGCCGCCGAAGACCGCCCGCTCGGTTATGACGACAAAGCCAAGTTGCATATCATGGGTGTACCAGACCGTGACAAATGGCGGGCGTTTGGCTCCAACATTCGGATAGCCGCGCCCGTGCCAGCCCGCCGCGCTGAGCCGCCGCCCCAGTTCATCACGCCACGCGAACGGCGCGCCTGCATTATGATAGGTAATGCGCAGGCCGCCGAGCGTCTGCCATGACACATTGACATTGGTCGCGCCCGGCAGGATAAACGACGCAAGTGCTGCGGCGCGCACAGCCCAGAAGCCCGCGCCACAGGCGAACAGCGTTGTTACAAGGGCTATGATTGTAAGCGCGCGCCGCATCGCAAACTCCGCAGTTGCTTACCATCGCACTGCATGCTATCATATGCAGGCGTTGTTGTGCCGGAGTGGCGGAATGGCAGACGCTGAGGTCTTAAAAACCTCTGGGGGCAACCCCGTACGGGTTCGACTCCCGTCTCCGGCATCCTCATCCTAATGCGGCAAACAATCCCTTCATTTGTATCCAAATATCTGCAAAGCAGCATCATACGAAAGCGGCTATACAGAGTACGTGCCGCAAAATGCGGTGCTTGTGCCGCACAGAAATCCGCTATGAGACAAAATCAAACACGCTCTTCTTTCGGTCCCTCGGTAAATTAATGATCATGGATGCGCGGGTAAAGCCGCGATATGATCACGCATGCAGCCCACATCAGAAAAGAGGTATCCAAATGTACTTCGTGTGTGCGAAAGGCTCAGCCTATGAACAGTATGCGCCAATCTCTCGTATTTCGTCCAAAACTGCTGCTGATTGGTAGCATCCTGATCGGCATCAGCCTGCTGGTGCTCTGGGTTATCCTGCCAGATCGCCATCTGGTCTATACTGTTGAGACAGGACAGCGCTTGGAACAGGTCGTGTTCAGCCCGGACGGCCAGCTACTTGCCACGTCTGCAGACAAAGGCGACATTTTCCTTTGGAACGCAGCGGACGGCACCGCGCGCGGACGGCTCAGCGGCCACAAAGGGCGGTCGGCCCTGGCCTTCAGTCCCGACGGAACCCTCCTGGTTTCGGCAAGCGTTGATGGCACGATCCGGCTCTGGGATGCTGCACACCATACTCTCCGCGCGACATTATGGACCTATCCCCCGCCTCCCGGTCGGGCATTCATTGAGCACTATGCTGATGGTTCGTCGCAGCCAGTCCAGGAACGTTTCATGAGTGTTGCCTTTAGTCCTGATGGGCAACTCATCTTTGCAGGGGGAACTGGGGAACGGGTGCTGGTGTTCAATGCCGCCTTAGGGGCTTTTCAACGCTTTGTGTATGTTGAAAAACCACCGCAGGTCAACCTCTATTCATGGATTCGATCCATCGCCATCAACCGCGCCGGAAATGTGCTCCTGCTTCAGGATAGCACGCAAGTGCAGCTCTTTCAGTTGCCGAGCTTGCAACACATCATGAATATAAATAGGACCACTGTACCAGGCCTGGCGCTGAATACAGGGTGGGCCGTCTTTGATACTGCGACCCCACACCTCACCATCTTCTACTATGCCGTAGGGGGACTGGGGAGGAGTACTGTATCAACAATGCATGACGTTGTTTCGACTGAGGGGCGATTGATCAAGGCCGCCGACCCCGTACCTGTGGATGCCCACTTTCGACCGCCCTCAACAGCAACCAGCTTCGCAGTGCGTCCAGATGCACGTATGGTCGCGTGGGGCGGTGGATTTGAGCCTGATTATGCCTGGGGGATATTCAATTGGCTCATGGACACGCGGATTATCGTGTGGCGCTTGGATGCGGCACAGCCAACCTTCTACCGTGGACACCATGAGGAAGTAAGCAGTCTCGTCTTCAGCCCGGATGGACAACTGCTGGCGTCCGTCAGCCGTGACACGACCTTGCGCGTCTGGAGAGTCAGTGAGTGACACCGTTTTGTATGGCTGCTCGTGTGGCACTGTGAGCAGAACGGCTTCATGGTCGGGCAGGCGTTGCGAGGCATACAGTCAGGGAAGTAGAATATGGCTGATAGTATGGTATTCACCTGAATCGACATGTACGTGTGTTCGCCATGGTGCCAACATGTATGAATCGTAATGTATGAATCGTGCATCCTTTCACAACACGCCCGGACCGCACTTTGCTGCATGCTGCTCCTGCTCACTGTGTTGTGGATAGCATCAGTGATGCTTCCAAGCGGCGTGACGACTCCGCTGCATGACGCGCGAGCGAAGCCAACAATGTTTCAAACCCCTTCAGAGCAAGGCAGCTTTCCTCATCAGGCCGTGGGCCGAACTGGCTTACGGCGAGTGTGGTCATGTTTCAAACCCCTTCAGAGCGGGGCAGCTTTCCTCATCTGCCACAGTCGATGTTTCTCAGACCCCACCTCCGCGTTTCAAACCCCTTCAGAGCGGGGCAGCTTTCCTCATCTTCACCTGAACTTGACCCACTTTCATGGACACCTCGAATGGGGTATGATTGGAAACCACGAAAGAGGAGCCATGACGATGGGAACACGAAAAACCTATACTAACGAATTCAAACAGGACGCCATCAAACTCGTGACCGAACATGGGCTGACCCGCAAGCAGGTCGCGCGCGATCTTGGCATTGACCCACAGACCCTGCGCTCGTGGTTGCGTGCAGCCGAAGGCTCTCCCGCCGCAACGCCGGCCTCCGACACCGCCGAACTCGCCCGTCTGCGCCGCGAAAACGACCAGCTGCGCATGGAACGCGCTATGCTCAAAAAAGCGCTCGGCATCTGCTCGCGGATGCCGCAATGACGCAGAAATAGCAGTTCATCGCCGCCCACGCGGAGGAGTATCCCGTCAGCGTGGTGTGCCGGGTGCTCGGGCTGGCGCGCAGTGATTATTACGCCTGGAAGCATCGCGCGCCCAGTGCGCACGCGCGACGCGATCAACAGTTAATCGACCAGATCCAAACGAGTTTTACCGCCAGTCGGCGCACCTCTGGCAGCCCACGCGTGCACGTCGACGTGCGTGCACAGGACGGCACCATGACCTTGAGATTCCTCAGATCGAAAACTTCGCGCACGCGCCTGATGGCGGCCACTTCGAGCATGAAGCCGTCCTGATAGTCGGGATGGTAGTAGCGGCTCGCGCCACGCCAGCCGAGCATCGGGTTCTCCTCATGTGGCTCAAACCCTGCACCACCCACCAAGTGCGCGTACTCGTTGGTCTTGAAGTCGGACAGCCGCAGAATCACCGGCTTGGGCCAGAAGGCGGCAGCGATAGTCGCTATGCCACGCGCCAAGGTTTCCACAAAGTAGTCCATCTTGTTCGCATAGCCCTGAGTCAGCGCATCCACATCACGCTTGACGGCGTCGGGTAGGCTGGCGTAGCGGGTCAGCGCTAGTGGGTGGACGCGCACCTGGCTGGCAAAGATAAATTCCATGCGCGCCAGACCGACGCCATCGTTCGGGAGGCGCGACAGCTTGAAGGCCTGGTCCGGATTGCCGACGTTCATCATGATCTGCGTGGTGGTTTGTGGCAGCGTGCGGGGGTCCACATCGTCAACACGGTGCGCCAATGCACCCGCATACACGCGCCCGACCTCGCCCTCGGCACAACTGACGGTGATCATCCGACCGGTCGTGATAGTGAAGGCGTTTGATGCGCCGACCACTGCCGGAACACCCACCTCGCGCGCCACGATCGCGGCATGCGACGTGCGCCCACCACGCTGCGTGACGATCGCCGAGGCCACCTTCATGATCGGCTCCCAATCCGGGTCGGTGATCTCGGTGATCAGAATCTCGACGGGCTGGAAGGTGTCGAGCTGCCTGGTATCACGAATGACGCGCGCCGGACCGACCGCGATTGCCTCGCCCACTGCCAGACCTTCCGCCAGTACAGGTCCGCGCTCCTGCAAGGTGTAGAGATGCAGCATGGGCTGCTGCTGGCTGTGGACCGTCTCCGGGCGGGCCTGCACGATAAACAACTCGCCGGTGTTGCTGTCGCGCACCCACTCAATATCCATCGGCGTGGGCGTGCCACGCTTCGCGCTGTAGTGCTCCTCGATGACCAGCGCCCAGCGCGCCAGTTGCAGCACGTCGTCGTCACTGATCGCAAAGCGCTCGCGGTCGATCTGCCGCACGGGCAGATTCTTCAAGCGATGGCTGGAATCATCATAGACCAGCCGGAGTTCTTTCGTGCCAAGTTGCTTGGCGATGATTGGCGCGTAGCCTTGTCGCAGCGTCGGTTTGTGAACGTAGAACTCGTCGGGACCGACACGTCCCTGCACAATGTTCTCGCCCAAGCCCAGATCGCCGTCACAAACACCACGTCGCGGAAGCCCGACTCGGTATCGAGCGTAAAGATCACGCCGGAGCTGCCAGCTGGGACCATCCGCTGCACGCCCACCGACAGCGCAACCGCGAAGTGATCGAAGCCCATGTCGGCACGGTAGCTGATCGCCCGGGCGGTAAACAGACTCGCGAGCGATTTCTTGAACGACTCAAGCAGATCGATCTCGCCATGGACGTGCAAGAACGTCTCCTGCTGCCCCGCAAAGCTGGCATTCGGCAGATCTTCCGACGTGGCCGACGAGCGCACGGCGACTTCCACATCGTCCATGCCGGCTTCCTGTGCGAGCATGTGGTAGGCGGCACGAATCTCATCTGCCAGATCGTTGGGAATAGCTGCTTTGAGGATCAGCTTGCGGATGGCGCGACTGCGCCTGGTCAACTCAGCGACATGCGCGCAGTCCAGGTCGCTGAGCAATGCGCGCATCCACGCTTCCAGGTTGTTGCTGGCAAGATAGTGCCGGTAGGCGTCCGCCGTCACAGCAAAGCCGTTCGGGACGCGCACGCCCTGTGGCCCTAACTCACGCAGCATCTCGCCCAGTGAGGCGTTCTTGCCGCCGACCAGCGGCACATCATCAATTCCGATTTCATTGAACCAGCGTACCCACTTCATTGTGGTTTCCTTTCTTATAACCGTTAACGCGCACATGCACCCCTGGCATACGCACGCTTCCTCACGAGAGAACATGGATATAGATGTCGTTTGTCGTTCGGTAGCTGATGCCGTGACGCAATCGCTATGTTTGACCACGCTGTAGCGCTTCCAAAGCGCGGTGTGCTGCCAGCGCCACCGTCACCGACGTCTCAGCGCCTTCCAACGCCGCGATAACCGGCGTCAACTCATGGCCGATCCGGCTGCCGATCTGCGCCCGCAACACATGATGCGCACCTTCCTGGAGCCACACATCATCCCATCCACAAGTGACGAGCGCCTGTAGCAGCGGTTCAACGGCCACGCTTCCCATGCCCATCAGAGATTCGGCGGCCAGCCAGCGGATGGCACCACGCTGATCGTTGAGCGTCGCAATCAAGGCCGGAATCGCTGCCGGATCACCGATTTCGCTGAGCGCCTTCGCAGCTTCCCACCGCACAATCCAACGCGCGTCTTTGAGGGCATCGATCAATGGTTGGAGCGCTGGCTCCCCGATCTGGACCAATGCCATGCGCGCGCGATCACGTACCACAACATTGCTATCAGCGAGCGCGGCGATCTGCGATTGAATCGTAATCGGGTCCGTGGCGTGCTGCGTTTCATTCAGATTCGTTTTGAACATCACTGCCCTCCTCTTTTTTACCCATAAATTCGTCAAGTCAACACATGGAACCCAGCAAGCGCATAGAACAATGCCGGCCTCAACTCACGACTCAACGGCACCGCCCAATCCTGCGCATCAGTATGTTATACGTCGCGCCTTACGCATGTCACCCGCCGCCGGACCGACCAGCAGGACCGGAACGGAAGCATGGCGCACGACATCTTCGGCAACGCTGCCCAGTGCCATGTGGCGTACGCCAGTGCGCCCATGGGTTGCCATGACGATCAGCGCCGCCCCATGCCGCTGCGCGGCGGCGACGATTTCGTTCGCCGGATCACCAAACTGCACCTCCAGAGTGGTTTCAAAGCCGGCCGTCTCAAGCTGCTGTTGCACATCCAACAGCGCGCACTCTGCTGCTGCGCGGGCGCTGTCCTCCTGCTGAATGTCATAAATGGGATGTAAGGCATACTCAATATCGGTAGAGGTGGTGTACATCGCCTGCGGCCACGCCGCAGCAACCGGAAGCGGCGGCACGGCACTGCGACCACGAACGGGGTCCGCAACATGCAGCAGTACGCATGCAAACTGGTCGGCGTCAAGCACGTGGCGAATGTACGGCACAATGCGGCGGCTGAATGGCGAAGCATCCAGGGGAATGATGACACTACACTTAGACATGGTAGTACTACCTTTCGCTCTCAGATCATCATTGATCTCAGTTCTATCATAGTGCCATTGCACATCCAGGGAGGAAAGATTTGATACGGCTGCGAAAAGATTTGTTCACCCTGGCGCCGATAGCGAAATGCTTATCACACGTTGACAAACACGAACACTGTTCAAGGCATGTTCAACTATACTCAGGAACACAACCATCTTTGATAAAGAAGGAGCACAACCATGTTCAAGCGTATTCTGCTCGCAACAGACGGATCACCTATCGTGGAGCGGATGCTGACGTATGCCGTTCATCTCGCGCGGGTTGAGCCAGCCACCGTAATCGTGCTGCACGTCTACGAGCCGCCGGAGCATTACGCGCAGTTGCCGGGCTACAATCATTTACTGAAACAGTACCGCACCGTTGCCCAGGCAGTGGTTGACGATGCCATGCGCGCGCTAGAGGTTGATGGCGTGCAGGTGCAGGGCGAACTGCGCACAGGTGACGCCGCGGAGGCCATTATTGCCGCATCGAAAGCGTACGATGTCGATTTGATTCTGCTCGGCACACGCGGCAGAAGCAATATTGCCGCCATGCTCGGCAGCGTGAGCAACACCGTGCTGCGGTCGGTGAGTTGCCCCGCCCTGATTGTTCCGTAGCTGTCAAGAAATCACACATTTGTTGGGCATGCCAATCTGAGTCGATGAAAGCTGCTCAACAGATACGAGGCAATTGCTCACCGCTGAGCATATCTACAATGCGGCTGACGCCGACGACGCTTGTCATGGTCACCATGCCACTGCTCTGCTGCGCGACGCTGCCGATGCGCTGCGCGTCTGCGCCGAGCAGATGTGTTCGCAGCAGTGTGAGCGCTCGTTCGGCCTCGGCCTCCGGCACGAAGCACACGAAGCGTCCTTCGTTCGCAACGTAGAGTGGATCAATGCCCAACAGTTCGCATGCGCCGCGCACATCCTCGCGTACCGGAATGCGGGTTTCATCAAGATGAATGTGGACGTGCGCTGTCTCAGCTATTTCGATCAGCGCGCTCGCCAGCCCGCCGCGCGTCAGGTCCGCAGGCAGTGGACCTCAACGCCCGCTTCAAGCAGTGACAGCACAAGATCAGCGACCGGCGCGCAGTCACTCTCGATTTCACTTTCAAAGGCCAGCCCTTCGCGCACGGCCATGATCGCCATGCCGTGCCGCCCGATATCGCCACTCAGCAGCACAGCATCGCCGGGCCGCACGCTCGACGGCGCGATCGTCAGGCCATGGTCAATCACGCCAATGCCGGCCGTGCTGATAAAGACGCCATCGTCCTTGCCGCGATCCACCACCTTGGTGTCGCCGGTGACGTTATGCACATGCGCGGCATCAGCCGCGTTGCGCAGCGCCTGCACCACGCGCCAGAGGGTTTCCATGGGTAGCCCTTCTTCAAGGATCAGTCCAACACTCAGATACAGCGGGCGCGCGCCACACATCGCCAGATCGTTCACTGTGCCGTTCACGGCCATGCTGCCGATATCACCACCGGGGAAGAACAGCGGCTGCACGACATATGAGTCAGTCGTGAATGCCAGGCGGGCGCTGCCATATTCAACCACCGCGCCATCGTGGCGCATGCTGAGCGGCCCATTCTCAAATGCGGGCACGATTATCTGTTCAATCAGTTGGTGCATGAGCTTGCCGCCGCCGCCATGCGCCAGTAGCACATGCGGATAGTTGGTAATTGGCACCGGGCAGGCAAGGGTGAAATCCGGAATACTCATAATGTTTCCTTTTGATGTGGAGCACAGAGATTGGAAAAGATGTAGTGAGCGGCAATAATTCATATCACAGTGTGCGTAACCATGGTACTAAGCTATTAACCGCGATAAACAAGCAAGCGAATTTGGCTGCTGCTACTGCAAAACCACGCCAACCACGACTCTTAACAAGATAGAATGGTACTGCGAACAGCCCAAATAGCAGTATTGCCATTCGTAATTTCCACGAATATACAAAATTACGTGCTTTTGCATCATACCGAAACCATAGGAAAATTATCAGAGTTATGGTAAGCGTCGTCAGCGTGTAGTAACCACCTCCTGAGTGAGTATCAGGCACATACTCTTGGTCAAAGTAAGCAAAGACAACCATTGCAAGCCAGAAAAGAACGACGAAGAATGATGCTAATGTTTTCGCCTGCATATATAAGCTTTCTAGAGAGGTTTATACAAAACTATAGTCTCTCCTAGACTACAGCCACTGCAAGCAGCGTACAATAGCACTCTAGTCTGATGCTTTTAATAGTTCCTCAAACTGCTCTACGTTCCTTCTTGTTCTACGCGCCGATAGCGGCAGTACGCCGCGCATGCGCCCTCCGACGAGACCATGGGCGCGCCAAGCGGTTGCTCGGGCGTGCAGCGCGTGCCAAAAGCCGGGCATTCGTGCGGCTTCTTGACACCCTGCAAAACCAGCCCGCTGATGCATTCTGACGATTCCTCGGCAGTGTAGCTCGTCAGGTCGAAGCGCTGCTCGGCGTCAAACGCGCGGTATGCGTCGCGCAAACCAAGCCCGCTTCGGGGAATGATGCCAACACCCCGCCATTTACGCGGCACGACCTCAAACACATCGCGGATGAGTTCCTGCGCGGCCTGGTTGCCAGCGCGCCGCAACGAGCGGCTGTACTGGTTCTCAACCTCGGCGCGGCCTGCTTCCAACTGCTTGACACACATGTACACGCCCTGCAAAATATCGAGTGGCTCGAAACCGGTGACGACAATCGGAACGTGATACTGCTGCGCAATTGGCTCATATTCGGTATAGCCCATCACGGTGCAGACGTGGCCCGCGGCCAGAAAGCCCTGTACGCGCGCCAGCGGCGAGGCAAGGATCGCTTCCATGGCGGGCGGAACGAGCACATGCGACACCAGGATCGAGACGTTTGTGAGGCCCTGCTGCCTGGCTTGAAATACCGCCATGGCGTTGGCCGGCGCGGTCGTCTCGAAGCCAACCGCGAAGAAGACGACCTGCTTGTGGGGATTGTCACGGGCCAGCGCAACTGCGTCGAGCGGCGAATACACGATCCGCACATCGCCGCCGTTAGCCTTGACCGACAACAGATCGCCTATGCTGCCCGGCACGCGCAGCATGTCGCCAAACGAGCAGAAGATTACGTCCGGTTGCATCGCAATTACGACCGCTTTGTCGATCAGTTCGACAGGCGTGACGCAGACCGGACAGCCGGGGCCATGAACAAGGGAGATCCGCGCTGGCAGCAACTCGTCCAGCCCAAACTTGACGATCGCATGGATCTGCCCGCCGCTGACCTCCATCAGCGTCCACGGCTGCGTGGTTATCCGCGCGATAGCGCGAGCATAGCGCCTGGTTAACTCAGCATCGCGGTACTCATCGATGAACTTCATACGTCGTGCTCCTCCAGTTCGCGCAGTTCGTCCATCTGTCGCAGATAGTCGAACACGCGGCTGGCCTCCTGCTCATCCAGCGTGCTGATGGCGAAGCCGACATGGACGATTACATAGTCGCCGACCTGCGCTTCAGGCACGTAGGCCAGGTTGACCACTTTGACAATGCCGCCGAAGCTCACCCGACCCGTGCGGGTATACGCCGCATCATCAGTGATGCTCAGGAGTTTGCCAGGAATTGCCAGGCACATAGCTTTTATCCTTGCTCAGGTACGTGCCGCATGCCAGCAGCCGCGGCCACTGCTTGCCCCAGCGCAATGCCGCCATCATTCGGCGGAACGCGCTGGTGCCAGTAGGGGTGGAAGCCCGCCGCACGGAGACGCTGCACGGCATGTTCGATCAGGTACTTGTTCTGGAAGCAGCCGCCCGTCAGCACGACCCGTTCTTCACCGATCCGCTGCGCCACGGCCACGATCATGTCAACCAGCGCGGCGTGGAATTGCTCCGCGATCCATCCGATGGGTGCCTGCCGCTGCACATCCGCGACAACGGCGCGGATCATTGGCTCCCAATCAATGACGAGCAAGTGGTTCTGTTCGCGCAGTGTAAATGGATACGCGCCCGCGTCGGCATGGTCATCCAACGCAAACTCAAGCTCCATGGCGGCCTGCTCTTCAAACTGAACGAACTGGCGCAGCCCCGCAATGGCCACAACCGCGTCGAAGAGACGCCCGGCGCTGGTCGTCACCGGCGTGTTGCAATGGAGCTCGAGTATCGTTCGTAAAACACCGCGTTCTTGTGCGTTGAAGGTATTCAGTAGAGATAGATTGGTCTGCTCGAACACAGCATCGCCATAGATTTCATAGAGTAACCCAAGCGCAGCGCGGCGCGGCTCCTTCACCGCGCGCTCGCCGCCGGGCAGGCGGAACGGGCGCATGTGGGCCACCCGCTCGAATCCATCCTCGGTGACACGCAGAAACTCGCCACCCCAAATTGTGCCATCAAGACCGTAGCCTGTGCATCCCACGCCACGCCCAGCACGCGCCCGTGCACATCGTTATCCGCCATGCAGGCCAGCACATGCGCATAGTGATGCTGTACAGCCGCCAGCGGCAGCCCCTTGACACGCGCGGTGGCTTCCGCGTAACTGGTAGAAAGATAATCAGGATGCGCGTCACAAACAGCAACCGACGGTTTGAAGGCATAGATGTCGGAGAATTCATCGATGACATGCACAAAGGCTGCAAACGCAGGTGCGGTTTCAAGATCACCGATGTGCTGGCTAACGAATGCCTCGCCATGTTGCAGCATGGCAATGGTATTCTTTTGATGCGCGCCCACTGCCAGAACCGAGCCAGTTGTTTGCCCATCGCCAAGATGCAATGGGAGCGGCGCGTAGCCGCGGGCCCGCCGCAGTATTTGTTCGCGCCCGCACACAATGCACGCAACTGAGTCATCAACATGATACCTGATAGGCCGATCATGCACGAGAAACAGATCTGCAATGCCGCCGAGTTGCTCAAGCGCGACATGCTCATCGGTGCAGATTGGCTCCTCTGAGCGATTGCCGCTGGTGGCGACGACCGGGAAGCCAAGCTCATCCAGCAGCAGGTGGTGCAGCGGCGTGTATGGCAGCATCACACCCAGGTATGGATTGCCGGGTGCAACGGAGGGCGCAATCGCGCTGAGCGAGGGATCGTCCGAGTCTCGACGCAGCAGCACGATCGGGGCTTCCGGCGCTTCCAACAGGCGCGCCTCGGCTTCAGAGACGACGCATTCCGCCTCGATATCCGCGAGCGATGGGAACATGAGCGCCAACGGTTTGGCTTCGCGCTTTGCGCTGCCGCAGCCTCTGCACCGCCGCTTCGTCACGAGCATCAACCAGCAGGTGAAAGCCGCCCAAGCCCTTCATGGCGACGATCTCACCACAGCGAATCGCATCGGCGGCATACATCAGCGCCTCATCGCCGATGGCCAGCACCGCGCCAGTATGATCCCACAGCGCCAGTTGCGGACCACACAGTGGGCACGCATTGGGTTGCGCATGGAAGCGCCGATCCAAAGGATTGTCATACTCGGCCTGACAAGCGGGACACATCGTGAAGCGGCGCATGGTTGTGTGCTGGCGGTCGTAGGGCAGCGCCTCAATGATGCTGAAGCGCGGGCCGCAATTGGTACAATTTGTGAACGGATAGCGGTAGCGCCGATTGTGCGGGTCGCGGATGTCATGCAGGCAGTCGGGGCAGGTCGCAATATCGGGCAAGATGAAGGCCGTCTTGGCACCGGCGTCATCGCTGGGCTGCACTGTGAAGGTGGTAAATCCTACTGGATCCAGAAATGAAGCCTCCAGGCTTTGGATGGACGCGCGTGGAGGTTGGTCAGCCGCCAAACCCTTCAAGAACTGGCGCAGGCAATCGGGCGTACCCTCTACTTCAATGGCGACGCCCTGGGCGACATTCTTCACCCAGCCGTTGATACCAAGCTCCGTCGCCAGCCGATAGACAAAGGGGCGAAAGCCGACGCCTTGCACCGCGCCACGCACCACCACGCGCAGCCGCTGCACGGCCTCCGTCACGCCAATCTGCTCCACTGGAGCTATCTCTGATACTGCCCCAACATGCTGCATAATCAACCTCGCTGTTGCTCGATCAGCACATGAATCGTCTATCCCTGTGAGTGATAGTGCATATATACTTGCTTAGTTCTACAATAGCGCTGGGACAGTGGAACAGAGGAAAAGATAGCACTACATAGTGTTGCAATATCACAACGCAATCTGGGGGACAGGGCAAGATACTTATTCTGACTCTGCCCTTCACGTTCGCGTTAGCCGCGAGGTTCAGGTGCGGGAGGCGAGCGTTGCAGATTAGCGAGCATCTGCTCGTACTGCTCGCGTGTTATCTCACCGGCAGCATATCGTCGCTGAAGCAGATCCAGCGGTTGATTCGTGGCCCTATTTTTTGTGCCGTTCAGCCATTGCGCCAGTAGGACAACTCCAAGGATGAGCGCACCCCAAAACGCCAGCATGCTGAGCCAGCCAAGACCCATACCAACAACCATCATCCAATTCGGTATCCAGGACGTGGCGTGTGGCCCGAAGCGCCACATCATCCCCGGCCCCATAAGCGATCCGTAGCCTACCATACTAGTCATAGCCATACGGCCAAGCACGACAATCACAATCAGCACACTCGTCATAATCGCAAGCGTTCGTTGTGTTCTGTTCATCTTAACCCTCCTTACGGCCTCCGCCGCGCTGTCCATGCATGATGCTACCACATAGAAATCATACGCCTGTGCGACGAGCGCAACGGATAAGAAATCATTACCAGGCGTGCATAGTTCTTTTCGCATGACGCGCTTCTCGCAGGTATACTGAAACTATTCAACAACGAAATGATGGGGAGCGCCAGGCAATGGCAAACAATGCAAAGGAGCATACGATGAACAGCTACGAACCAAACACCGCTGAGGTCATGCTTGGGGTTGCGCTGGGACAACTCGCGCGCGGCACCTACAAGGGGTATGTCGCGCAACTGGAGTTGCGCGGCAACGAGCGGGTGCTCGACTTCGGCTGCCGCGGTGGCGAACTGGCTGCCTGGCTCGCACCACTCCTGCTGCGGGGTGGCGGCACGCTGGCGTGCATAGATACCTCCCAGCGGTGGCTGCGGGTGGCACAGCGGCGGCTGCGCGGCTATCCAAATGTCACGTTCAAGCAGGGCGAACTCGCCGCGCTCGACGTTCCTGCGGCATCCTTTGATGTGGTATTGATTGACGGTACGCTCCACACTTTTGAAGCAGCACAGCAGTTTGATAGCGTGCGGCGGTTGGTGCACATCCTGGTGGACGGTGGCAGATTGTTCATCCGCGAGCCGCTGCGATTCATCAAGCCAACTAAAATCCGATGGCTCATGGCCCAGAACAGTCTCTTTGAAACTGATTCGAATATCGCCGTGGTAGCGACCCAGGGCGAGGTATACGAAGGCGTTTTCCGCAAACTCAACACGAATTGACAGAAACGTATGATCGTACAAGTCGCGCTCATGATCGTGTGCGGCATGGGGTTGCTACGACACTGTTCTGAGTAGTCTCAGGTGATTGAATGACTACCGCGCCCGCAACGCATTGAGGATGACTGCGCCATCAACCACCTCCTGACACAATGCCCCAATTGCTGGCGGAATAAGACCCAGACTGGCGACAACCATGAGCGCGAAGCTCAAACCCAGTCCGACGTAAATACTTTGCCGCGCGATGTGGAGCGTGCGCTGGCCGGTGGCAACAGCGTCGGCGACTTTTGTAATATCGTCAACTAACAGCACGATGTCGGCCGCTTCCGCAGAGATGGCCGTGCCATGCGCGCCCATCGCAATCCCAACGGTGGCCGTCGCAAGCGCCGGGGCGTCATTGATGCCGTCGCCAACCATGATCACGCCCTCGCCATTCTGTTTGAGCGCTTGCAGCGCCGCGACTTTGCCTTCCGGCAGGAGCCCTGCCTGAACCTGATCAATACCAGCTTCCCGCGCAATGGTCTGGGCATTTTCTGAGCTATCACCGGTCAGCATGACAATCTGCTGGATGCCGAGCCTGCGCAGCCGCGCGATTAATGCTGGTACGCCCGGGCGAAGCTGATCACGAAACACGACCGCGCCAACAAGCTGTTGGTTGATCGCAACGAGCGTAGCGATGGTGCCCGGCATGTGGAGCCTTCCGTCTTGCGCTTCTGCAACCATAGAGACCGCATTGGGCAGCCGCTCGCGCAGGAAGCGGTGAGAACCAATGATGATATGGCGGCCATCGAGGTCGCCTTCCACGCCCCGGCCCGTCACCTCCTGAAAATGGTCGGGGAGCGGCAGCGCGCCACTCTGCGCTTGCGCCGCCTCCGCAAGCGTTCGTCCAAGCACATGAGATGAGAGTTGCTCGATCGCGCCGGCCTGGCGTAAGATAGCGTCCGTCGGCACGCCATTCAACGGCAGCACGCGATCCACGGTCGGCGCGCCAAGCGTGAGCGTTCCGGTTTTGTCGAATACTATGTGCCGCGCCTGCCCAACCTGTTCAATCGCTGCACCGCCTTTGACAATAATGCCCGCCCGCGCCGCACGGTTAATTCCGCCGATGATCGCGATCGGCGTCGCGAGAATGAGCGGGCATGGGGTCGCCACCACGAGCACCGCCAACGCCGTACGCGGGTCTTGTGTGATCAGCCAGCCAAACGCGCTCATCAGCAGCGTGAGCGGTGTGAACCAGATGGCATAACGGTCCGCGAGGCGCTGAATAGGCGGCTTGTCGTCCTGTGCCGCGCGCACAAGTTCAACCATTTTAGCGTACTGGCTTTCGCTGCTCCTATGGATGGCAACCATTTCACATGCGCTTCCGACATTGACGCTGCCACTCATCACCTGATCACCGGCGCGCTTCGACGCGGCGAGCGGCTCGCCGGTGAGCGCCGACTCATCAATAGTCGCCTGCGTTGATACCAGCGTTCCATCAACCGGAATGAGATCGCCAGGGCGCACCACCAGCACATCCCCAACCTGCACCTCGGCAACATCAATCGATTCTAACCCCGTCTCGCGCTTGCGCAAGGCGACGCGGGGGGCGCGCGCCAGCAGTTGCTCCAATGTCGAGGAGGCGCGGCGCAGGGCATAGCGCTCCAGCGCCTCACCGCCCGATTGCATGAGGACGATCACCAGGCCGGCGAAATACTCGCCCATGATGACGGCCGTGATAATCGCCAGTGCCGCGATGATATCGGCGGCAAAGATACCGCGCCGAAGTCCTGAGAGAGTATGCCACACGAGCGGCGCGCCGCCCATCACGAGCACCGCAAGGGAAAGCCATTCGGCCGAGGCAGGCATCGCCAGGCCCCAATGCAGCACGCCGCTGGCAAGCAATCCGAGCAGGGCGAGAAGTGGGATGGGATTGTGACGAAGAAATGGCCATATGTGAAAAGATGTCATGACGCCCCCCCTTCTAGAGGACAAGGTGATGCGATCGGCACGCGTGCGATGATGTACTCATGTTGGATTGGTTCATATGCGCCAATCCAGCAGAGCCTGTTGCTTCGCACCATCCAAACTATACGCTGGGATTGCATGCATATGCGTAAAGAGGACGTAACCGCTGGTGAAGATTTGCGCATATGCGAATGAGTGCCGCGCGTTCGCAAGTGCTGCTGTAAACCTTCATAATAAAGAATTGTCCTCGCACGGTAAATATATCTTTCCAATGAACGTATCTTCACTGCGGTACACTTTGCCATGACGGATCTGATACTGCGCAGGGCGGCTAGCTACGCTGCCGATAGATGTCGGATATAGTGTATTCCTGAACGCCTGAATCTACTGAGTGTTTGGTTGTACGATGCGCGTACGATGAAAGGAAACGATGATGTACCAGAAGATTCTTGTGCCATTAGATGGATCACCTGCGAGCGAAAGTGCGCTGCCCCTCGCAGCCTCTATCGCCCGGCAATCGGGCGCGACGCTGCAGCTCGTGCATGTCCACACACTCAACGACTCTATCTACGTAGAAGACCTCCCGGTGATTGACGATCAGCTGCATTCACTGAGGCGCGAACACGAACGCGTGTACCTGGAACGGCTGTGCGCGCGTGTCAAGGCTGATGGCAATCTGCCGGTCACATGCACCGCCCTCGATTGGGATCGGTCGGTCGCCAACGTGTTAATCGCGTACATTGCAGCAACTGGCATCGATTTGGTTGTCATGACCACGCATGGACAGAGCGGCTGGGAGCGCATGTGGCTCGGCAGTGTTGCCGACTCGCTGATACGCTGGAGTCCGACACCCATTCTGCTGGTGCGCCCTACTGCCGCAGCACACGAACTGCTGAACCGGTCGGACGTTTGCCATATGCTGGTTCCACTCGACGGTTCTGAGACAGCAGAACAGATTATTCCGCATGCGCTGGCGCTTGGCGCGGTTCTTAAGGCGGAGTATCTATTGCTGCGCGTCATCACGTCTGCGGTGTATCACACGCCCGATCTGATCCGACACGTCGAAAGCGATGCCCAGGCATACCTGGCAGACATTGCACGCCGTTTCCATACCTTGGGCGCGACCGCCACTACGCATGTTGTGATCGCTGAGCAGCCCGCGCGCGCCATTCTAGATGTAGCTGCTCAAAAAAACCCATGTGTCATAGCCATCGCCACACATGGGCATAGCGGCATGCAAAAGCTGCTTCTTGGCAGCGTTGCCGACAAGCTTATCCGCGCGGCGTGGCTCCCAATTCTCGTCTGCCACCCGCATGTGGATGAGCCATGAGTAGTGGCAGCGTGCGCCATACAGAATCAAATTGGCAACGCCAGTGGCGGTCAGTGGCTCTGAAGAGGGCACACATGGCTCGCTGCTACAACTGGACATGTCGATAAAACACGTTCTTGGCCAGCTCGGCTGTGCCAACGTACAGCAGAATGATGCCGGCCAGGATGAGCAGAAATGTAGTCGGAAGTGGCGTAAACCCCAGTAACTCACTCAGCGGCGAGTAAGGCAGCAGCAGCGTCAAGCCAACGATCATGATGGTTGCGCCGAGCAGGTATCTGCTCGGTCGACTCCGGAAGAACAGCCGGCGGGTGCGCACCACCAGCACAATGAGGGCTGCCGAGATCACGGACTCAACGAACCAGCCGGTGCGAAATTCGTTCACACCCGCATGTAGGACGAACACCAACACGCCAAACGTTATGTAATCAAAAATGGAGCTGACCAGCCCGAATGTCAGCATAAAACTGCGGATGAAGGCCATGTTCCAGCGCAGCGGCCGCTCGACAAGCTCTGGGTCCACGCTGTCGGTTGCCATCGTCATCTCGGGAATGTCGGTGATCATGTTCATCACGAGAATCTGCTTGGGCAGCAGCGGCAAGAAGGAGAGGAACAGCGAGGCACCAGCCATGCTGAACATGTTGCCGAAGTTCGCGCT
>DASTWM010000011.1:0-25643 GCA_035765855.1 Roseiflexaceae bacterium
AGAAGCGCAGGCTAATCAGGTTTCGCCAAAGGTCTACGGGCAAACCGCGCCCATGGAGCAAACCGGGTTCTGCGAGACGATCCAGCCAGTAGAAACGCCGACGACCACCACGCCGACGACCACCACGCCAACAGAAACATCACCAACCGCCACGCCACCAACGGCAACACCGCCAACAGAAACGCCACAAACCGCGCCGAATCTAAATATCTACATCCCGATTGCAGTCCAGCCACTTCCAACAGCAGCGCCGCTTCCAACGGCAGCAGTGCCACCAGCAGTCTACGACGGGTGCAAGAGCAACCCGAACCCGGCGGGCGCAACCAACTCGCCTGTGCGGATTGTGAAGGTGGATAAAGTGAAGGAGATCGTGACGCTCCAGAATGTGAGCACGAACGTGATCAGCCTCGAGGACTGGAACATGTGCAGCCTTGGCACTCACGAGGATCATGATCAGATCTTTGGGACCATCGCGCCCGGTCAAACGCGTGACTTCCCGAATACTGGCGGCAGTGCAGTCTGGAATGACAACACGCGCAACGACGGCGCGCTGTATAACGCGGCGGGCTTTCTGGTGAGCTACTGGGTTGACCAATAATTATCAGGCAACAAGGCGGCTCCAAAACGGCAGTTCGTACACCTGGTCGACTTCCTCAAATGGGGGAGTCGACTACTATTCATGGTGCTCATGCCAGCAGAACGCGCATCATTCACTCCAACACGGAGGATCATCCAATGAAGAACCGCAATCTTCTGTTCACATTGACAACGCTGGTTTCTACGCTTGTGCTTGCCGCATGCCAGAGGTCAGCCGCCCCAACCATCGCGCCGACCAATCAACCCGTCGCGGTGGCGGATTCAACCGTCGCGCCCACAAATGCCCCTCCCACCAGCCCGGCTGCAACCGCCGCTGGAGCGAGCGCAACCGCGCCGGCTAGCGCTTCATCCACCAATTCGTCGGCAGCAACGGCTGGAGGGCAGCCCGTTTTCTCCAAGCCGCTTGAGATTACGAATCCGTACTATCCGATTGCCCCGATCAGCCAGACCATCTCCATTGGCACAGAAGACGGGAAGAGCGCGCGCGTGGAAGTCACGCTGTTACCCGACGCGAAAACGATCTCATGGGCGGGCGGCAACACGCAGGTCCGCACTGCGCAGTTCGTCGCGTACAGCGAAGATCAGCTGGTCGAGATCGCCTACGATTACTTCGCCCAGGCTGACAACGGTGATGTGTACTACTTCGGCGAAGAGGTCGCGAATTATGAAGATGGGCAAGTCAAAGACCATGAAGGCACATGGATGGCAGGCAAGGACGGCGCGCCGCCGGCGCTGATCATGCCGGCCCATCCCCAGATTGGCATGGTCTTCAATCCCGAAAACCTGCCCGGTGTCGTTTATGAGACGGACGAAATACTCAGCATGTCCGAGAAAACCACGACTCCCAAAGGGCCGATTTCAGACGGCATGCTCGTCAAAGAAACAATGATGGATAACAGCATCGAGCACAAGCTGTATGCGTCCGGCTTTGGGATTGTCGAGGATCGATCTTCGGACGACGAAAAAGTGAGCCTGGTTGTAGTCAACCGCGCCGACGCCGCGCCCGGTACTGTTCCAACCTCGCTTCAGACTATCGAGGCGCAGGCCGAAGCTATCATCGACGACGTGCCGGGTGGCGATTGGGCAAAAGTGGGCGCAGATCTTGCCCCGCTTGCCGACGCATGGAAGGCGTACCAGGCGCAGGCTACGGCTGATGGTGCGCCGCAAGTGCTTCAGGACGCGTTCGCTACGGCGCTTAGTGGCCTGCAACAAGCGGCGGCTGCCAAGAATGCGGCAGACACCATGCAGGGTGCTAATGACGTGAGCGCGGCTGTCATGGACCTGTTCAGTGTGTATCACCCCGCCACGCCGGCCGATCTCGGGCGACTGGATGTGTTCGAGCGCGAGGTTGTGCTTGACGCTGGCGATGAGGATTTGACGGCTGTGGCCGACGACCTTGCGAAGATCGATGCGATCTGGGCGCGGCTCGAGCCCTCTGTGCTGGCGCATAGCGGCGCGGACGCGGCGAAGCAATTCGAGGCCAGCGTCGCCGCGCAGCAAGCGGCATTGAAAGCCAAAGATGGTTCGGCGCTCACCGCTGAAGCGAACAAGGCATTGGAGCTTGTGGACGCGCTGGAGCAGTTGTACTGACGCCCAAATCGCGCATCATGCGGCCAATCCTGAACGTCGTGCGGCATAATTTTGTTGTAAGATGGGGCTGTAACCATCATGCTTTGTGAGAAAGAACGTATCAGTGAAGTCAATCCTGTTCTACAGCCCCATTGCACTCGTCGTCATCTCAACCGTGTTCTATCACCTGTTCCAAAAGGCGACGCCCAACACCGCCCACCCGCTGCTCGCGCTTGCGGTCACGTATGCCATCTCGACCGGCATTTGCATTGCGCTGCTGCCGTTTTTCCCGCTCCGTGACTCGGTATTAGAATCGCTGCGGCAATTGAACTGGGCCAGCGCCGGGCTGGCCCTAACTGTTGTCGGTATTGAAATTGGCTTCTTGCTGGCCTACCGCGCCGGGTGGAACATCAGCATCGCCGCGCTGGTCGCCAACACCACTGTTGCGGCAATCCTGCTGCCAATCGGGCTGCTCATGTTTGCCGAACATGTGTCCATGCTTCAGATCGTCGGCATGGTCGTTTGTGTGGTTGGGCTGCTGCTGGTGAATTACCGAGCGTGATGGAGCAAGACCTACTCGCAAGCAATGGAAACAATGTCATGCTGAACGGAGTGAAGCATCTCGCTGAAGTTCAATGAGATGTTTCGCTCCGCTCAACATGACAAAGCTCTACTCAAGGGGTTATCAAAATCTGCTCTGCTACTTGCGCCGCAGCCGCCCCGCAGCGTTCAGCGCTCGCATGACCTTGCCGCCCTCAAGCTGCCGGATCAGGTTTTCAAGATAGGCGATGTGCTGGTTTTTCTGCTCAACCACCTTGTCAAGTTCGTTCATGCGCTTGACCAGATCGGGCGAGGTAAAGAACACATCACCCTTGGCCTCGCTGTGGCCCGGCGCGCCATGCGGGCGGCGCACCAGCGCGTCGGCGGCATGGTGCGGATCGCGGCAGAACGCCACCAACGGCTGCAAGGCTCGCTCCCATGTGAATTGCGCGCGCGCCTGCGCCATGGACTCGGCCCGGCGCTCGCGGCGCTGTGGATCGGCGGCCAGCGCCAGAATCGCAGCGGCCACCGCGCCCACATCCTCGGTCGGCACGACGCAGCCCAGATCGTGCTCGTCCACTAATTTCGAAAGCGTGTCGCCACCCGAGACGATCATGGGCAGCCCGGCCCACAGGTAATCCAGCACGCGGGTGCGGAACGCAAAGGTCGTCTCGGTCGAGTCGAAGTGCATGCTCACGCCGATGTCGGCTTCCAGCAGGTAGTTGGCGCGCTCGCTGTACGGCACCCACTGATCATTGAAAAACACGGTTGTGTTCGTCAGCCCAAGCTCGTCGGCCAGCGCCACCGCGCGCTCGTACATGAGCATCTCCGGCACGTCGCGCGTGTTGGGGTGGCCGCGCCCCAGGAAGAACAGCTTGATGTCGGGCCGCTGCTCCCTGATGTTCGCCATGGCGCGCAGCAGCGTCAGCGGGTCGAACCATTCCCACACGCCGCCGCCCCACAGCAGCACCGTGTCATCCTTGCCGATGCCCGGCACGACGCCTTTCAAAACCTGCCGGGTGTGTTCTGGCGGCGCGTCGGACAAACCGAACGGCGCGAGGTCGATCAGCCGCCGCAGCGTGCGGTCATCGGCGTAGGCTTCCGGGCTGAGGCGACCCGCCATGGTCAGCGCGCCAAGCCAGTAATCGCGCTGCTCCTCGCTGGCGCACAGGAAGAAGTCGCCCAGTCCGAGCAGATAGCGGAGCACCATCTGGTCAATGCTGTGCTGCGTGCGGGCGTCCTGCTGCGAGCGCACGCGGAAGAACTCAAGATTGCCCATGGGAAACGGATCGTACAAATCCACCACGACGATCTTTTTGGTCGTCGTGAGGAACGGGAAGCTGGTGACAATGAAGCCCTGCAAGATCACCACGTCCACGCTGGCGACCAGGTGCTCGATCACTTCCGGCTCGTCGTAGTTGAAGGCCAGCATCTGTACGCCCTCAATCGGGTAGGCGGCCTGGTCATAGGCCGCCACGACCACCTGGCAGTGCTGGCTGAGCACGCGCGCCATCTCGACGGCGCGGATGCCGGTGCCCGCGAGTTCGGGGCGCAGCGGGTCGCTGCTGATGATCAGCACGCGGGTCGTTTTTACATTATCAAACATGGCGGGCAGCCCAAATTCTTTCATCACCTGCTCGAACGTCAGATTGTACGGGTAATAATCGCCGAAGTTGGCTGAAAGCGGCGTGCGGAACAGCGGCAGAATCTCGGCGTCGGGGCGGCGGCGCATGGCCTGCACGCGCGCGCGCTTCTCGAACACATGCGGCAGGTCGTCCACAATGTCGCTGACCGCCAGCAGGCAACTCATGACGCTTTTCGGCACTTCCATGCGCGGGAACAATTCCTCGCCGGAACGCTTGCGCAGGTCAAAATCCTCGCGTTTGACCAGATCGCCGGCTTCCAGCACGGCGCGCTTGCACAGCAGCATGAGCGCGGCGGGCAGCACCTGCTGGAAATGCGCCTCGTCGTAGTTCTTGATGATCGTCAGCAGGGCGTTGCGCTCGAACAAAAGGCGCGTCTGGTACGGGTACATGGTGGAAGCGGTGGCATGGTGGCGGTGGTACGCCACGGCGCGCGGGTTCAGCACGACCTTGTAGCCGCAGACCCACAGCCGCCAGCCGAGGTCCACGTCCTCGAAGTAGGCGAAGTAATCTTCGTCCAGCCCGCCGATCGCCAGGAACACCGCGCGATCCACCAGCATCGCGCCGCCGTTGGCGAACAACAGCGGCTCCTCGTCGGCATGGTAGCGCTCGGCGGGCAGGCGGAAGAACGGTTGCGCGCCGAAGCCGTGGAAGTTGACGCTGCCCATCACAAAATCGATCCGCTGGCCGTGCCAGTCCAGCACGCGTGACGCGACGCAGGCCACACCGTCATCTTTGTGCTGCTCGGCAAAGCCAACCAGTTGCGCCAGCCAGTCGGGCGCGGCGTAGGCATCGTTGTTCAGCAGCGCGATGTACTGGCCGCTGGCCTGCCGGGCGGCCTGGTTCACGGCTGGTGCGAAGCCCATGTTCTTTTCGTTGACAAGCAGCGTGACTTGCGGAAAAGTCTGGCGCATGAACTCGACCGAGCCATCAGTCGAGCCGTTGTCAACCATGATGATCTCAACTGCGCCGCCGTAGTCCTGCTGCAACAGCGAGCGGAAGCACGCATCGAGGTGCTGCCGCCCGTTGAAATTCAAAATAATAACCGAGACGCTGGGGAGGGTCATGAAAGCCTCGTAAACAGTCTTACGGCGAAATACGCTGATAGATGATGAGTGGCGGATAGCCTGGTTCATTTATTTGCGCGATTTCACGATACTCACGCTTGAACCACGCTTCCTCAACCACTTTGCCAATGTAATCGGTGAAAATAAGCTGGTTCTGAATAATGTAATCGGGCCGCCGCTGCTCATAGGCCCAGGTTAGATCGGTCTGAGCCACATGCGGAACAATTTCCGGGTCGAGCAGTCCCAGCGGATCAACCATTGTGCGGTGCCCGTAGTATCCAATAAAACCAATTTCGAAATAGCCAACATTGCTTCCAGAGGGTGTGTTCTCAGCAAGCCAGTGTCCTGTTTTCTCATATAGTTGTCGCCCAATGTTGGGGCTTGCAGCAAGCATGGCTGTGTAGCGACAGAAGGCTATGAGCCCCGGCAAGAGCGCCGCTACCACCAGTATGCTAAGACCCCGCCGCGCCCACAACGCCGTTTGAGGAGTGCGGCGTAGCTGCCGCGCGACTATGATCAGCAACTCGACAAGACCAGCAACGCCGCAAGCTGCCACAATCATCAATCCGAAAATAATAGGCACGACATACCAGTGATAAAACGGCACATCCAAGATAACATAGCCGAGCACATACAGCATCACCCAGGCGAGCGGCAGCAGCCAGAAGCGGAAGAAGACTAGCGCTGGAATACCCATCAAAACGAAATAAATGAAGCGAATAGCATGCGGTGCAGCTGGGAGATGCGGCAGCACTCGGCTACTACCCTGAATCGTGAATGCGCTAATCCAATCCCGCATCCTGCTGAGATACGGCGGCCATAGTCCACTCTGGCGTTGTGCGATCTTCGCGCCAAATGTTACTGGAAAGAACGCGCCATAGAACCACCACGAGAGCAGCGCAAAAGGCAGCAGAGTCAAGCCAATAATTATTCCTTCACGCCAGGGAACCCTCCGCTTTGTGATGATATCGTACAGTCCAATGACGCCGAGAGCAATGACAGAGTCCATGCGTGTCAGCACGGCCAGGGCCAGCAGGAACGCCGCCGTACAGGTGCGCTCCATGTGGTACAGCACAAAGATCCAGGCAATCAGTGCCACCTGGAACAGCATTTCGCCACCAAACGTGGGTGGCAGCAGTGGGTTGCAGACGAAGAACAGCCCGGCCAGCAGCCCGCACAAGGGTTGCTCATGCAGCCGTCCGTAGACATACAACGCGACTCCCGCGAGCACAAGCGACAGGCCAGAGATCACGCCGCTGATCGTCGGGATGGTTTCCGCGCCGAACAACCAGCCGAGCGCGCCGAGCAGCAGCCCGTAAAACGGCGCGGTCGTGCCCATGAACCATTCGCCGGGGTTGTACACGAAGCCCTGCCCGGTCGCCAGATTATAGGCGTAGCGGTAGGTGATGAAGGCGTCGTCGTAGCTCACATGAAGGTTTACAGATGTGATACATACTGCAAAGGCGCTAATGAGCAAGATGCTAGCTGTATCTATCAATCGATATGAGCTATGTGTATTACTTACAAAGTGGCGCACATTTGTTAGGCTTTGTTCCGCCATAATCGCATCAGCGCCCCAGCCGCCGCAACAGCCGCATGATCAGGCCGTTCTGCACAGTCGTTAGTTGCTGCCGGGCCGAGGTTGCTTGTTCTTCCATCCACCGCGCGCGGCCTTCCAGGTCGGAGATGTGCGCCGCGACCTGCGCCTCGCGCTCGTCCCAGCGCTGCTGCATGGCCGCTACACGCTGCTGTAGCTGAGCATTGTGTACCTGCTGGTCGGCAATGATCCGGTCGAGATTGGAAACATGGTTGCGCTGGCCTTCGATGTAGCGCTGGAGCATCTGCGCGCGCCATTCCTCGCGCCGGTCGTCCTGGCCGATCTGCAAGAGCGACAGCACCTGCGCGGCCAGCCCATGCCAGATCGACGGATCAAGTTCCTCGGTGCGCTCGACGGTTGGCTCCAGCGTGTCTTCGACGGCGGTGAGCCAGTTGTTCTCGTTCTGCTTGGCCGCGACAACCAGCCGCCGGTAGCTCGGCTCGCGCCGCTCCCGCAAGGCATAGCTGCGGTTGTACAATTCATCAAGACCGAACTGGAGTTCCGGTTGGCTTTCGGCAAAGCGCAGCATGTAGTGCTTGGCGAGCATCATCGGCAGCCAGGCGTGCAAATCGCCCGACGGATAATCTTTGAGCGCGCAGCCAGCCTGCTCGAAGGCGCGCCGGACCAGCGGCATTTGCGGCAAGCCGTATTCGCGGTGTTCGCGCAGTTGATCATGCCTGGCATGCAGTTCGGCCTGGATGTACGCGTACAGCACTTTTTCAGCTAATGCCGTGCGGTAATCGTCAATCGGGCAGATCAGCACCACGCCGTAGCGCGCCACCCGCACAAGCTCGCCAATGAAGCGGTCGCGCAGGTCGGGCGGAATGTGCTCCAGCGTGTCGCATGAGATCACCAGATCGAAACTGCTGTCCGCAAATGTCATGTTGGTGCCGTCGCCCTGCACATAGCCGGGCAGCGGGCATGGCGGCAGATCGAGCACGGTGAGATCCTGGTCGCCAAGGAACTGCTGCGAGGGCAGGCGCGGCGTTCCGTCAGCCTCTTGATAATAGCCGCCCACATCCAGAATGCTCAGGCGATCCTTGCCGAGCGCCTGTCGAATGGCATCAACCGCCTGCTGCACCATGCGGTAGCGTCCGTATTGGTCGAACGGCAGGCGCAGCAAGAGATCATCGGATTTGCTTTGTATCATGTCAATAAAAGTCATTACAGTCATTGAAGTGTGGCAGCGCCACATTGTTATACAGGAACATAATACCGATACAGTATCGTCGCCGCCGTGACGCCCACCGTTACGACAGTGTAGCAGAACACGACAAATCCCCAGCGTTGCTGATCAAGGCTCGAATGCTGATTGTAACGGTAAACGAGCAAAAAGAAAAGCGGGCTGAGCGGAATGAAGTGGCGGCCCTGCAATCCTTGAATATACGAGTCACCAACCGGCACCCATGTAATGTATAGCAACGCACTAATCACCGCCATGTTGCCGAACAACAGTGCTGCGGTGATCAGGCGGCTGCGTGGCGGCAGATACAGCGGTTGTTGCATGCTGACGCGCGCTGTGCCGTATAGCATGATCCAGTAGGAAACAAGAAATGCAACCGGAACGGGCGTATCGAGCCAGCCGAGCACACCGGTAAACTGCGTGAGATACTTCCAGCCATGCTGCACATAATCGCTCAAAACGATTCCTATGACAAGCAGCGGATGCGCGCGCATAAACTGAATCTGTACGTCTTGATTGGTGCCGGGAATGTAATGAATGTGAATATCGTCAACCGCCAGATACCAGACGCCAGCAGCAAGCGCGCTCGCGCCAATAACGGCGGCGCATGCAGCAGCATAGCGGCGGAACGTTCCGAAGCGTTGTACCGGAATAATCAGGCACAAGGGGACAATCAACACAAATGTGTGCTTCGCCAGCGCCAGCAGCAATCCGGCCACCGCGAGGCGGGCAACACCTTTCACAGTTATGCGGTCAACTGGACCAAAGGCGTAGTGGAGCACGGTGGCAATAAATAGCAACGACAGTCCGTTCGTCATGCCGTCTGCTGAGAGCGATGCCATCTGAAACATGGACATGGGCATGAGCGCGAGCAGGAAGAATACCCACTTGAGAATCGGCGTGGTGCGGATAGCGAACCCGACTATCAGGGTGTAACACAGCACATTCGCCGCGCGGCCAAAATACATCAACGCCAGCGGCGAAAGGCCGAGCAGGCGTCCCATGATGATGCCGAGCGCCTGTGGCGCATACGCAACCGGGCTATACACCGCAGTGTTCGAGAAAATGGCAAACACGCGGGCACCCTGCGCGGGCGGAGCCATCAACGCAGATAAGATGGCCGCAACTGTTTGCTTCTGCTCAGGGTGAAACGGCAGCGAGTCGACTAATGCAGCAGTGGTTTGCATGAGATCGCTCGGCAGGTAGCCACCCGCGCTCGTTCCATGGTAGAGCGGCAGCAGCGCACCATCGGTAATCTGGTAGGCTCGGTAAAAGTGTGCTGGTTCATCGGGAGCCTGGAACGGCGGCGTGACGCACAATAGCAGCGCGCCCGCGATCAGCCCAACGATCATGAACGCACGATCAGCGGAAAGCCCGAGGCGTGGTAGCCAGGCGAACGAGGTTACACCCGGCCAAGATTGTGATGATTGCCGAGCAGCAAATTTCCCAGCTACGCACAATCCAACAATGATTGCGCTTGTCAGCAGCAGCGATTGGAAACGTGCTTCTTGCCAGCCATTCAGGCTCTGCCAGGCAGCAAGCCACATACCAGCGGTAACGACAATCGCAGAGCCAGTCATGGGACGCCAGCCTACCATCCGCAACCCCGTATAGCCCCAGACTATAGCGAGCAGCAATGGCAGCATGATGCTGAAAGGAAGCATGCCGCCTGCGCTGATCCGCATATCACCCAGCACTACGCCCAACGTTCGTCTGCTTGCAGGATCCTGGAGCGCCGGCGCATGCAGGGTCATGCTCAATTGCTCGCCCGCGTGCGGTGGTAGAAGAAGTGCATACGTGCGCAACTCCGGGCGAACAGGGAATCGCATGGTTGTTTGTTCGCTCTGCACCGTAAGTGGCACGCTACGCGACGGGCCACCAGCTAGCCGCAGTGTTAGCACGAATGCTCCGCCGGGGTTCGGCAGCGTCAGCATGGCGCGCTCACGGGTCCAGCGGAAAGGAAGCCGCTTGCCAGATGAGTGCTCGACGTCATAGCCGCCGTTAAGCGTCCAAAGCGAATTAACCCGGTCAATTGGCATGCTCATGCTGCGCGTTGGCTGAGACATAAGAAAGGCGAACGCGAGCATGGCCGCCAGCAGTGCCACGACCCACAGCAGATCGCGCGCCAGTCGAGCGTGTAGCATACGCGCCGCCGTGATTGGGCGCGGCATTCGTTCGAAGAATTGTGTATCGTTAAGTTGCATTATGTTCTGTTAGCTTGGTTGCGTGCCTGATTATAACGTGTTTTTGAATACCTGAAGCAAAACATAAACGAATACGCATGAATATCTCTGCTACTGATTGGCTCGCTGCACGACCAAACTGGTGCAACTGGCAAAAAGAAAGCTGGCAGATTATAAAATCTGCCAGCTTTCCTCTTTAACGGTGTACTATCAGATTTAGTGCGCCACCACCACTGGCGTCTGGCTGTACACCTGCGTTGTGTTAGTTCCGTCGGTCGTCACGCCGTAGATGTAGTACGTGCCTGCGTCAACGCCTGACGTATTCCAACGGCATGAATCACCGCTTCCACCGCTACCTGGTGTACCCGGCTGGACCAACGTCGGGAGATACAGCTTGTACTTGCTGTCGGGGATGCTGGGCGGTGTCGAACAGGTAATCGGCTGGCCGTTGAAGCCCAAAGCATCGGTATCATAGTAGAACTTGGTCGTTAACTGGTTATTTTCGGCATCGTTCACATTGTAGCGAATGTCAAAGCTGCCGTCAGCAGTGCTATCGCCAGTCAGCATGATTGAATCAATGTGGAATGTTTTTGCGGTCGGGAACTCATGCGGATCAAAGCGGAATGTGCTGGGATTGCTCTGCGACCACGGCGCGAACGAGCCTGATTCTAATTTAATCTTTGTGATATCAAGCGAAACAGTTCGCCAGCCCTCGTACACGACAATGTCGCGGCTGACACTCGACTGCTCAGGAACAGTCGACCACCACAGGAAGCGCGCCACTGAACCGGCATTCGTGTCCTGGGTGCCTTCGAGCTGCATGCGATACGTCACATACTTGTATTTGCTGGTGTTGATGCGCGGCCCGACATGGAGCGTCACTTGCGGGTCGCCGCAGGCTGCGCCGGAACAGTTGCCGGTGCTTGCCGTCATAACACCGTTGCTGAACGAGATGTTGCCGAGCGAGTGCGTCGCGCTCACATCAGAGGCATCATTCATATCCCATGGATTGCCCATCTCTGTTGTGGCGTAATCAGGGCCACTGACGTAGCTCGGCGCGGTGATCTGAAGCACAGGCGGCATGTTGTCAGGATTTGCGAGCGGTGCGCCTGACAAGCGTGCATAGTCGATCTGAAAATCACCGGTTGTCATCATGGGATCGAAGTATAAACCCTGAATCGAGCCAGCCCATGAGCCGCTGCTGCCATTGCCGCCGGCCTTCAGATCAAAGGTAATCGTCTGCCAACCGGGATTCACCTGTTGAAAGGCCGAACCATTAAAGGGCGTGCCAGAACCCACCTGCCAGAAGACCTGTGCGTAGGTGGTCTTGGACACGTTGACGCGCACGGTGAGATAGTGGTACAGGCTGGTGTCGATCGGACTGAAACCGCCCTCTGGCACCACCGGATTGACGTTCGGATCAGACGGCAAGAGCAAGGTGACGCGCGGGTCGTTGTTCGTCGCGGTAGCTGATAAAACGCCATTCGCTACCGAAAGGCTGGAAACATTACCCGTCCGGCGGGTATACTCAAGTGGCAGCACGTCGGTGTTCGACATGTCCCACGGCGCGCCGAGATGCTCCGTGGCGTAATCATCGGCGCTGGTGCTTTGCGCGGGCAAGGCGGCGCGGGTGATGCTGGGGCCAACGAGCGCCACCGCAAGCGCGGCAACTGCGAGCAGCACAGAGAAGCGAAGGCCCAAAAAGTGATACGTAATCGAAGACATACCGTTGGATGATCCTTTCTGATATGATTGAGAGCGCACATGGCTTCTTACAAGATACGCACCACAGCACGGCAAGCCTGAGTGTATGCCCAGGCTCCATACGGAGTCCGATATAATCTCAGGCGGTGAGCAAGGCGACGAATACCGGCCACATGGTGCAGTAGTATCATACATGTATGAGCATACCAAATCTCGCACATGTTGACAATAGATTACGCAGATTGTGATTGTATTGTGACCGTATTGCAATTATTGAAAGCTAGTGAACACGTCCACCGCGTTGTCCACGACATACCTGTGGCGACAAATGTTTAAGGATAGTACATGGTGAGCGAATATTTTGATATGTGGTATCGCGATGTCATCGCGTTTCTCCCGGCCCTTCTGATGATCGCGCTCATTCTGGTCATCACCAGTATTGTGTCGCGGCGCGTTCAGGTGTGGGTGCAGGCCTTCGCAGGCCGCACGCACGCCCCGCCTGAAATCGGGCTGCTGCTGGGGCGCGGCGCGCGGCTGATTGTGCTCATGATTGGCGGGCTGCTGGTGTTGCAACAGCTTGGCTGGACCAGCACCGTTATGGGATTCGTCACAGGGCTGGGCGTGTCGGGCATTATCATCGGGTTTGCGCTGCAAGACATTGTGAAGCAGTTCGCCGCAGGGGTGCTGCTGCTGATGCTGCGCCCATTCAGCGTCGGCGACGTGATCAAGGTGTCGGGCTACGAGGGCGCGGTGCAGGACATTCAATTGCGCGCCACGGTGCTCAAGACGGCGGATGGCGAGGAGGTGCTGATTCCAAACGCGGATGTGTATACCAACGCCGTGGTGAACCGCAGCCACTATGGCAGCCGCCGCCGCACGTTTACCCTGGACGTGCCAAACACAGTTGATCTGGAGCAGGCGCAGGAAGCGTTGACCGCCGCGCTGCATGCCACGCCGGGGGTTGCCGATACACCGCCGCCAGTCGTGGTCGCCACGGCCATCACCCCCAGCGCGATCACCGTCGAGGCGCGCTTCTGGGTGAATACAAGCCAGGTCAACGCTGACCATGTGGCAACCAGCGCGATTGTTGCTGCCCATCGCGCGCTCACGCCCATGCACGCCGGGCAGGAGAATGGAAAAGGCACGTAACGAGCGAAAAAGAGCGCTATTCCACGATGTCGTTGCCGTTGGCCGATGTTTCTTCGCGCGCTAAATAATAGGTCATGCTGTGCATCAGGGCCACTGGATCGATGTAGCGCACCAGCACATGATCCGGCACCTGCACCACCATGGGCGCATAGCTCAGAATGGCGCGGATGCCGGCATCAACCAGCCGGTCGGTCACTTCCTGCGCGCGCGCCGCCGGAACGGCGATAATGGCAAGCTTGATGTTCTGCTGCCTGATCACGCCTGGAAGCTGGCTGTCATTTTGAATGGTCATGCCAGTGACTTCGCGGCCAACCTTTTGCGGGTCAGCATCGAACAAGGCCACCACGCGGATGCCCTGCTGCGGAAAGCCTTCATAGCGCGCGATCGCCTCGCCAAGGTGGCCGACGCCCACCAGCACCACCGGCCATTCCTGCGTCAGACCAAGAATACGCTCAATATGATTCAGCAGTTTTTCGACATCGTACCCGATGCCCTGCTTGCCAAACTCACCAAAATACGATAGATCCTTGCGAATCTGGGCTGCCGTAACATTGATGCGCTCGCCAAGTTCCTGCGATGAGACAGACGTAATGCCTTCATTTAACAAGTAGCGCAGGCTTCGCGCATACAACGGGAGTCGTTTGATCACGACATCCGGCGGGGTCTCGATGCGATCCACGCATTGCTCCGAGGAAATACAGACGGCAAAGCCGATAGGTTCTTAACCCTTGCTATTTTGTGAAGTGTAGCACTACCATAGGCAGAACGCAAGTTTTATGAAATTACTGACACAAAACCAGCATACCGCACGTCAGCGTGCTATAATATCCGTGGCCTGAATGCACCCGTTGTGACAGTAAAGGTTCCGCATGCGTTTGGTGTACACCGCCGATTTACACGGTGACATCACGTCGTACCACTCACTTCTCCATGTTGCCGCACAGACCGACGCGTGTGCGGCTATTGTCGGCGGCGACCTGCTGCCGCGCGCCATTCGGCGCGACACCGCAATCGCAACCCAGCGGAGCTTTGTGGAACAGCAGTTGTACCCCCTGTTGCAGGATTTCCGCGCGATGTATCCCACCATTACGGTCTACCTGCTGGCAGGCAACGACGATTGGGCTGCGGCAGTGCAGGCGCTGAATGTGTTGGAAGCAGATGCGCTGGCATGGCCGCTCCATGAGCAAGTGTACGCGCTCACCTCGCCGCAAGCGGGTGATGATCCAACGGGTCAGTTGTGGCTGGCTGGCTATGCATGCGTGCCGCTGACGCCCTTTAGCATCAAGGATTACGAGCGCATGGACGCTGGCGCAGAGCCAGGTTACAGTTTTGACATGGCATTCACAAGCGTTGATGGCGACGTTCGCCCGCTCAGCGCGGCGGAGTTCGCGGCCCGGCCCGCGCTGGCCGATGATCTGGCGCGGCTGGCGCAACGCAGCGATCCGGCACGCACGATCTATGTGTGCCACACACCGCCCGCCGACACACCGCTGGACGTGACGGGGCGCGGCAAGCATGTCGGCAGCCGCGCGCTGCGGGCGTTCATCGAGCAGCACCAGCCGCCGCTGACACTCCATGGTCACATTCATGAGTCGCCGCAGATGACGGGCCAGTACGCCACGCGCATCGGCAGAACGTGGTGTATCAATCCCGGCCATAATGAGCGCCAGTTTCAGGCAGTGGTGTTCGACACTGACGACATTGCTGGAACGCTGGAGCACACAATCCTTGGTAAGCAGTTCTGAGTTTTGCGTGTTGAGTTAGAAATAAAAGTAATGAACAACTCAAAGCGCAGAACTTGGAACTCAGAACTAGAGAAGAGGAGTATCACGTGTCAGAGGGAAATTTCAACGGCATCAACGATGTCAAAGAGGCTTTGGGAACGCAGCAATACATTGCGTCCGACGAGATCGCCACGGTGATGTACCTGGCGCAGCGGCTGGGCAAGCCGGTGCTGGCCGAGGGGCCGGCGGGCGTCGGCAAAACCGAGCTTGCCAAGGCATGGGCTGGCGCAACCGGCCATGAACTGATTCGCCTGCAGTGCTACGAAGGACTGGACGAGACCAAGGCGCTGTACGAATGGGAATATGCCAAGCAGTTGCTGTACACGCAGTTGCTGCGCGACAAGCTGAACGATGTGCTCCAGGGCGCACAGACGCTCGGCGAGGCGGCGGATCGGCTGGCGGCGGAGGAAGACGTGTTCTTCTCAACTCGCTTCCTGCTGCCGCGCCCGCTGCTCAAGGCAATCACCAGCGACCACCCGGTGACGCTGCTGATCGACGAGATTGACCGCGCCGACGCCGAGTTCGAGGCGTTTCTGCTGGAGGTGCTGTCGGACTTCCAGGTCAGCGTGCCGGAGCTTGGCACGATCAAGGCCAAGTTCCAGCCGACCGTGCTGCTGACCAGCAACAACACCCGCGAACTGTCAGAGGCGCTGAAGCGGCGCTGTTTGTACATCCACATTGACTACCCGAACCTCGACTCCGAACTCAAGATCGTCAACCTGAAGGTGCCCGGCCTGCCGCCCAAGCTGGCCAACCAGGCGGTCGAGTTGGTGCAGCGCCTGCGCGGCATGGATCTCAAAAAGCACCCCAGCGTGTCGGAGACGATTGACTGGGCGCGCGCGCTGCTGGAACTGAACGCCAGGAATCTTGACCGCGAGACGCTCGACACGACCTTGAGCGTGCTGCTCAAGTACGAGAGCGACCTGCGCAAGGCCCGCCGCGCCACGGGTCGCGACAACGGTGGCGGCTCGTCGTCATCATCCATGTCACGGCGCGGGTACTAACGCCTTCGGCGAGTTATCGGTTTTGAGTTATGAGTTTTGAGGTGAGCCTGGTTTACTCAAAACTTATAACTCAAAACTCAGACCTTCTTCAGGTACAACTCCTTCAGTTCCACGTAATTTTGGGCCGTGCGAGTAATACGCGCCGCCTGATTTTCACGAATTGGCCTGATCTTTCCGGGAATGCCCATCACAATCGAGTCAGGCGGAACGACCATGCCCTCCGTTACCAGCGCCCGCGCCGCGACGAGCGAGCCACGCCCGACATGCGCGTTGTTCAGAATCACCGCGCCAATGCCAATCAGCACCTCATCCTCGATCGTGCAGCCGTGGACCACCGCCGCATGCCCAATTGAGACGTCGTCGCCAATTGTGAGAAAGGCGTCGGGATCGGCGTGCAAAATGCTCCCATCCTGAATGTTGCAGCGCGCGCCAATCGTGATCACGCCTTTGTCGCCGCGAATGACCGCCAGGGGCAGCACGCTGCTGTCCTGGCCGATGCGAACGGTGCCATGGACATAGGCATGCGGCGATACAAACGCCGTCGAGTGAATGTCAAGCCGGTCGGTGATATCTGGAAACGCGGGCGTAGACATGGATACCTCCTTCTTTAGTCTGATTTTGTGATTGAAAGCTATTATACTCTCTTGATTTCCCTTCAATGCATGCTACACTCCTAATAATTCAAATATGTGGGTATTTGCATAATCAGGAGGAGCCGATGACGCATTATCAAATTGTAACAGTCGCAGTTGACGAAGTGCATAATACGCTGAATAGCATGGCGCTCCTTTCTGCGATTGACCGCATGCCTGCGTTACCGGATTTTATTCAACGCGCCGTTGCAAACCTTTCGCCCGCGCAGCGCCACACCAATCAACTGCTTTTTGAGGCGCTCGGCGGCGCGCTCATGGCTGGCGAAGAAGCAGCTGACTTCCCGGCATTTCTTGACATGCTGGCGGCCCAGGCACCAGAGCAGCTTCGCGAACGTGCCGCCACGCAGGTCGGGCATCCGTGGCTCCTCGACGCGCCGCCGCCGGATGCCGCGCTGCTCCATGAAGGCCGCGCGCTGCTCGACGATCCCGCCCAGTTGCACGGCGTTGTGGTCGGTCACGTACGCGCGTTGTGGGACAACATTTTCGCCTCCGAATGGCAGCGCGCCGCGCGCGAACTTCAGAACCAGGTGCGCGTACTAACGGAAGGCATGCCGCAGAACGAAGCCGCTAGGCCGGAGCTTGTGCTTCGCGGTCTCCAGACGCGCGTGGCGCGCGAGGCAATTCCATTCGGCGTTGAACGCCTGGTGTTCGTGCCGTCGCCGCATGTCGGGCGTTATGTCACGCGCTCGCTCCATGGCGGCACGTTGCGGCTGTTTTTCCATGCGCCGCGCTTCTTTGGCGCGTTGTTTCGCACCATGCCAATCAGCATGCCGGAACTATTAGGACGCATCAACCAGCTTAATGACGAAGCGCGACTCAACATTGTGAAACTGTTTGCCACCCGCGATAAAATTACGGCCCAGGAAGTCATGAGCGAGCTTGGGCTTTCGCAATCCACGACGTCACGCGCGCTCAACCAATTAAGCGTATTTCTGCAAACCGGGCGCGGCACAGACGGCAAGAAAACCTATACGTTCACGCCATCTCAAATCGATCTCACGTTCGATGCAGTGAAACAGTTGCTCGCCGCGCCCGACACACGTATTGAGCCGCCGCTGGAGCAGACGGGCAACTACCCGCCTGAGTTGCGCCGCTTCCTCGACAGCCGCGCGCGGGTGACAAATTGGCCCTCGAAGCAGAAAGATCGGCTCATGGTGCTCGATTATCTTGCGTCGAAGTTCGAGCCGAACACCGAATACAGCGAGCGCGAAATCAACGCAATCATCACGCGCTACCATGCCTACGACGATCATGCGACGCTGCGGCGCGAACTGTACGATTACGGCTACCTGCACCGCGCCCGCGACGGCTCGCGCTACTGGTTGGCGGAGCATGAGCCGGCATCATGAATACTGTGGCAGGAGGAATGTGAGCGCATCGTGCGCGAGTTTCTTGTATACTGTAGCAACAAAGAACCGTAAACTCGCAAGGTAGCTCAGTGCGCTGTGCGCCGTGGCTTCCATAGTTGCTTAAAGGAGAACCAGCATGGCTGAAACGCAGGTTGGCTACGCCGACGTGAACGGCGCGCGGCTGTACTACGAGGCCGCCGGCGAAGGCCACCCGCTCGTGCTCATTCACGCGGGCATCTGCGACAGTCGCATGTGGGACGAACAGGTGGTTGTGTTCGCGCCACACTTCCGCGTGATCCGCTATGACGTGCGCGGCTTTGGGCGCTCGCGCATGCCCGATGGCCCATTCGCCCAGCATCAAGACCTGCATGCGCTCCTTGCGTGCCTGGAAGTGAAACGCGCGCACATCATCGGCGTTTCCATGGCATGCACCATCGCCCTTGAGTTCGCATTGGCCTATCCCGACATGGTAAGCTCGTTGGTGCTGGTTGCGGCGGGCATCGACGACGAACCATCTGATCTCCTCAGGCAGCGCTGGCAAGCGATCGAAGCGGCGATAAAGGCAGGCGACCGCGCGCGCGCGGTTGAACTGGAACTGCGGCTGTGGGTGGATGGGCGCGGACGCACGCCGGAGCAGGTCGATCGGCAGGTGCGCGAACTCGTGCGTGCGATGAACACCGGCAACTTCGCCAATGAGAAGGAGCATGCCGAGTCGCAACACCTCGATCCGCCCGCCAGCGCGCGCCTGGGCGAGATTCATGTGCCGACGCTGATTGTTTATGGCGATCTGGATGTGCCAGATGTGCTGGAAAGCGCTGACATGCTGGTGAATGGCATCGCAGGCGCGCAGAAAGTCGTCATGCCCGGCACGGCGCACCTGCCCTCGCTGGAGCAGCCGGATGTATTCAACCGGGTGGTAATGGGATTTCTGGACGCGCTCAGCCCGGCCCGCCATGGCTCCAGTCCTGTCGCGCCATAGTGCCAACGGTGCATTGACGGCGCGCTGCCGTGATGCTACACTTCGCCTCGTCACGGCAATGCTGTTGCCATGACGAGGCGAAGTGTGCTTTGTGGCTACCATGATGTTTACCCAGGTTGATCATATTGGATTCGTCGTGCGCGATCTTGACGAAGCCATTGCGTTCTACAGCCGCACATTCGATGTGCATGAATGGGAACGCATCGCCATGCCGGAGCGCTATCTCGCTGCGGCAGTCGCGCGCGTCGGCGAGACGCTGCTCGAATTGATGGCTCCCACGTCCGAGCAGGCGGCGTTCACCAGGTTTTTGGCCGAGCGCGGGCCGGGCATGCACCACATCGCCTACCGCGTGGAGGACATCGCGGCGGCGCTGGATGATCTCCACGCGCGCGGCATTCAACTGATTGACGAGCAGGCGCGGCCCGGCATGCACCACACGCTGGTCGCCTTTCTGCATCCCAAAAGCACCATGGGCGTGCTGATTGAACTCGTTCAGAAGGTTCAAGATAAGTTATGAGTTTTGAATGAAAGGGATTATTTGACAACTCATAACTCGTAATTCATAACTCATAATTATGCTTACACAGCTTCGTAATAAAATTATTGTTTCTGTCCTGATTGGCCTGGCCGTTGTCATCGTTCTCGGCTTGGTCAGCGATATTCGCGAAGTCGGCCAGAGCTTCGAGACCTTCGCGTGGGATACGCTGCCGGCCATTCTCGGCTTCACGCTGTTCAACTATGTGCTGCGCTGGCTCAAGTGGGATTATTACCTGCGCCGCATGGACATGGGCGACGGCGTCAACACCACCGACAGCGGGCTGTTGTTCACCAGCGGCATGGTCATGGCCGTCACGCCCGGCAAGGTCGGCGAGGTGCTTAAGTCGTTTCTGCTGCGGCGGATCAACGGCACGCCAATTACGGCATCCGCGCCGATTGTGCTGGCCGAGCGGCTGACCGATGGCCTGGCGATGCTGCTGCTCATGGGCTTCGGTTTGACGCTGTACGCGCCCGCCCGCCCGGCATTCATTATTCTGGTTGTGCTGAGCGTTGCGGGTATTGCTGTGTTGCAGGTTCGCCCGCTGTATGAGCGGCTGGTCGGCATGGTTGCGCGCGTGCCGCTTGGAAGCAAGATCGCACCGCGCCTCCTGACGGTGTACGAAAGCACGCGGCGGCTCCTGCAATGGCGCATTCTGCTCATCTCGACCCTGATCAGTCTCGTATCATGGTTCGGCGAATGTATCGCATTCTATTTCGTGCTGCGCGGGCTGGGCGAGCCGTCGTCGTTCTTCCTCTTGCAGGTGGCGACGTTTGTGTTCGCGGCTTCGACGCTGTTCGGGCTGGTGTCGTTCCTGCCGGGCGGCCTGGGCGTTTCCGAGGCGTCAAGCACCGGCATGCTGGTCGCGCTGGTTCCCATGGCGCTCGGCCCGGCCACCACGGCGACGATCATTATTCGCTTCTGCACGCTCTGGTTCGGCGTGACGCTTGGCGCGGTGGCGCTGGCGATCTTCAGGCGGCGCTACGGCGACGAGCCGATGGTTGCCGACGACGCGCAAACGGCGGCCTTGAATCATGCCGAGCAACGTGCTGCCGATGAGCCGGTGGAAGCGCGCGGATGATGCGCATAAGAAACGCGCCAGGCGTTTAATATGCTCCGTCATGCAGCACGGCGTCAGCGCTTTCAAGCGACTGATGGTATACTACGACCTGTTACCACAACGTAACAGGTTTTTTAGTATGTACTTCGAGGTTATGTACCAGCGATTATTCTTTATCTGTGTGCTGCTTCTGGCGCTGCTGCCGCTTGGCGGTTGCGGCACCCAAACGTTGCTCTCCAACGTCAGCGTTTCGCAGCCCGTGCTCCAGCCAAGCGGCGCAGGCGAGCATGTGAATATCAGCTACCAGGTGGGGCAGCCTGCCGACGTGTGGGTGTATTTGCAGAACGCGCAGGGCACGCGCTACACGCTGCGCAACGGCGATCAGCGGGTCGCTTCATCCGACCCGTACAGCTTGCAGTTCGACGGTACCGCGCCGACCGACGATCCGAGCTTTGTGCGCAAGCTGTTGCCCAGCGGCGAATACAAAGTGGTCATCGAGGCGAAGAATGCCGCCGGGCAGACCGCGCAGCAGCAAAGTTCGTTGCGCATCATCGGCAGCGATGTGCAGCCGCCACAGATTGAAAACCTGACCGTCTACCCGCAAACTATTTCGCCCAACGCCGACGGCATTGATGATCTGGCCGAAATCACGTATCAACTGCCGGTCACGGCCACCGTAAATCTGTCGATCTCTGGCCCGAAAGGTGCAAACCAGCCTCATGTTGTGCCGGTTGTCAGCGACTACCAGGCCGCGCCGGTGCCGCAGCGCCATGTGTGGGACGGCAAAGATACCAACGGCACGGTGCTGCCCGACGGCGTGTACACCTACACGCTGCGAGCGCAGGATCGTTACGGCACGATCGTCCAGAAGCAGGGTACGATTACGCTTCAGGGCGGTGGCGAACCGGAAGCGACAATCACGTTCGTTTACATGGCACCGCAGCAACTCATGCTCGGCGACGTGCTGACGGTGACCATGCGGGTCAAGAATACCGGCAAGGTGCCGATCCGCACCTACGGGCCGCCGTCCGGGTATGAATACAGCACGCGCGAGGTGTTCTCGTCGATCGAGAACGGCCAGTATGATGCGAAATCGGGCGGCTTCTGGCGCATCGGTGTGGACTGGGACGCGAACAGCGGCGGCGCGCGGCGCTATCCGTTCCGCTGGGCGATCACCCCGCGCCCGCCCGACCAATGGAAGATCCCGAACAAAGAGGACGTGCTCATGCCGGGCGAGGAGGCCGAGATCATCGGACGCATCCGCGTCGATCAGCAGGAAACCAAAATGTATTTTTACGCCGGGCTGATCTGGGATGGCGTCGGCTTCCGGCAGGACCGGATTGGACGCACGTTGATAAAAGTTGGGTTTTAGCATGTATTGAGCCACAGAGGTCACAGAGAACACAGAGGATTGAAAGCAGAACATTGAGAATAGCGCGTACCAATTAGTGTTATTCTCTTTTTAGCTGAATAACTATATAATCTCTGTGACCTTTGTGGCTCGTAAGTAGAAATAATTATGATCACTCTTTCACACGATCCCGAGGCGGGAACATTATATTGGTATTTCACCGAGATTCTGGCGGGCAGCACCATGGGCGAGGGCGAAGCGCCCGCCACGCTGCTGCTCGACGGCGACGGCCAGATCATCGGTCTGGAAATCGAGCTTGACGAAAGCGTCACGCCCGATGATCTGGCGCTGGCGCTTGAGCATGCGGAAGTAACCTACAATCCATCCAGCATGCTGCTGCGCGCGCTGCTGGCCGACGAAGAACCGGCGCACATTCAGCCGCTCGACGAACTGGCGATCCTTGACTTCAACGCTGCCGACCAGCTTCAGGGCTGCGAGGTGCAGCCAGCAACTGAGTTCGACCTTGGCGCGCGGCTTCGTCGTATCGCATCGTTTTTGGTGGATGTAGATGAATTTGACGAGGACCAGGAAACGGAAGCGGCGGAGGACGCGGGCGACGACGAAGTGTCGGTGCTGCCACCGCTGCCTGAGTCAGCGGCTGATACATTCACGCCGTCCGAGAACTTCCGCTCTGGCTTTGTGGCGATCATCGGGCGGCCCAACGTCGGCAAATCCACGCTCATGAACGCGCTGCTGGGCCAGAAGATCGCAATCGTCTCGCCCAAGCCGCAGACGACCCGGCTGGCGATTCGCGGCGTTCTCACGCGCCCCGACGCGCAGGTGGTGTTTGTCGACACGCCCGGCATCCACGACCCGCGCACGCGCCTCAGTTCGTTCATGGTCGAGCAGGCGCGCCGCACCATTCCAGATGCTGATGTCATCTGCTTTGTGGTGGACATCACCGTGGCACCGAATCGTCAGGATCGCCGCATTGCTGCCATGATCAACAAGGCGCGCGCGTCACGCATTCTGGTGCTGAACAAAGTTGATCGGCAGCAGCGCGCCGGACAGTCGCACCTGGACGCATACCGCGAGCTTGGCGATTGGGACATGGAAGTGGCAATCTCGGCGCTGCGCCAGAAGGGCCTCGAAACGCTGGTCGATGAAATTATCGAGCGCCTGCCGGTCGGACCGCCGCTCTACCCGGCGGATCAGGTGACCGACCAGAATATCCGCGAGCGGGCCGCCGAACTTGTGCGCGAGCAGGTGCTGCGCCACACCGAGCAGGAAGTGCCGCACAGCGTCGCGGTTGAGGTCGAGGAATGGCGCGACGAGGAGCGTGCAACGTACATTCGCATGACCATCTACGTCGAGAAAGATTCGCAGAAGGGCATTCTGATCGGCGCGGGCGGCGCGATGCTGAAGCAGATCGGCAGCGCGGCCCGGCAGCAGATCGAGGCGCTGCTTGGTCGCACGGTATTCCTCGATCTGTGGGTTAAGCCACGCCAGAACTGGCGCGACGATCCTTCATCGCTGCGCTGGCTCGGGTATAGTAGCTAACACGTTTTGGATGCATGACGGATGCGGCTGGCGTGCATATAATATGAGCGCCAGCGCCTGCATGCGAAGAGTTTTATAACACGCTTTCCGGTGCTCGATGATTCCATTGGCTGCACTCTTAACTGCCATTTTCGCGCATGCGCTCGCCCACGATAGCCAGAATACCCTGCGCTTCTTCCTCCAGCCCCAGCGTTAAATCCTCGACTTGCGCCCGCACCTGCCGAACAAACATCTGATCTTCCAACATCGCCAGATTGATGCTCACGTTCAGCAGCGCAGATGGCACCGCCGCCTGAATCAGCAGCACCGCTACGCCAACGTCGCTCACCGCCATGCGGTTGCCCCGGCGGGCCAGCGGCGCGCACAGCGCCAGCAGCGATACAATGGCGCGCGCCGTACGTAACGGCACTTCAGTAGCTTGTTTGGCAACCTTTTGGATGGCTGCCCGACGGCTCGCGGCGTCAGCATCAGTGATACGCGGCAGCTTGTAGGCCGCCGATAAACGGCTGAACACCTCGACATCGGCCTGCGCCAGTTGCTGTAAGTCGTCGCGCAGCTTCTCAGCCCGATCCCGCAGCGACTGCGCCTCGGACTCGAAGTCGGCGTACTGTTTCTTGCCGATCGTCAAATCACAGACCATGGTGATCAGCCCGGCTGCCATGGCACCAGAAAGGGCTGCGACGCTCCCGCCGCCGGGTATAGGCGCGCTGCTGGCAAGCTCGTCAAGAAAGCCGCCTAACGTTTTATCGAGCAACGGTTCAGACATACCAACCTCCTGTGATACATGCTAACGTCTATTGTTCATTCACGTCAGTATCACATGTATTCTCGCTCACCGCTGTAACCATACCGTTACCAGCGATGTTGCGCTTAGCGTGCCGCCGCGCCGCTGTCGAACACGGCATCCACAGCGACTTCAACGCCACTGAGCAGCGCCGATGTCGCCCGCGTGCCGCGCTGAAACACGCCATGCTCAGCATAGCGCTGGTCTTCGAGGCGCAGCACCGTAATGGTCTCGGTTTTTGGCTCTACGATCTAGTATTCTGGAATGGCGGCCCGCGCGTATTCGTCGCGCTTCGTCACCAGGTCACGCTGCGGGTCATCCTCGCTGACAACCTCGACAACCAGATCAGCGCCGTCAAAGTAGGCATTATGCGCCCGATCACGGTGTGCCGCCAACATCACAACAATATCTGGCTCACGCACTTTTCCCTTCCATAGCCGTACCCGCAATGGAGATGTAACAACAATGCCCTTGCCTTGTTCCATGACAAACTGGAACAGGAGACGGTAGAGAAACAGCACGATAAGTTGATGACGCAGGGTTGGCATGCGCAATACCTCTACAAAGCCATCTGAGAACTCAACGAGCCGGTTTGTCCCCTCGGTAAGGGCGAGGTATTCCTCCTCGGACCACTCGCCCTGCTCAGGGAACAAACGCGCGATCTCCCATGCCGGTTCGCCCTTGCGACTTGTTTGTGTTGCTTCAACTGCTGCCATCTGCGCCTCCATTCGCGCGTATCACCGCCACGATGTTGCTGCGCTCGACGCTGCGCTGCTCGCCGGTGCGCATGTTGCGCAGCACAACTTCATTGCGTACTGCTTCATCTGGGCCAAGCACCAGCGCCAGCGGGATACCCTTGCGGTCGGCATGTTTGAACTGCCTGCCGAGCTTCTCGTCAGGGTTGAGCGCCGTCTCGACGTTGATACCCGCCGCGCGCAGTTCTGTCGCCAGATGCAGCGCCGCGCCCGCCGTCTCAGGAAAGAGCGTCACGAACACCTCCGCCAGCGTCGCGCTCTGCGGCCCCATGCCCAGTTCCGCCATGACATCATGGAGCCGTTCGATGCCGAACGCCAGCCCGACGGTCGGGACGGGCTGCCCGGCGAACATGCCGACCAGTTCGTCGTAGCGCCCGCCGCCCAGCAGCGAACCCATGGGCGGGTTATCGACCACGGTTTCAAACACTACGCCGGTGTAATAGGACAGGCCGCGCGCCAGACGCGGCGCAACGGCGTAGCGCTCCGGCGGCAGACCAATCTCGCCGAGATAGCGCGTGATGTCGCGCAGATTCTCCAGCCCGCGAATGGCCCGCTCATCGCCACTGAGCCGCTCCGACAACGATTCGAGCACATCAT
>DASTWM010000012.1:0-2094 GCA_035765855.1 Roseiflexaceae bacterium
GCAAAACGGAATATTTTGATCATGTGCGTCAGGTATTGCAACAATTAAACTTCGGGCCGCCGCTCGTGTCGGATGCCGATCTGGAAGCGTACGCGGTGCCGCGCGACTGGCCCGTGAAGCCACTGCTATTTCTCGGCGCGGGCTGGCAACCAGTCGAGCAGCAGCCAGACGCTGGACTTAAATGGCGCTGGATGGGTCAGGAAGCGGAACTACGGCTGTACAATCCGCTCGATCAGCCGGTCGCCGCAACGATCAAGCTTTCGGCGGCAAGCTACAAGCAGCCGCGCCCGCTGCATCTCACGCTCGACGGCGCTGACGCGGGCACGCTCAGCATTGCGCCCGACCAACCGACGACCTATCAGGTGCGGCTGCTCGTACAGCCTGGCGAGCACTCGCTGATGCTGCATGCCAACGCCGAGCCGGACCCTGGCAGGCAGAACACGCCGATCAGCGTGCGCGTGTTTCAGATAACATCCGATTTTAGATGATGCATACACGCGGACAGGTTTCAAAAACATGTCCGCGCCGGCAGGAAATAATTTCATCGTGAACGTCGAAAAGCGCCCGCTTGCACAACCGATAACTTCACGCGCTCCTGAACGACAGACGGCCTATGTTGCCGCACGTCCGCTTGTCGAAGCACTGGCGCTTGTGGCGTTGCTTGTCGTGGCGCTCGTCGGCCTGCTCAACGCCGACCGGCTGCGCAACGGGCCGAGCGTTGATTTCGCTGATTCGCCGGTTGAAAGCAGCATGGATCTGATCGGCATCAATCTGGCTGAGACGAACGGCGTGTATACCTATCGCTGGACGACCGGCTATATGTTTGCGCAAATTCCGCATGGTCTCAACGCCGCGCAGAGTTACATTGCCACCACGCGCTTCCGGGCCGCCAATCCCGCCGGGCCGCAACCACTGACGTTTCTGGCAAACGAGCGCCCGCTGGCGACGACCACGCCGAGCACGGCGTTCCGCACGTATCGCATGCTGGTGTCGGCCCCGCCGTCCGACGATGGCTCGCTGCGCTTTGCGCTCCAGACTACGCCGTTCACCACCACCGCCGACACGCGCAAGCTCGGCGTCATGATGACCAGCATCGCGCTGAAGCCGGTGCATTCGTTTGACTGGATTGGCGCGCTCGTGCTGGTCGCGGCGCTGGCGGCACTGTGGGCATGGCTGCGCTGGCGCGGCGCGCGGCTGCGCGACACGCTGCTGATCTGTGGTTTGGTTTCCGGGGCGCTGCTCGTTTTGAGCGCCACCTACCGGCCTGCGCCGCTGACATTTCCACTGCTGGGCGTGCTGGCGCTGCTGGGCTGCGCGGCGGGCGCGTGGCTGGCCCGCGACGTGTGGAGCCGCCTGGCGCTGGTGGCGTTGGCGCTGCTCATGACCTTCAGCGGCGTGCTGTGGCCGTCATGGATGACCGACGACGCGATTATTTCGTTTCGCTACGCCGAGAATCTTGTCGCTGGGAACGGGCTGGTGTACAACGTCGGCGAGCGCGTCGAGGGCTACACGAATTTCCTGTGGACCATGCTGGCGGCGCTACTGCTGTGGCTCGGCGGCGACCCGGTGTGGTGGGCGTATGTGTCCGGTGTTGTGCTGGCGCTCGCCATTCTGCTGCTGACGTACTGGCTGGCGCGATGGCTGCTTAGCCCAGCATGGGCGCTGGTCGCCGCGCTGTTCGTCGCCACCAGCCAGAGCCTGCTGATCTATACGGCGCGCGGCGCGGGGCTGGAGACTGGCCTGTTCACGTTGCTGGTGCTGGCAGGCAGCGCGCTCGTCATAAAGGAAGAAGGAAGAAGGAAGAAGGAAGAACTCGGAGCGCAGAGCGCGGAGCGCAGAGCCATGGTAGCGCCTCACCCGCTCACCCGCTCACCCGCTCACCCGCTCACGTTTGGACTGATCGGCCTCATTTTCGCGCTGGCGACGCTCACGCGGCCTGAAGGCGCGCTGGTCATGGCGCTGACGGTGGGGTATGTTGCGTGGAGACAAAGGGACAAGGAGATAAGGAGACAAGGACTCCAATCTACAATCTGCAATCTGCAATCTGCAATGCGGTCTGTCTTGCCTCTGATCGTCGGCTACCTGCTGATCTTC
>DASTWM010000013.1:0-5812 GCA_035765855.1 Roseiflexaceae bacterium
TTATGCACGCCGTAACGGTCGGCGATTGCGCTGTCGAGGTCCAGCATAATGGGGAACGTCACCCTGACATCTTTGGTGAACGATTGCACCGCATCAATCGTCGGCTGCACGCCAACGCCTTCTCTGTTCATGCCGAGCACAACAAGATTGTTACTCGTATGCTGATGCGCCTGCTCAAGCGCTGGCATCTCCATCTGGCACGGGCCGCACCAGGTCGCCCAGAAGTTCAGGATCACTTTCTTGCCATGCAGCGCGCTGAGTTTGGTGCTCGTGCCGTCAGGCATGGTGAACTGAAAATCAGGCGCGACATCGCCTGCTTTGGGAATGTCGCCACCGCTGCTGAGCAGCTTCGCGGGCTGCGCAACCGCATCATGGCCGGAGGATACAGCTTCAGCCGTCTGTTGCGGGGCAGTGCTACAACCGCCAAGCACAATCACGATCATGAAGAGCAATAAAATGTGTTTGAACATAAGCATTATCAGCGGGCCTGGGTCACGAGATCTGATGCGAACTCTCGCTCCAGGCGCGGGTACACGACCAGAATCATCGCCACGGCAAACAATAAACCGGTAATCATGCGCAGCCAGAAGTTGAGCGTGCCGGGCGCATCCCCGCCGCCGCGCAGACCAAGATGCAGCACATCATCGACAAGGTGCGAGCCGCCGTCGAGCAGCATGGGAAGCAGGAGCAGCCCTCCAACTGCAAACCGCAGCGGCTTGAGCCGATCGCGCACCAGCGCAAACAGCAAACCACCGGCGAACAGCAGCGTGTACATGGCCGCCTCGCGGTGACAGAAAGCCACCTGGTAGCCAAACACAAAGAACGAGCGCTCTGGCAGTTGGTGGCACAGCGGGCGATACGCCAGAAAGATGCCTTTGCCCAACGCGTCGAAGCCAGCGGCCCGCAGCAGCGGCGACAGCCATGGAAGTCCGCCGTACAGCAGCACAATGCTGTTCGCGACCAGCAGCCAGTGGCGCAGGCCCCATGCGATGGCGCTGTTGATGCGGTGTTCAAATGTGTGCTGGCGTTGTGCTGTCGTCATTGTGCGTGCTGCGTAACTAAATGCGCCATGTTGGCTTTTAATATTATAGCAGACCAACTCCGCATGTGCAGGTTCATGTTGAAGTAAGAAAGGCAAGCATGTTTCTTTCAATTACATCCTCGCTCCAGCACTGTATCCAATTGGCGCTTATTATGCTGTCCCTGCTCGCTATGCTGCCAATCAGTGCTGCTCAAAACACCACGATCACTGTGACAACAACCATGCCCGGCATGAACGCCGACGGGCAGTGCTCGCTGGCCGAGGCGCTTACCAACGCAAATGCCGATGCGGCCACGGCGGCGGATTGTCCGGCTGGCAGCGGCGCTGACGTGATTATGCTCGCAACGGGCGCGACCTACACACTTACTGCTGTCGATAACACGACTGACGGTGCAAACGGGCTGCCCTCGATCACGAGCGACATCACGATCATGGGCAAGGGCGCGACAATTCAGCGCAGCACGGCTGATGGCACGCCAGAGTTCCGTATCTTCCACGTCGCGGCGAAGGGCGCGTTGCGACTCCATGAACTAACAGTGGCGAACGGCGTCGCGCGTGGTCAGGATGGAGAGATTCCAACATTGGGTGCAGGTGGCGGCATCTACAGCCGAGGCACGATGACAGCGGAAAATAGCATCGTGCGCGACAATATCGCGGCGGGAGGCAATTTTATCGATGAGTCAGGGCGATTATATGGTGATGGGGGAGCTGGCTTTGGGGGCGGCATTAATTGCAACAATCCCGATTACTACACCGTTAGCACCATTATTCTCACGAACACGCTCATCAGCAACAATCACGCAGTTGGCGGTGAGGGGTGGTCCGGTGGCTATGTATTGGGAGGAGGTATTGCTTGCGGATTAAGTACGACTCTTACTATCAACAACAGTGTTATTGAAGAAAACTCAGTAAATGGAGGCAATGGGCGTAAAGGAAATACCTCAAACTTTAGAGGTTCTGCTTATGGTGGTGGTCTCTTCGTAGGAAGTATCCAATCGTTGCATCTTACAAATGCTGTTATACGGAATAACCGAGCAATCGGCGGAAATAGTGTTGCTAACTCGGACATAGATGGCGGAAAACCAGGTCAGGGAGCTGGTGGCGGTGTATACATAGCTGATTATTATCCTAGTAGTAGGTTACCAGAAATTCGTAATAGTACTATTGCTAATAACATGGCCAAGAGTGGAACGGATGGCTTTGGTCGCACAGATCCGCAATTAAGCTATGGCGGCGGTATTGGACTCGAGAGTAGCAGCATTAGTATTATTGCAAGCCACATTCACGACAATCATACTGAAGGCAAGGGTGGCGGCATCAGCATAGCTTATCTCAGCCAATTAAATGTAACCATGAGCACCATTAGCGGAAACGCAGCCCAACAAGGTGGTGGTACATTTGCACATGACAACGGTACACTTTACCTGAGAAACAGCACGATAAGTGGAAACATCGCTGTACGTGGTGGCGGGATCATGAACGCATCAGATCAAGATAGATTTGGCAATACGTTTGCGTGGAATTCAACTATTAGCTTCAACCAGGCCACCGAAAGCGGCGGCGGCCTCGTCAATGACTCGGTCGTGCAAGGAAACGCCGGAGCACGGCTGTACAACAGTATCGTCTCGAATAACGTGGCGGGTGACTGTTCCAGTCAAGGCGGCGGTGTTGCAAGTGGCGGCTATAATCTCGATAGCGATGGCTCGTGTGGATTCGGGACAGGCGTTGGCGACCTGCCGCATACCGACCCCAAATTGGGACCGTTGCAGGATAACGGCGGCCCGACATGGACGCATGCGCTACTGCCCGGCAGTCCGGCGATTGACCACATTGATGATACCGGATGCAGATTTGACTACAATAATGCGCCGATTGCGGAGGATCAGCGCGGCGTAGCGCGGCCACAGGGCGCGGCATGCGACATCGGCGCGTATGAAGCAGAGCAATCTTTTGTAACACCAACAGCCATACCGAGCACGACGCCAACTGAACAACCGACAAGCACGCCAACTCCGACCTTGCAGCCGACGGGCATGCCAGCACCGAAAACGCAACATGTGTTGCTGCCGCTGATCATGAACTAAACACACAAGGTAAAAACAAAGCCCGCCGAATGGCGGGCCTGCCCATGCAGTTGAGCAAAGACGATTACTTCCGGCGCGCCTCAGCGAATTTGCGCCGCCCGACCTGTACCACGGTCGGCTCGTCGGGGTTGAGCGTCAGGTCATAACCCTCGACCTTCTCGCCCGCCACGCGCACGCCACCGCCGTCGATCAGGCGGCGGGCCTCGCTCTTGCTACTGGCCATTTTCGCATTGACCATGAAATCAATGATGTTCGTTGGCTCAGCGATGAGATGCGCCGGAATGTCGCTCGGCAAGTCGCGGTTGCGGAAGCGCCGGATCCACTCGGCCTCGCTCTCCTGCGCGGCTGCCGCATCGTGGAACTGCGTGACAACCTCGCGGGCCAGCCGCATCTTGAGGTCCATGGGATTGACCGCGCTGGCTACCGCGGCGTGCTTCATCTCCGCGATCTCGTCGAGCGGCACGTCGGTGAGCACCTCGTAGTACAGCGGCATGACGGCGTCACTCATCGAGAGCACTTTGCTGTACATCTCGAACGGTGGCATGAGCACGTCGATCGTGTTGTCAAACGACTTGCCCATCTTGCGCCCGTCCGTGCCGGGGATGAGCGGCACCAGCAGAATGTCCTGCGGCGGCATGCCCATCTGGGCCATCAACTCGCGCCCGGCCAGATTGTTGAACTTCTGGTCGGTGCCGCCAAACTCGACATCGGAGTTGATCGCCACCGAGTCGTAGCCCTGCAACATCGGGTACATCAACTCAAGGATGGTGAGCGGCGTGCCGGCCTCGTAGCGCTTGCGGAAGGTCTCGTGCGATAGCATCTGCGCCAGCGTGAAGCGCCCGGCCAGGTTGAGCGCCTGCTCCAGGTCGAACGTGCCGTACCACTCGCTCTGCCAGCGCACCTCGGTCTGGCTGCGGTCCACCACCTTGAAGAACTGTTCCATGAACAGATTCGCATTGTCACGCACCGTTTCCGAAGAGAGACGCTGGCGCGTCTCGTCGCGGCCACTCGGGTCGCCGATCTGGGCGGTCCAGTCGCCGACGATCAGCACGACCTTATGCCCAAGCTCCTGAAATTTGCGGAGCTTGCGCAGGCCAACCGCATGGCCGATGTGCATTTGCGGTTTCGTCGGGTCAAAGCCCTGCTTGAGCCGCAACGAGCGTCCGCTTTCGAGCCGCTTGCGCAGCTCGGCCTCCACAATCACCTCGGCCACGCCGCGCGTCAATAATGCATCTATGTGGTCCATTCGTATCTCCATCTAGCCAGCATGCAGCGCAAACAACAAAAAACGTGGACCTGATGTCCACGCCAGAAGTGCCAGTATGTCACCGTTCGTGGAGCATCAACAAGCCGCCCTGAACGGGTAATACAAACGACGATCAATTGGAGCATGCCAAACGTTCATGTTCATCCTCCAGAATGCCGCAATCGTACCATGCCGCAAGGGGCGCGTCAAGTCAGCTATTGGGAGGAAAAGTGTGTACTAAAGCTCTCGCAAATCGATCATGACTTGGTATTGAGCTACTGGTATGGCTATGATACGGTTGTCATGGTGATGGCAATCATATCATGAGGGCGTGCAACATTATGACAACTCAAGCACTTATCCTGATAGGTGGAAGCGTGCTGCTATTCATCACAGCCCTTGCCTGCATTATTGCAGCCGAACAGCGCGCCGGGCGTCTGGCCGCCATGCACAATACAAAACCGTATACAGCGCAGGCAATTGCACAGATACATCAGCAAATTGCGCGCGGTTCGCTGCGCGAGGGCTGGGGCTACGCCTGCGAGATAACCGGCATGGTGGAATGTGACACGGCGATTCTGACGCCGCAAACACAACAAACCTGTGTAGCATACAGCCATGCTGTGATGCGCGAAACATGGCAGAAGCTCGGTGCGTTCGATCATCGCCGCGCGCATGACAGCGACGGATGGGTGAAGACAGATAGCTCAAACACCTACGATCTTCGTCATGTACCCACATTCCGTGTTCGTGATGCGACCGGATGCGTGCTTGTCGATCCGGCATTTGCTGATTTCGATCTGGAGCAGCGCGACAAACATTATGAAGTGATGTCTTTCAGTATCGGCGAGGGCGAATACCGAACATGGCACGACGAGAAGGCGCTCGAAACGGGCCGCACGGCGTATGTGCTCGGTTACTTGGCCGACCGAGATGGGCAGCCGATTCTCATGCGCCATCCTTCAAATACGCACAAAAAGTTTATTGTGAGTTATCGAACCGAGCAGGAGTTAGCAAAAGCCACCGGCGGCGCGGTCAATGGCTTTTACTTTGCGGCAGGGTTGTCAGGAGGCATCGCATTGATCCTGCTTGTTCTGTTATTCGTACGATTTTAGATATCTGGCGGCGGCTCGGGCTCGCCCAGCAAATCGCCATGCCAGCGTTCCAGCCACTCCAGCGCCTCGCTCAGCCGCCCGCGCGGCATGCGGCGGTAGGACGAAATGCCGAACTGCCGGTACAGCCCGCTGAACACGCCGGCATATTCATTGCGCCGTGAGCGCTCGGCCAAGGTCTGCGCGACGCGCCGCACTGTTTGCGCCAGCACCGCCGCCGCAGAGTCATCGACGTTGCTTCGGGATGCATCGAGCGCCGCGCGTTGATCGTCGCGCGCCACATGATCGCCGCTGAGTTGCCGCTCGATGAGCATTTGGTGGCGGGCCA
>DASTWM010000014.1:0-2811 GCA_035765855.1 Roseiflexaceae bacterium
CGCAGTTCGTCACGGCTAATGTGGCCGCGCGCATAATCACGCCAGGCCAGCAGCGCCAGCCGCAGCATGCCCGCGCGAATAATTCGGCGGTGCCAGCACACTATGCGCGCCGGGTAGTGCGTGCGAAAGAAGCGCAACCGACTTTCGTACAATGCCACCAGCATGCGCGAGCGGAACTGGCGCGTCGCCGCGCCGCCGACGTGCGTCACCTGCGCTGCCGGTATTTGCCAGATCGCCCAGCCGGCCTGCCGGATGCGATAGCACCAATCCACCTCTTCGGCGTACATGAAAAAGCGCTCGTCCAGCAGGCCGACCTGTGTGATCACCTCGCGCCGCGCCAGCATGCACGCGCCCAGCGGGTGATCAATCGGGAACGGCTCCGTGCCTGCGCCTTCCTGCGGGTAGCGGCCATGCCACCACGAATTGTACAGGCGACCGGGCAGCACCTCGCCGGGCGGAAACAGATCGAGCGCGGTCATGCTCAGGGTTGGGAAGCGGAATGCGGCGGGCTGGATCGTGCCGTCCGGGTTGAGCAGGCGCGGCCCGACCAGGCCGACGCGCCCGTGCATCGCAAGAAAATCAGCCAGCGTCTCAATCGCGCCCGCATGAACAACGGTATCGGGGTTGAGCAGCAGAACATAATCAAGTTTTGAATTTTGAGTTTTGAGTTTTGAATCATCGCTTACGTAACTCAGAACGCGTTGGCATCCAACGTTCGTTCCCGCCGCAAAGCCGAGATTCTGCTCAAGCGCGACGAGGCACACATCAGGAAACTCGGCGCGCACCATGGCGGCGCTGCCATCCGCGGAGGCATTGTCCACGACGACGACATGGAGCGGCAGCGTGCATGCCTGGAGCGAACGCAAACACGCCCGCAGCAGTTCGCGCGTATTAAATGAGACAATAACAGCAGAAATTGTTGGATTTTGGAGTTGCATAGCAAGGGCGTAGCATAGCAGAGCTTCTCATGATCTGCAAGAACGAGGTGTTGGAATAGAACATAATGAATCCATACTCCCCACTTTGCACAGGTTTACATGTCAATCTGCTGCACGCTCTCCCACGCACATGCGGAAAGAATCGTTATGTGTACTACACTTCCCCACATAAGGGCAGATCATGTAGAACACGCGTGCGTTTATCCACATTTTGTGGAAAGTGTGCATAACATGCTACGAAATGACGGCATGCATGATACATATATGACATTCTATATGCCGAACATGCATGATCATTGCATGGCCTGGACAAAGATGTTTTACAAATATGGAACTGCATTGCTTGCACAATTCGGTACGGAGGACATTGACGTGGCACGCTTGCAGACATATACTTCTTTATTTGTCGCAGGTGAACACAGCGCCGTCAACACCCGGCAAAATGATATAACACGTCGAACTTTTTACTATCAGGGCAGAATGATGAATCTCAGGGGAAATCGTAGCGCCATGGCTGTCGCCTGCGCGAATTTCGTTGCATACGGCCTGTTCACCTCAGGTATTGGCCCGGCGCTGCCCGAACTTGCAATCCGCACGTCCAGCAGCCTGGCGGATCTTGGCGGCATGTTCACCGCGCTGTTCTTCGGCGCGCTTATTACGCAACTTATCAGCGGTCCCATCTCGGACCGAATTGGTCAGCGCCCGGTGCTGTTTGGCGGGCTGCTGCTCCTCGCGGCGAGCGTCTTTGGCGCAACATGGAGCAGTATGCTGCCAGTGACGTTCGCGAGCACCGTGCTCGCTGGCCTGGGCGCAGGCGCAGTGATTGTCACAACAAACCTGCTGGTGGTGCAACTCTTTCCTGAACGCAGCACGGCAGCGCTCAATCTTGTCAACGTGTTTTATTGCATTGGTGCCGTGCTTGGGCCTGTTCTGGCCGGACTATCGCTGCGGCTTATCGGCACGGCACTGCTGCCAATATGGCTTGGCGCAGGACTCATGCTGCTGCTCCTGCTACCGGTGTTGCGCTTGCCGCAGCCGCAGCCCGCGCCAGTGGAAACACAGACGGTTCGCACAGTGTCTGTCTGGCGCAGCGTACCACTGTGGATGATCGGTCTGCTGGTGTTGTTGTATGTTGGGCTCGAAAGCGGCATCAGCGGCTGGCTCACAGCCTACATAGGGCGCACCACCACGCAGCCTGTTGCGACAGCGGCACTGGCGGCGTCAGCGTTTTGGCTGGCGCTCACCATTGGGCGTATGGTCGGCGCGCTGGCGAGCATGCGCGTCGCGCCTATGGTAATCTTAACAACGTGTATTGGCGCGGCGCTGTTTGGCGCGCTGCTCATGCATGCTGGCGGCGGCAATGTACCAATGACCACAGCCGCCGTGCTGATCATAGGGCTGTCATTCGGCCCAATTTATCCCACCGCGCTCGCGATCACTGCCGCGACCTTCCGCCATGCAGCTGGCACGGCCACAAGCATCATCATGGCGCTCGGCAGCATTGGTGGCATGCTCATCCCGCCGATGCTGCTGTTTCTGCTGGAACGCGGCCCGGCGCTGAGCACGTTGCTCATTATTGGCGGCGCGACGGGCATGTTCGCACTCCATGTGTGGCGCGGGCTGCTTGGGCGCAGACGGACGAATGGGCGAATGAACGCAGAGCGAATGAACGCAGAGCGGGTGAGCGGGTAAGACAGCGCTCTCCGCTTTCCGGTTTACGCTTTTCTAGGCCACCTCCACCTGCTCCAGCCGCGCCGCGCCAAACGAAAGCATGCCCCACGTGACGCCCGCCGTCAGCGCGACCACAATCACCCACCCGGCAACCGAGAGAAGCGTGGTCCATGCTGGCAGCAGCAGCGCGCCCAGCAGCGGC
>DASTWM010000015.1:0-25901 GCA_035765855.1 Roseiflexaceae bacterium
TGATAAAGAGTATATGCTGAAACGACCCGATTGGTCAAAACGGACCACGCGCGGTATACAATCAGAGGGCTTCGAGCATTACCTCCGAAGCCCTCTGAAGAACCACCAGCCTCATGTCCGTGTGGTCGCCATAACTAGCGAGCGATGATCGGCAGGAATTTCTTGTTGAAGATCACGACGCGCGTCCTGGCGGTGTTGTAGGTTTTGTCGAAGCTCGTTGCGCCGCCGCTGGCTGTTGCGCTATTGACAAGCTCGGTGTCTTTGGCTGCATTCGCAGCAATCTTCGCCTTAAATTGCAGGATCGTAACGCCGGGCGTGGTCGACTCGGTCGCCCTCGGCACATCAACCGTCCATGTCAGCTTGTTGCCGCTCTGGGTCGGCTTCGGCCCTTGCACTTGTCCCACAAACGTTAATCCAGCCGGCAATGTGTCCTCGACGGTGATGCCCTTCATGTCCTGGCTAGTCGGATTCCCGACCGAAATCTGGTACAGCAACTCCTGCCCGGCCTCGGCGGTAGTGCGGCTGACCTCCTTCGCGATTGATGGTGTGGGAGGACAGACCGGAATAATCGGGTCAACGATGCCGTCCTTACGCGGAATAGCGCCATCGGGGCTTGACGTTTGCACCTGCGTTGGCAGATCGCCCCACACATTACCAACCTGGAGTTCGACGATCATCTGCATCTGCGATGCGACCGCGTTATCTGGCTTCCGGGGAATGATCAGGTCCGACCATGTGAGCCGCGTTTCGCCGGTATCAAATGTCGAAATGCCGGGGCTCAAGGTCGAACTCAGGGGCTGCACGTAATGCAGGCCGAGCGGCAGTGTCACCGCCACCGTCGTTTTGGTGTATTCATGCTGGTTGGTGTTGACGATCGTCACCTGGTACGTTCGCTTGCTGCCCGGCATCGCGCATGTCGCGGGCGTGACCTTTGGCTCAGCGGTGATCAGCGGTGTCACCTCCACCGAGCGGAACGTATAGATATTATCTTTATAGGTGATACAGTCACCCGGACACATGCCCGGTGTGGTGCGCACCAGATTGGCGTTCTCGCGGTCGGCGCGGCCAACGACGATGCCAGAAAGCGCGATGTATCTGATTCGGATTTCAGCGTTGGCGGCGATCGTCGGAAGAGTCCATTTCAGTTGTAGCCTGCCATCATCCAGCGTTGAGATGATCGGCTTATCGGTGATGGCGCTGCTGGCATCCATTCCCACGAACGAGAAGCCCTGCGGCAAAACATCCTCAACATTCACATTGCTGGCTGGCTTGCCATCGGCATTCCTGATCAACAGCCCGTACACCAGCCGATCCTTCAGACTGACTCTGTCGGTGCTGGCCTCTTTGCGGAACTCGACCTTGCCGCAATTCACGCGCGCCCGCACGACCACGCGCGGAACGGGAACGATCACGTAGCCGGGTGTGTTGGCGCTGTGGAACATGGCTTCGTTCTCATAATCGCGCGTAACACATTCGCTCGGCACGCGTGCCGTAAATTTAACCGTGAATGTCTTGCCCGGTGCCAGATCCATCTGCGACCACATCAGAATATTGTGATCCCGGTCCCATGGCGTCGGCTCTTTGCCATCGTATGAACTGATCAGCTTCGAGTACGTAAATTCACGAATCTGATCGGCGAGACCGACTGTATAATTCTTCGATTCGCGGTTCGTGATCGTCACCTCGAAGGTCACTTCGTCGCCGGGATTCACATTCGCAACATCAGTGGAACCGTTGATCGTCTTGGTCACAACCATCTCAGGATTAATCTTCACGCACACCCTATCCGGACCGTAGTCAATCGCTTCGGCATCGCTGTTGCCACTCTTGGCGCGCACAAGGTTACAATAATCAGCGTAATCGAAGCCGCCAACGATCAGCGTATAGCGAATGGTCAGCGTCTTTCCGGCCGGCACCGACAGATTGTTCCAGAGGATGTTCCCGCCTTTGCCATTCACAACACTGTCGGGTGGGCGCGGCTGGCCGTCGATGGTCGAACTTCCAGCTTTGAAGGTGAACGCTGCGCCGTCCGCGCCCGGAAGGTTATCAATAACATCAACATCCTGGGCCGTGGTCGGGCCACGATTTTCCACAGTAATCGTGTAATTGAACTCCTGTCCGGGCCGCACGATATACACATCACCCAGTTTGGTGCTTGGGTCCGTATCGGTGAACTTCTTCACCAGCAGGCGCGACGTAAGTCTGATATAGCCATCGCGCGTTCTGATGCAGGCCGTCGCCATGTCGGTATTTGTCGGCGGCTCCAGCCGAATCTGACTGGGATTGCTCTGATGCGTATAGCCAGCCGCAAGGTTGAAGGTGAAGGTCTGGGCAACCGGCTCAGTCCGGCTCTTCGCGGCTGGCATATTGAACTGCCATGTTATCCGCCCGCCTGGCTGGTTCGCGGGCGGCGTAGCGATCGGCGCAGGCGTGGCAGATCCGGCATAGGTTGCATTCGACTGAAGATCGTAATGCAGCTTGATGCCGTTGATCGGCTGGTCGTAGAAACTCTGGACTGTCACCTCAATCGTTCCCTGAGCACCGAAAAAGATCGGGTCCGTCTTCATCCGCACGTCAGAGATGCGCAGCGGCACCACAACCGGTATTCCCGCTCCTGGCCCGCGTACATCGAGACGCATGCTGTTGTCGCCCATGGGGAACTGGTCGCTCGTTACTGTGTAGTTATCGTTGTTCAGCGTCTCACAATCAGCATCAACGTCGTCCTTGCGGAACGTGACCCGAAATTCAAGCTTGTTCTGAATATCCGGCTTGAGCGGGCCGGGAATTGTCCATGTGACGGTCCGGGCAGTTTTATCCACGACTGGCGCGGATACGCCCTGCGGCGACTGCGCGGAAACATATGCGCCGCCATTCGGGAAGCGATCCACCAGGATAATGTTCGTCGCATCGCGGGCATCCGCGCGCACCTGATTCTCAATAATATCGCCCGGGCCGTTCCCGTTGCCGAGCGTGATCACAAACGTGTTCTGCTCGTTCGGGTCATTCGCGCGCGCCGTGCCCTCCCTGGTCGCATAAATCCGCTTGTTTGGGTCAAGCGAGGTCTTGCGCAGAACCAGCACCGGCCCGACGATCATAGTATTCGCGGTGTCCCTGCTCGTCACCGAGGTTTCATTCCCCATGAAGAGTTGCACAGAACTGGCTGGCCGCCGGATTTCCTCGCCCGTGCGCGGAAAGCGGTCGCGGTGGATACCCAGCCGCACCTTGAAACGCCCTGCCTGCTTGCTTTGCAACTGATCCACACGGTAGCTACATCCTGATGACGAACAATTAATCTTCGCGGCACCCGGCCCGACAATGCTGAACGGCGCGCACGCGGATTCGAGGCCAGTATTCGTGCAGAACTGCCAATTGTCATTGAAGTTCGGGCTAAAATTTGTCCATGTGACATCGAGCTTAATATTCACCGACGCGCTGGTCGTGTTTGTGTAAATATAGGTGTAATCAATCGTCTGTCCGGCGCGCACTTCGGCCGGAACAGATACATCAACACGGACATCATCCGCCGCTTCCGGGGCGGCAACAACCAGTGCCGATCCATCAATCGGCTGCGGCGCGGCGGCCCGTGCTGACTCGCTCACTGGCAGCGCAGCGCGCGGCTGATCCGGCGCGCTGCTTTCTGATGTAGCGCTAGCGGTCACGCCGTCGCTCATGATCGTTGTCTGGCTCGACAATTCAGAAAGCGGTATCGCTTTGTAATCGTGAGGGACAGCCACAGGTGGCTCGGCTGGAGGCTGCGGCTCCTGCGCCCGGATGGATGGCGCGAGCGAAGCAGCAAAAATGATAAGCAAAAGAAACACCAGTGCTCGGTAAAGACGTGATGTGACGACGTGCATGCAGAAACTCTCCTTTATGGCTGTACGATCCCGTGATGACAATAGCGTGTGTAGCTGGCGGCGCGCAGAGATCGCTCGGCAACCAATCATTCCATCTTCATGCTACCGGGCAAACGCCGCGCATGTCTATAGCTTAATACTACTATTTAATGAATAGGAGCATTCCGCGCCGCTGCCCGGCCTGCTCAATGCCTCACCGAATCTAATGCGTGCAGCGGCGCAAACGTTACGCAAAGATATTCCCATGTTCTGCTAGCTTGGAGTACTAGTCCCACTCCCCCCAGAAGTCATTACATACTCCTGTTGACGAGTGCAAGTAGGTCGTGTACAATGGATAAAGCTTTTTGGGCCACAGATTTAGCTCTCTCTCAAGCCCTAGACCCGAAGGAGCCGGGCAATGCCAGATGACCGGATCGACGCGAGTAACTTAGAGCCGCGTTTTTATCCTAACCTTATCGGACGCCTTTATCTTCTTAGCCTTGAAGATGTAATGGGGCGTAACGGCGTAAACGCCTTGTTGAACCTGGCTGGCAGCCGCCACCTGGTCAACAACTATCCGCCGGGCAACTTGAAGCGCGAATTTCCATTCGCGGATCTCGCCACCATCTCGACATCGACTGAAACGATGTACGGGCCGCGTGGCGCGCGGGGCATGGAGCTACGTGCTGGTCGCTATGCGTTCAATCTTGGCCTGAAAGAATTCGGGCCGCTGTTGGGCATGGCCGACCTTGCACTGAAATTAATGCCCATGACCATGAAAATGAAAATTGCGCTGAATGCGACGGCACAAACGTTCGATCGCTTCAGCGACCAACCGACCCGCGTGGAAGAGCGCAAGGGTCAGTTCCTCTATATCATTGACAAGTGCCCTGTCTGCTGGGGCCGTCACAGCGACAAACCGTGCTGCCACCTGGCACAAGGCATCCTTGAAGAGGCTTTGACATGGGTAACTGGCGGGCATTCATTCCACATGGAAGAAATTGAATGTCGTGGCACCGGCGGGAGTAGCTGCATTTTCGCGATCGATAAAGATCCAGTTGATTAGCGCTCGTTACGCCGGGAATGTAATCACAGGGTATATTCTCGGCGTAATATGAATGTAATCTCATCCTATTGAGGCATGGGGCGCTATCGGGTATAGTAAGGGCAGAAGCCCCGGAGGGGTCCGTTCCAGCCATCAACCCTCCGACCGACACTTTGGGAGCTATACCCTATGAAACGCATCACGATCAGGGATCATACGATCATCCCTCCGTTTAGTGAACCAGCGCGCGATCTCCGTATCCTCAACAAGCCGCTGTGGGTTCTTCAGCGCGATCTGCTTGCAAAGCACTGCCGTGGCGCGTTGGAACTCGATTCGCTCGATGATCTGCCAACAGCACGCGAAGAACTACTGGTCTATCGTGACAATCTCTTTTTTAATCAAGAATTGATTGACGCCTTTGTCGCTGCGGCGCGCGAAAGCGGGCATGCCTGCCAGATTGCCTTTTCCCGTGGCGACGCATCGATTACCAGGCATGCGCTGCAATTGCAAGACGGTATTCGCCTGGACGAGCAGCACGATGTGTATGTGGCCGATCTGTTCTATTACCCTGATGGTGGTAACGAGACGCCGCAACCATTGGTCATCGACACGCAGCCGCGCGAGATGGGCTATTACCATATTCCCAGCTACATGGCGGAAAAAGGCGACCTGGTGTACCACATTCCGTTGCGCACCTTTCTTTCGATAGAAAATTGGATCCATGTATTTCTTGCGAATTCGCCGTTTGGCGTGTTTGCGATGGGCCGCGCGCACGAGCAGCTGGTCGAAGACAGCTGGCGCGAGAAGATTGCTGTGTCCATGTCCACCCTGTGGAACAAGATCAATCCTTTTGCACCGCGCTGGCGCAATCACTTTCTATCATCAGACCGGCTCGTCAGGATCGGCAAAAATTGCTCAATCGATCCGACGGCGTCGATCCACGGGCCGACGATCATCGGCAATAACGTGACGATCGGCGCGGGCGTGACGATTACGAACAGCATTATTGGCAGCAACGTGACGATTATGCAGGGCAGCCAGGTCATGCTCAGCGTTGTGAGCGACCGCTGTTATCTGCCGTTCAATGCCGGGCTGTTCATGACGACGCTCATGGAAAACTCCATGGTCGCGCAGTTAAGCTGTTTGCAAATGTGCGTGGTTGGGCGCAACACGTTTATTGGCGCAAATACGATCTTCACCGATTTCAATCTGGTTCGGGAGCCGATCCGAACGCTTCACAAAGGTAAACTCACGCCAATCGATTTACCAGTCATTGGTTCGGCGGTTGGCCATAATACCAAAATTGGCAGCGGCTTCGTCGTTCATCCGGGGCGGATGATCGGCTCCAACACGGTGATGCTGTACAACGATCCACACACCGCGATCATGCGCAATGTCAACGTGTCCGAGCAAGAGGAGCAGCCTGACATCAACGAACATGGCGAGCCGGAGCAGCGGGTATTTCTCTGGCCGAGACCGTATGACCCGCACACGCGCTCGTTTCTTGACAGCGACGACGAGCATCCTTCCTTCTTTGAAGCAATCTCAATGCCTGCATGGCGTACCAACGACCTGGGGGTTACAAGGAGACTCCAATGAGCAAAGAAAAAATCCTCGTTGTCGAGGACGCACCCGATATTTCCAGCCTGCTTAAAATCTATTTCACGTCACAAGGATACGAAGTTCAAACGGCGATGCGCGGCCAGGCGGCCCTGGAGATTTGCCGCAAGACGCCGCCGAACCTGGCGCTCCTTGACGTGAATCTGCCGGACATGGAAGGCTACGATATTGGCAAGGCGCTGCGCCAGAGCGCCCGCACGCGCCACATTCCGATTATCTTTCTCACGGCGCGCGGCGAAAAGCAGGATCGCCTGAAAGGTCTGGGCGAGGTGCAGGCCGAAAATTATATCGTTAAACCGTTTGATATCGAAGTTGTGCATACAATTGTGAAGGGCGCGCTCGACCGTGCGCGGCAGAAGAATCTCGCTCATCCGGTGACGAATTTGCCGACGGCGGAACTCATCAACGAACAATATCGCTCGCTGATCTCCAGCAGTGGCTGGGCCATGGCGCAAATTCATATTAATGGCTTTGACACATTTACGCAGTCGTACGGTGCTGTCGTGGGCGAAGATGTGCTGCGTTTTGCAGCGCTGCTGATCAGCGAGGTCGTGAGCGAATTTGGCAGTCCTGAAGATTTTGTCGGACAGATGGTGCTTGGCCCGGATTTTGTGCTGACATCATCGCCTGAACATATCAACGCTATTTGTAATGCGCTTACCGGGCGCTTTGATGCCGAGATCGGGCTGCATTACAACTACAAAGATAATCGGAATGGTTACCTGATTGTGCAGGACGATCAAGGTGTTGCGCGGCAAGTTCCGCTGATGTCGCTCTCAATCGGCGTGCTGACGAGTGAGGATGGACCGTTTTACGATATTCGTGAGCTGAGCGAGAGTGCCGAAGATGCGCGACAGAAAGCGCAGGTCGAAGCACGCGAGCTTGGCCGCAAGAGCTATGCAAGCTACGGACGCGCGTAGCTGAGCGGCATGACTCAAGCTGTCGGGAGAGCAGCATAGCGATGATGTTTGAGGGCTCCTTCATATTACATTTTAATCATAGCCTGTCCAGCAACAACCCAACCTACCTGCTGGAAGGAGCAAACGCATCCCTATGGATACAACGATAGCGGCCCCCCCTGAGGCGACATGGCTGCTGCTTGCCGAACTAGCAGCTTACGGCCAGAACAGCACGTTGCTGCTCAACCCGGAACAACTGGCACAGACCATAGCCGCATGCCTCCACAAGCATTTGTCGTGCTCCTGGGGCTTTGTCGCGCTGCACTCCACGCCGCATGCTGCAACGGCGGCCTGGGGGCTGGATAGCGTGCAGCAGCAAGCGCTGGCGCTGCACAATGGCCGCCCGCCCATGGTTCCTCCCGGTACATTCGCCTTGCAACTTGAGTACGAGCGCGCGCCGGCGGGCATGGTGCTGCTCGGCATGGCAACCTCCGAAGAACAAGCGCTGCAATCATCGGGATTTACGACTGCGTTACAACGCCAGCTTGAGTTGCTGCTCGGGTTGCAGCGGCGCGAGGCCGCTCAGCAAAGTAAGCACGCCCATGTCGATGCCGCGTCGCTGTTAAGCCTTGATCTGGTCGGGGAACTCGATCTGCGCGAAGTTCTGCGCACGCTGATCATGCGCGCGCTGACGCTTTCGGAGTCGCAAAGTGCAGCCATCTACATGCTGAGTGAAGATGGCAACCTTGACATGGTGGTGAGCCATGGGCTTTCCGGGCGCTACCGCAATCTGCGGCTCACGTCCGGCGAGGATGTGGCTGGTCAGGTCATTGTACGCCGCACAACGTTGGTCATTCAGCAATATGACAACTTCGATCACCATTCTTCGCAATTAACACAAGAGCATTGGCGCTCAGCCATTGGCGTGCCGCTCCACGCACAGGACGAACTCATTGGCGTGCTGGTGCTGCTGCGTAGCGGTGAACAACCGCCGTTCAGCGATGTCGACCAGCAACTGATCGAGGCGTTCGCCAAACCTGCGGCGTTGATTGTACGCAACGCGCAATTGTTCGCGCAACAGCAGCAGCGTTCGCGCGAGCTTTTCGTGCTGTACGAGAATAGCCAGATTGTTGGCTCGACGCTGCATATCGAATCTATGCTGACACGCGTCGCGGAAAATGTGACGCTTGCGATGAATGCCGATCGGTGCGTGCTGCACCTCATCGATCCCGGCGATCGCACCATGCTGTACGAGGCGGCCTCATACAGCGCCGATGGCACTGACGATGCGCATGAAAACCGCTATAACATTCACGCGCATAGCATCATCGCCGGGCTGCTCCATTCAGGCGAAGCGCTGACTTTAGAGGAACAGGCGCGCACACGCCGCCGCGACACGCGTGATGTGTTGAAGCACCTCGGCTTTCGCAGCGCGCTGCTGCTGGCGCTCAAGAACCGCGACCGCACTGTTGGATTCCTGGGCGTCGGGTTCACGTCTCGCGACCATCGCTTTAGCAGAATCGAGCTTAATCTCGCGCAGACGCTCGCCAGCCAGGTTGCCGCAGCGATTGTCAACGCGCAGTTGTATGTTGTCGAACAGCAGCGCGCGGAAGAGTTGACCAAGCTCCAGCAGATGAACACACAGCTTGGCACAAATCTCGATCTGGAAGAGACGCTCGCCGCTATTTATGACGGTGTTCGGTCGCTGGTGCCGTTTACCGGTCTCCAAATCACTTTGTACAATGCGGCTGACCAGACGTTGAATCTCGCAGTAGCGCAGGGGCTGTCAAACGTTCTGAAGCAGTATAACTTGTCAGACGGGCTGTGCGGCTGGGTCGCGCGCTACCGGAAGCCGCTGCGGATCAGCGGCGCGCAACATCCACCTGCCCGCCCGCAAGTCACGCACTTTGCTGATGGTTCGCCAGTGCGCAGCTATTTGGGCCTGCCGCTCCTCACCGGCGACCAACTCATTGGAACGCTTGAATTGTTCAGCCACCAGCCGCAGCAATTCTCGTCGGTTGACGAACACCTGCTCATGATCGCTGCTGGCTCTGCCGCACGCGCGCTGCTCAACGTGCAGCGCTACGAACAGGCCGATGAGCATCTGCACAGCCGGTTAAAACAACTCACCGCGCTTCAGCATGTCAGCCGTCAGTTAGCCACCACGCTTTCACTTGATGTCATCCTTGGTTTTGCGCTGGAAGAGGCGCTGCGGGCAACGCCTGCAACGCAAGGTTACATTGCACTGCGGCGCGGCGGCGACGACGATCTCAAAATTGAGGACGCAAAGACGGCGCAGGTGCGTGGCTACATCGCGCTCCGGGCCGCCGATCACACACGCCAATTCGAAGTGCTGGCAGCCGGCGGCTACGGTACTGAGGAGATGGAGGCGCTTGTCAGGTCCGTGATTGGCCACGGCCAGACTGTGGCCGAACGGGCGCTGCACAGCAGCGAAGCTGAACTGGTGGATGAGCTTACCACGGATGACCGAATCAATGGTGTCGGACCGCAAGCCGCTTCGGCGCTGGCCATGCCTGTTTTCTACGAAGATCATATTGTGGGCGTGCTGAACTTGCACAGCCCCACGCCGCATGCCTTCAACCATGACTCGCTTGAGTTCGCGCGGGCGCTGACCGATCAGGTTGCGCTTGCGATTGGCAACGCGCAGCGGTATGACGATCAGCGCCGCCAGCGCGAGTTGCTGCTCAAGCGCGCCAACATGCTCAATGAAGTTTTTGGCATCGGCCAGGCGCTCCGGGCCGACCGCTCGCTTGAAGAAGTTCTTGAGCAAATTGCCTTCAGCGTGGTCGACACCGCCGACTTCCGCTCGATTGCGTTCTGCTTGCCGTCGGCAGATGATCCGTCAGAGTTCAGTGTGATCACCGGCGCAGGCATGCCGTTGAGCGATCTCGAGCGCATGCGCCGCGCGCCATTGTCACTCGACCTTTTGCATCGCTTCTTTGACGCCGATTTCCAGCTTGGCCGCAGCTTCTTTGTGCCTGCCCAGGCCGTACAGCTTATCGCGCGGGAAACCAGTACCGAACCCATCCGCCTGTTTGTTCCGGTGGAGGCTGGAACCGAATCACAATTCGACGATCTGCTGTTTGTGCCGCTGTATAGCACGCGAGCCCATCTGGTCGGCGTCATGATCGTCAACGTTCCCGAGGATCGCCCGCAGCCCACCCGCCGCGCGGTCGAACCACTCGAAATCTTTGGCGATCAGGCGGCAATTGCGATCGAGAACGCGAACTTGCTGCTCGAAGCGCGCGCGCAGACCGAGCAGATGACTGCGCTCTACCATGTCGGCACCGCGGCAACGTCAACGCTCGACCTTGATGAATTGCTCGAAGGCGTGTACAACGAGATTGTGGATTATCTGGGCGTGCCGTCGTTCTTTTTTGTGAGCTCATACGACCGGCAGACAGAAATGCTGCACTTCGAGTTGTTCAAAGAAGAAGATCATCTGCATCCAGTGCGACATAAGACCAGCATTCCCAGGGGCGGCTGGAGCAGCCATGTCATCGACACTGGCGCAATGCTGTACATTCACGATGCAGATAATGAAGCAGTGCCGACGCAGCCGATTGTCCTTGGGAGGATGGTGCGCTCCTGGATCGGCATTCCGCTCCTGAGCCATAATGAAATTATTGGCATCTTGTCGGTGCAACATTACGAGCCGAATGCCTTCAGCAAGCGTGATGTGCAATTTTTGTCAGCGCTTGGCAACCAGCTTGCGGTGGCGCTGCAAAACGCGCGCTTGTTCCGCGAGCGTGAACAACGAATCGTCGAACTTAACGCGATTAATAACCTCAGCCGCATTTCGAACTCGACGCTCGATCTGCGCCAGATGCTGCACCAGATTTACGACGGCATCAAGGCATCGCTTCCTGTCGACGCGGGATTTATTCACATCTACCGCGTTGCGCAAAATGATATTAACTTTGGCCTGGAAATCGACGAGGATATTCGCTCGTTCATCAAGCACACCAGCGGCCCGGCTCCAGAAAGCCTGACCGAATACATCATGAGAACGGGCCAGCCGCTTCTGTTCAGCGACATGCGTCAGGAGGCCGCGTCCGCAGGGCTTCACCCGCTTGAGTTCGGCGACGAGACGCGCTTGTCGGCGTCGTGGCTGGGCGTGCCATTGATCGGACGCGCGGGCGAAATTATTGGCGTGCTGTCGGTGCAGAGCTACACGCCAAATATGTACGGCGCGCGCGAAATTACATTCCTGACGATGGTGGCGAGCCAGGTCGCATTAGGTGTGCAAAACGCAGCACTTTTTGAAGCGACGCAGCGTAAGGTTGGCGAACTATCGGCGCTGCTGGAAGCCGCGCGGGTGCTCAGTTCAACGCTGCGGCCAAGCGAAGTGCTCGACATGCTCATGGACGTGGTCCGCCGCCAATTTGAGATCGACTCGGTGGCGCTCTGGACGCTCAACAGCGACAATGTGCTTTCACCGGCGGCCATGCTCAGCGTCGCGCCTGACGAAATGGCGGCGCTGCGTGTTCCGCTTAACAGCGGATTGATTGGAAGGGTGGCAGCTACCAGCGAGCCGCTTGTTATTGAGGATGTATCAGATAACGACACCTCACTGTATCCATCCTTTAATCAGGAACATCATTTCGTGTCGTTCATGGGCGTGCCAGTGCGCTACCATGAGCAAACTGTTGGCGTGTTAAGCGTCATGGCCTCACAGCAGCGCTCCTTCAGCCGCGATGAGGTGATGTTGCTGGCTGGTGTCGCCGCGCAGGCGGCGATCGCGCTGGAAAACGCGCGCCTGTTTGATGAACGCGACCGCCGCCTGCGCGAAGTCGCCGCCATGAAAGACATCGGCAATGCCGTTACCTCCACGCTCGACTTGCAAGACTCGCTCGAACGGTTGCATGCCGAACTTGGCAAGGTGCTCGACATCAGCACATCAAGCATCGCACTCTACGATTCTGACAATCAGTACATTGTCAGCCCGATCGCGTTTGACCAGGGCGTAGCTATCGCATGCCCGCCGCTGCCGGTCGATCAAAGCGGGCTAACCAACTGGGTCATTACGAATCGCACGCCAATACTTCTTGGCACACATAAAGAGGCCGAACAAGTCGTTTCCGATCTTGGCCCACGGATCGGTAATGACGATGACGTGGAACAATCGTTCCTGCTGGTGCCGATTATGTCGGGCGAGCAGGTGCTGGGCGTCATCAACATTCAAAGCTACGAACCGCACGCCTTCAGCGAAGATGATCTGCGCTTTGTTATAACGGTCGCGAGCCAGGCTGCACAGGCGATCCGCAACGCGCGCTTGTACGAAGAAGTGCGCACGGCCAAAGAAGCACTCGAAGATCGCGTTCATGAGCGCACGCAACAGTTGAGCGAAGAGAAAGAGCGCTTGCAGGCGGTGTATGACATCACCCATGAACTCACCGCCAGCCTTGACTTGAACGAAATTCTCGAAAAAACACTGGCGCTCGCCTCGAAAGTGGTGGGCGCGAAGCGTGGCTCGATCATGCTGCGCGACGCACCGAGCGACATGCTGATCTGCCAGGCCGTGCTCGACGGCAGCGGCGTGGTGCAGGTAGCAAATATTCCGATTGCATTTGAAGGCGGTCCAAGCCTCGCCAACTGGGTGCTTCAGTACCGCGAGCCGGTGCGTATTGCCGACGTTCGCTCCGATCCGCGCTGGATTCACGAGGAAGGCCGCGCCGAGGACGTTCGGTCGGTGGTCGCCATGCCGCTGATTGCGCAGGACGAGCCCTTGGGCGTGCTCATTCTACGCAGTCCCGAGGTCGATTTCTTTAGCGAATCGCAGGTCCGGCTGCTCATGACCATTGCTGGCGAGATCGCGATCGTGATCAACAATGCCAAGCTGCACTCGTTCATTACCGATATTGCTACCTCGCGCGCCGAATTGCTCAACCAGCAGCGCGAAGAAAACACCAAGACGCAGGCCATTCTGCAAAGTCTGGGCGAAGGCGTGATGGTGCTGAACGAATACAATCAGATTGTGCTGTTTAATCGGGCCGCCGAGGAAATGCTCAATATTTCCTCAGGGGCGATTATCGGGCAGCCGCTTGCGGCAGTTGGCAGCTACGGCGACAGCGATGATGTACGACGACGTTCATCAAAAATTCTTGATGGCCTCCAGCATGGGCTGAGCGAGATCGCTACGCATGGCAAAAATCATACCCGCATTATTGAGCTGCCGGTACCCAACCAGTCAATTGCATTGAATTTTGCAGCCGTGATAGGGCCAAGTAATATCACATACGGCAGCGTAATTGTTCTGCGGGATATCACCCGCGAGATCGAATCCGACCGCGCCAAACGTGACTTCGTTTCGAGTGTGTCGCACGAACTGCGCACGCCGCTGACCGCGATTAAAGGATTTGTGGACTTGTTATATGCCGGCACAGCTGGCCCGCTGAGCGAAGGACAGGCGACGTTCCTCAGTGTGGTTAAAAATAACACCGGGCGCTTGATGGAATTGATCGACGACATGCTGGAAATTGGGCGCATCGATGCGGACAAGATCGAACTGAACTTTGGCGAAGTGCATGTGGCCGATATTATCACTGATGTGATGCAAACCTTGCAGACCGAGATCACGCGCAAGGCACAATCTGTGCATGTTGATATTGCGCCTGACTTGCCGCTAATCGAGGCCGATGAACGGCGGCTCACGCAGGTGGTGTTGAATTTGGTGTCAAATGCGGTGAAATATACCTATCCTGAAGGTCATATTACGGTTCGGTCGTTCCTGAATCCGGCGGGCATGCTGGAAGTGGATGTGGGAGATACGGGCGTCGGCATTTCGGCGGAGCAGCAGAAACATTTATTCCGGCGCTTCTACCGCGCCGATAACCCGCTGCGAGATGAGGTCGTTGGAACAGGGCTCGGCCTGTCGATCGCCAAATCGCTGGTTGAACTGCACAGCGGGGAAATGTGGGTGCGCAGCGAAACAGGCAAAGGCAGTACGTTTAGTTTTATCATACCGTTACAACAACCAGAGCAAGCCAGCGGTGAGTAACTGTTGTGAAACTGTCATCTTTGGCATCCATTTTTTGATGACAAAATGATAAGATACATAGCAGGTACGCTTAAAGCAACTCTAATAGCAGACGTGGTACCACGGTGAGCGCACTTCATCTCGACAATCGACTCGTGCATTACGAAAATATCGGGCGGCGTGGCCAACCGATTATCTTTCTCCACAGCTGGCTCGGCTCGTGGCGTTACTGGCTGCCGACGATGGAGCATATTTCGGAGCGTTACCGTGCCTTCGCGCTGGATTTCTGGGGCTTTGGCGAATCGGACCAGCGGGAGGGAACATTTTCGCTGACCGACTACGTGACGATGGTCACTCGGTTCATGGATCATCTAGGCATGGAAAAGGTCAACCTCGTTGGGCATGGGCTTGGCGGCATGGTGGCAATCCGCGCGGCGAGTGAGCGGCCCGACCGTTTCTGGAAGATCATGGCGGTGAATACGCCACTTCGCGGCGACCAGGTACACGACATGCAGCGTGGTGGCGGCAGCGGCACCTTTGCGCGGCTGTTCGGGCGATCCAATCCCACCAACATCTGGGCCAAAAAAGTGCGCGACATGGCGTTCGACGACCAGAACATCCAGCGTGAAATTGTTGAGGATACCGAAAACTTGTCGGAAGATCTGGTGCAGCAAGTCACGGCGTCGATTATAAGCACCGATCTGCGGCAGGATCTCATGCGCCTGCATACGCCGCTCCTGGCGGTGTACGGTGACAAGGATACCATTGTCGCGCAGGAGCATACTGCGGGCCTGATCGAAGATCATTCAGGGTTTCAGCAAGTGTTCACGCTGCCTAAATCGCGCCATTTTCCGTTTCTCGATCAGCCGAATATTTTCAATCGCCTGCTGATGGATTACCTGTCGATAGATGAAAGTAATTTAGATCAACTCGAAATCAAGCAGGAATGGCGCAGGCGCGTCAGCCAGATAGAATATATCTGACAAGCTGATCAGCACACACAAGGGACGCTGTTGAGGCGTCCCTTTTCTTATAGCAACGCGTTCTGCTTTGATCAACTACAAGCGCGAACGTGGATCAAGCGCATCGCGCAGGCCATCGCCGATGAAGTTAATACTGAGCACTGACAAGAAGATCATCATGCCAGGCCAAATTGCCATGTATGGCGCAACCTGAAGTGATTGATAATAGTCTGTCACCAAACGCCCCCAGGTCGGTGTGTCAGGCGGGAAGCCAACGCCGAGGAAGGAGAGCGTGGACTCAGCAATGATGGCATTGCCGATCTCCAGGGTGGCAGCGACGATGATCGGGCTTAGCACATTCGGCAGAATATGCTTGAACATAATCGATCCACGGCTGACACCCAGCGCGTTGGCAGCCTCGACGAACTCCTTCTCCTTGAGCGACATGAACGACGCGCGCACAATGCGCGCCGTCGACATCCATGCCAACGCACCGATCATGACCACCACAATCATGAAAATACCAAGCACTGGCCCAAGTGCGCGGGTGGTCTGATCGCGGAATAGGTAGATCGTAACCAGAAGGAGGGGCAAGACCGGCAGCGACAAGAAAAGATCCGTGACGCGCATCAGAATCTGATCGATGATGCCACCGAAGAACCCGGCCAGCGCGCCCACGAGCGAGCCAAGACCTACCGCAATCGCCATGGCCACAAACCCGACGAGCAGCGAAATACGCCCGCCGTAGAGCACGCGCGCGAAAATGTCACGCCCGAGGTCATCGGTACCCATGGGATGTGCGAGCGTAATCCCCAGCCCATCGGATGTGGTGCCGGTTGTCAGCGTTTGGATAACACGGCTGACAATATCAGGGCTTTGAACCGCTGTAAAATCCAGATCTTCTTTATCTACCCGATACACAAGCGGACCGAAGGCGATAATGACGATCAACAGAAGCAGCACGGCAGAGCCGATCATTGCCAGCTTATGTCTGTGGAAGCGCCGCCATGCATCGCCCCAGAGTGTACGCGGCCTTGACGCAATGCCAGGGATAAGCCGGCGCACTGGTGCGGCGCTTTCAGTTGCTGGGCTTACGTCCAGCGCCGGGTCTATCTGAGCCATATGAGCCTCCGTTTAACGACCACATGTTGTGAGTAGCCGAAGCTGCTAGTTATAGCGCACGCGCGGGTCAACAACACCATATAGAATATCGGCAATCAGATTAAAGGAAACGGTCAGCACGGCAAAGATAAAGGCAAGTGCCATAACAACTGGAGTATCAGATGTTTCAATTGAGTTAATGAGCAGCGACCCTAACCCATTTACACGAAAAATATTTTCCGTGATGATTGCGCCTGCGAAAATGGTAGGTATGCCAAGTGCAATCAAGGTAATAACTGGAATAAGGCTATTCGTAACCACATGCCGCATGACTACTGATCGCTCAGTAAGACCTTTTGCGCGCGCCGTTCGCACATAGTCGAGCGGCAGATTGTCTAGCATGGACGAGCGCATGAAGCGCGTGAGCGCCGCCGATTGCTGGACCGCAAGCACCCCGACAGGCAACACCATTTGCCGGATTTGCAGCGTGAATGAATGCCAGTCTCTCACTTGCAGCGATGTATCATAAATGGTGGGGAACCACCCAAGCTTAATGGCAAAGATAAGAACAAACAATACACCGGTAAAGAATGAAGGCAAAGAAAAGCCAATAAACGCAAGCGTTGTCGCCGCTTGATCAAAAATTGAATATTGTTTGACTGCGGAGAGAATCCCGATTGGAATAGCCACAAGCACTGCGATCAGGTATGCGATGCCAACGACCTTCAGTGTCTGCGGCAGACGCTGTTTGATAAGTTCATTGACGGGAATCTTTGCGGCGAACGACATGCCTAATTCACCCTGCGCTGACGCCGCCAGCCATTTTACATAGCGGACTGGCCAGGGTTGGTCAAGACCAAGTTGTTTCCGCATCAACTCACGAGTTTGTGGTGTGATAGCAGGATTACGCGCAAATGCCGACAGTGGGTCGCCAGGGGCCAGCGAAAGGACCGCAAAAATAATAAAACTAATCAGCAAGAGCGTCGGGATAGCGATCAGCACGCGACGCACAATATAAGCTATCATACTGCACCTCTGGCAAGAAGGGTGGAGTCAAAATAGAGATACGCGGGAGCACCGGTATGGTACTCCCGCGCATCATTACGCGTTTACTTCGACCACGTCTGAATATTCCAAAGCTGTGAGTCAAAGGTCGAACCGGTTGGACCCTTGAGGTCCTTTGACTTACCCTGCGGCGTGGTGCGGTCAACCAGCGCAATAGCGGCAACATCGTTGACCAGGATGTCATTCGCCTTGATGAACAATTCCTTCAGCTTGGCTGAGTCCGTTTCCTTCTTCATCTGTGCGATCACTGCATCATAATCAGGATTGCAGTAACGCCCATCGTTCGGGTAGTTCCAGCCGTTGGACTTTGCAGATGCATTGGCGCACGTGAAACCGTCAAGGTAGGAAATCGGAATCGGGTCGCTTGGGCTGTTGGTGTACATTTGCATGTCGGCCCAGAACTTACCAAGCGTATCCGGGTTGGCCTTGTCGTTGCCGAAGAACACGCTGGCATCAACTGCCTTGAGGTTGACTGTGATGCCGACCTTGGCCAGCGACTGCTTGACAACTGCCTGCTCCTGCTGGCGCAACGGGTTGGTCGAGGTCTGGAAGAGCAGTTCAAGCTTCTTGCCGTCCTTCGAGCGCACGCCGCTGCCATCATCCTTCCAGCCAGCTTCGTCGAGCAACTGTTTGGCCTTCTCGACGTCCTGATCGCACTTCGTGTTTGGTGAGTCGATGTCCGGTGGTTGGGTCACGAGGTTGCAGGTCTGCTTGCCAGCAAGCTTGCCATTCACCTGATCAACGATCGTCTTGCGATCGATTGCCAGCGCAACTGCCTGCCGCACCTTTAGGTCACTGAAGAACGGATTCTTGGTGTCAGGTTCGCCGCGCTTGTCACCCAGATCTGGTGACGGATTGGAGAAGTTCAGCACGATGCGCTCGATACCGAACGAGCCACTGTTGACTGGATCACACTTGCCACCGGCGAGGATTTGATCCAACACATTGGCTGGCACCTGCAAGTTCCATGCGAAATCAACTTCGCCCGTCTGGCAGACTGCGCGCGCCGCGCTGGTCGCATCGCCGCCGCCCTTGATCTCAACATTGTCAAAGAAGACCTTGTCAGCGTCGCGGTACAGCGGATTCCGTTTGTACGTAACAACGTCACCGGGCTTAAAGCTATCAACCATCCATGCATTCGTGCCAATTGGATTGTTATTTGCTGCCTGGCAAGCTTGATCCTTCACGGCCTTATCGCCGATGCAGTTCTGGAACTGCTTCTTCTGAAGGATGAGGCCATTGTAGCTCACAAAGGCGATGTACGGGTCTGGATTTGGCTCCTTCCAGGTAATCTTCACAGTGTGGGGGTCAATTGCCTCAACTGTTTTGATCGGATCGAAATTCGCCTTGGTGGTGCATGCAGTTGCCGGGTCGGCGCAATACTGCCAGGTGAAGATCACATCATCGGCAGTAAAGTCCGTGCCATCAGACCACTTGACGCCCTGCTTCAACTTCCATGTGACCGTCGAATAATCCTTGGCGATACCGCCATTTTCAATCGTCGGTACCTCTTCAGCCAGAGCTGGCACAGCTTTGCCGTTCTCATCGTAATGAGCGAGCGGCTCAAGCACGACGGATGAGCCATCATAGTCCTTCGTACCACTGGACTGATGCCCGTTCAAAATCGTAATCGCCTGCCAGTAGAGGATTTTAAGGGTTCCACCTTTACCACCCGTGCTGCCGGTGGCCGGTGCTGAAGTCGCTTCGCCAGCAGCAGGTGCGCTGGTTGCCTCGCCGCCCGCGCTAGCATTGGCGTTCGTGTTGGCGTTAGCCTCAGCGCCGCCTGCATTAGCATTGGCGTTCGTGCTTTCACTACTGGTGTTCGTGCTGCCACTGCTATTGGTATTGGTTTCTGTAGCCGGTGCAGAACCGCCACATGCCGCAATCATCGGCACAGTTAACACAACAAAGAGGGTCAGCGCGGCAAGCCGCCGCCAGGAAAAAGATGCTTTGTGCATCATAGAAGACATCCTCCGTTTGAAATCTGAGGGCAATCTGTACACAAAAGTTCATCGCGTATACGGACGTTGGCCAGGCGCACACCTCCTTTTCATACTCGCAGCGGTCTGTTAACTTCATCCAGAATGTACCAGTTAACGGTGCTCCGCACATCCTGGTTGCTTTGAACGCGGAGGCGGCGGCGGAACATCTCTGCTGTACCCGCTGGCAGATGATACACGCGCTCTACAGCATAAGCCACGTGGCACTTTCACGACTTTGTTTGGGATTGCACGGCATTATAGCAGAAAGCCTGGTATACGTAAAATGATGAATGCCGGTGTTCTACTCTATAATACACAGTAAACACCACTTACGTTCAATGTTGGTTGAGGTGATGAAGAATATAAACGCGCAGAGAAGATTTGAATGAAGTATACAACCAGCCAGAGCAATGTATGCTGACTGTTGCAGGCGAGCAGGGAACTTACTCAGGAGACATGGCTCCAAGTACTGCGCGCGCGCCTCGGAGCGAGGTGCGGAGAAGCTGCTGCGCGACCGAACTGTCAAGGGCGCAGTTGCGTGGCCGCCGCTCGCCACTCGTCGCGCTTCGGGCCGAACGAAGCGCATCCGCAGATCGGCCATGCGCGGCAGCAATGAGTTGCGCAAATTCGTAGCGGCTCACCACGTCAGCACCGGCAACGTTGAGCACGCCCATGTGCTTCATTGCCGCAAGCTCCAGCACTGCATCTGCTAAATCGGTCACTTGCACCGGGCAGCGCATCTCGTCAGAAAAAAAGGCGATGTCATGAAGACCATCGAGCGTGTCGAGCACGAGCCGTTCATGGATGCCAGGCTCATGTCCACCGTAAATCAACGACGTGCGCACAAGCAGCGCCTCAGGATGGGCCAGCATTACAAGGCGCTCTGCTTCGACCTTGGCCTCGCCATAGGGCGAAATTGGGCTGGGCGAGTCATGCTCAGTGTACGCGCCCGCACGTTCGCCATCGAACACGACATCGCTCGACATGTGGATCAGCCGCGCGCCAGCCTGCCGTGCTGCTTCCGCAACGCGGCCCGCGCCAAGCGCCGTTACATCCCACAGGAGCGGGCCGCGCTGCACATAAGCAGTATGCACAACGACATCAGGCTGTACATCGGCCATCAATTTCTGCACCGCATCAGCGTCGCCAAGATCAAGCGGCACCAAGCGCGCGCCCGGCACGTCAACTGCATGGGCATGGCAGGTTGCGGTTACGTCCCACGCCTCGGCGGCAAGGGCGCGTCGCACGAGTTCCGCGCCGAGGTAGCCAGAGCCGCCGGTGACCAAAATGCGCTTCATAGAGGTGTAGAACTAAGAACCGGACGATAGACGATGGACGAAACTAGCAAACGCAGAGCGGAGAGCGTAGAACGTCCAATACAAAACGTAAAGCCTAAAACGTAAATCACTCTGTCTCCCCGTCTCCCTGTCATCTTGTCATTTCATTCCGCAAGCCCCTCAAGCGCGGCCCGCGCCGCTTCCTGCGTGGCGGCCTGCTTGCTCGACCCGCGCCCGACGCCCAGTTGTTCATCCCCCGCGCGCACCTCCACCATCCACTCGCGTTGGTGATCCGGGCCGGAAGCAGCCATGACCAGGTAATGCGGGGTGATGTTGCGCTCGGCCTGGATGCGCTCCTGCAGGCGCGTCTTGTGATCGACATGACGGCCATGGGTTTGCACTGTCGCCAGCTCGCGCTCAAGGAAAGGCAGCAAAAAAGTGCGGGTTGCGTCCATGCCAGCATCGAGGTAAATCGCCGCCAGCACGGCCTCGAACGTGTCGGCCAGCAGCGCATTACGGTTGCGCGCGCCGCTGTGATCCTCGCCTTTGTTCAACCGCAGATAGCGGCCCAGATCCAGGTCGCGCGCAAAGCCAGCCAGAGTGTGCGTTTTGATCAGCGCCGAGCGCGTAGCAGTCAACTCACCTTCATTGGCATCAGGAAAGCGCTGAAAGACCAGGTCGGCGGCAATGTAATTGAGTACCGAGTCACCGAGAAACTCCAGCCGCTCGCTATTGGCGAGATGGTGCGTTTCCATGGGGTTCTCGTGCGCGTACGAGCGGTGCGTGAGCGCGCCTTCCAGCAGGCTCGCATCGCGAAACAGCAGCCCCAGCCGCGCAACCAATGTATCAATCGATGCCACAATACCTACTCAAAGCGCTTGAAAATCAGCGTCACATTATGCCCGCCGAAGCCAAACGAATTGCTCATGACTATGTCGAGCGTGCCGGGCCGCGACGCATTCACCACATAATCGAGGTCGCACGCCGGGTCTGGGTGCTGATAATTAATGGTTGGAGGAATAATATTGTTCTGCATGGCAAGCACCGAAACCACCGCTTCAATCGCGCCCGCCGCGCCAACCAGGTGGCCGAACTGCGACTTGCTGGAGCTTACTGGCACCTGGTAGGCCCGTTCGCCAAGCAGCGTCTTGATCGCTTGCGTTTCCGCAGTATCGCCGGCGTTGGTGCTGGTCGCATGGGCATTGATGTAATCGATGTCATCAGGCGACATGTTCGCATTTCGCAGCGCCATGCGCATGGCCCGCAGCGCGCCCTCGCCGCCCTCCACCGGCAGCGTGATGTGATATGCGTCGCTGGAAAGGCCATAGCCAACCAATTCGGCCAGAATGCGTGCGCCGCGCGCCTGCGCATGTTCCAGATCCTCCAGCACAAGCACGGCGCTGCCCTCCGACAGCACAAAGCCGTCGCGGGTCGCGTCAAACGGGCGCGAAGCCGTTTCCGGCTCGTCGTTGTTGGTGGAAATTGCGCGGCACGCCACGAACGCCGCAATGGTGATCGGAATAATCGGCGCTTCCGAGCCACCCGCCAGCATGACCCTGGCCCACCCGCGCCGGATCATCTCAGCCGCTTCGCCAATCGCATGGGCGCTGGTGGCGCAGGCCGATGTGGTGCAGTAGCTTGGTCCTTTCAGACCATAACGAATGGAAACCAGCCCGGCGGCCATGTTGGTGATCATGCCCGGCACCACGAACGGGCTCAGGCGGGCCGGGCCGCGGTCGCGCAGCGTGTTCACCGCGTCCACCGTGGTTGCAAGGCCGCCAATGCCACTGCCGATAATCACGCCAATGTCTTCGGCGTTCTCCGGCGTGACCAAAAACTCAGACGATTTGAGCGCCTCAGCCGAGGCCGCCAGGGCCAGTTGAATAAAGCGGTCGTAGCGGCGCACATCCTTGCGATCCATGTAGTTCGCAGGATCGAAGCCCTTGACCTCGCCAGCGATGCGCGAGTCCAGACCTTCAGTATCGCACAGCGTCACGGGGCCGACGCCGCTGCGCGCATTTTTGATACCGTCCCACAATGTTGGAACATCAAGGCCAAGCGGGCTCAGCGCGCCAACGCCTGTGATCACAACACGCCGATTCATGCCGTTTATCTCCTCAAAACACACTCTGTTCAATATAAGCAGCCGTATTATAACATAATGAAACAGGGCAACAGCGTCGTGATGTTGCAGCGCTGGTACGGCTATGGTATGCTACGCACAGATGTTCGCTGAATATGCACGCGAAAGACCAATCGCATGGCCCTCGATCTCTCAGTTTTGAGCCGCCAGGTGCGCTCCATGAGCGGCTCGCTCGTGGTGGAAGCAGGCGACAAGCGCGACCGGCTGCTTCAGGTGCGCCAGCGCTATCTGCAAGAGTCCGCCGCCTATGACTACTGGGCAGAAGCGGCGAACCTGAGCCAGGAAACGGCGGCATGGCTGCTTGCCCGCCCGGTCGAGCCGCTGAACGCCACGTATGACTTGCCGCCGCGCCCGCCGAGCTACGCCCTCGTGGCGACGGACGGATCGCAGATCGACATGGAGCGCCATGGCATGGCGATGTGCTATGTTATCAATATCGGGCGCGTGTTTCTGCGCTACGGCGAGCGCCCGGCGGCCAGGCTTTCTTCCACGCCAGCGTTGTACTATCAGGATGAAGATTTGTATTTGACCGACGGCGTGCGGCGCGTGACCATCGAAGGCAACTACCTGAGCGCGCGCCGCGATGTGGAAGAAGGCGTGGCGCTGGTCGGGCTGGCCGACGAGTTCTTGAGCGGCGACGTGCCTGCCGTGGCGCTGCAGGACGGCACGCTGGTGCGCTGGACGCTGGCCGGCGCGGAAAAGTTCGTGCAGGATCATTTTCTTCGCACCTATCTCGCCTACCTTGACGACATGCGCAACCGTGGCGTTCCCGTCGCTTCATACATCAGCCGCCCGCGCTCGCCCGAAGTATCTGGCACCATCCGCCTGATGTTCTGCCCGGACGTGGATGTTCAGGAGAAGCGCGGCGCAAAGTGCAGCGAGTGCAGCGATATTGCCGCCGGGCGCGAGCCGTCCTGCGCGCCATGCCAGAATCTGACCGACGCCGATGTGCTGGCCGACATGCTGGAGGATGGGCAGCGCGGGCCGCTGTTCCTCTCCATGTCGCGCATCAACATCGAGAATTATGGGCCGCACCAGATTCATTTCTTCTACATGCGCGTCGGGCGCGAAATTGGGCGGGTGGAGATGCCGCAATGGGTGGCCGAAAATCCCGAGGCGGTGGACCTCATCCACAGCTTGATCTACGACCAGTGCATGAAAGGCCAGGGCTATCCGGTGGCACTGGCGCGGGCGCACGAGCAGGCGATTGTTCGCACGGCTGACCGGCGCGCGTTCCTGAGCATTGTGGAAAATAGTCTGCTTCAGGCTGAATTGCCAGCTTCTTCATCCCGCAAGCGCGAAAGCAAGGAGCGGCAGGCGCTCTGAAGATAACAATCTTGTCATCCATGGACCATTTCTAGCTTACCTGCGTTTATAATAATCATACGACATACATTATCGTCGCCTGCAAGGAGGCCGCTGTGCGCCGTTGCTTTTCATTCGGGGTATCTCTCATTTTTATTGCTGTGCTGCTGATCAGCAATTTTCACGTAGCGGACGCGGCCAAACGCAAGGGCAGCGGGCAGGTGCGCTTCCGCAATGCGCAGGCGCTGAGCGATCAGGTGAGTGTGCTGGTGTTTGGCGCATCGCAGCCGGACGCAGGCACCCATTACGAAGGCTGGCTTGGCACTGCCGACGGAACGGCATGGGTTGATATTGGCAGAATCGATCTGGATGCGAAAGGGAACAGCACCGTCAACTGGGCCTCGCCAGGTGCCGAAAATCTCCTCGCGCGGTACGATCAGTTTCTCATGACGGTTGAAACCGATGGAAGCCCGGTTTACTGGCCCGCCGAGGCACACATCGCCTTCCGTGGATACATTCCGCCCGAAGTTGTGCCGGTGGTGCGAAAGCTCGCGGTCGCAGGGCCAGACACGCCGCTGCCCGATCGCGTCGGCCTTGCAACCGGCATGAAGGCGCAGGCGAGTGGCCTGTCAACCGAAGGGCGTGACGCTCGTTCGGCTGCGCAGAAATCCAATCTCAAAACCCTCAGCAGATTAGACGAACAACTCCTCAATCGTATTGTCGGCGTCGACAACGGCGCGTATGGCGATTTGAACGGCAACGGAGTCGTTGAGGATAAGAGCGACACCTACGGCATCAGGCGTTACGCTCAGGCAATTCAGCCACTGGTGCAGCCGCTCGCCAGCAACGACGCCCTGCCGAGCAATGTGAAAGATCGCGCCAGCCGCATCATCACGGCAACCAATAACATTCTTGAATGGACGGGCCAGATCCGTAATCTCGCGCATGTTCTACAGCCGACCATGACGATAACTGATGTGCAGATCATTCAGAGTGATATCGCGTGGCTCGCCAAGAACGTCAGCGACGGCACTGACCTGAACGGCGATTACAAGGTTGACGATGCTATTGGCGAGGGCGGGGCGCGCAGTGTGTACACCAATGCCCAGGATCTGGGCCGGATTTATTTCCGGGCGGTGAATCAGTAGACGATGGACGATGGACGATGGACGAAAGGAGCATCACTTGTTTCCATCGTCCGTCGTCGGTCGTCTGCTCAGGCGCGCGGGCGCAGGCGCTGCACCATGCGCGCATAGAACTCGCTCGGTGGATAAACATGCGCGAATACGCATGTTTGCTCTGAACGGCGCACTTCTACGACATCGTCCTCTTGAAGCGGCGTGTTTTCGCGTCCATCGGCCACAAACAGCGCATGGTAGCGCCCGCGCACGCGCAGCCGAATCACGGCATCCTCTTGCAAGACCAGCGACGGAATCTGCGTCAGGTGCGCCGCAATCGGTACCAGCACCATGGCCTGCGAGCGCGGGTCGACGATGGGGCCGCCCGCCGCCAGCGCATAGGCCGTCGAGCCGGTCGCTGTCGCGACGATCACACCGTCGGCATGGTAGCTCGCCATGGTCGTGCCGTAGATATCAACATCGACCGTCATGGTGCGGTTTGGCTCACCATGCGCGACCAGCACTTCGTTCAGGGCGACCACATGCTTGAT
>DASTWM010000016.1:0-4746 GCA_035765855.1 Roseiflexaceae bacterium
GAAAAATACCGCGAGCCGTTTGCGCCGGTCATGCCCGGCGTGCGCTTCGCCGAATACAACAACCTGCAATCTGCTGCCGATGCCATCACCGACGATGTGTGCGCCGTAATTGTCGAGCCGATTCAGGGCGAGGGCGGCCTCAGCAGTTCGACAACCGAGTTTTTGCAGGGCCTGCGCCAGCTCTGCAACAAGGTGGGCGCGCTGCTCATTTTTGATGAAATTCAGTGCGGTCTGGGCCGCACCGGCACGCTGTGGGCGCACGAGCAGTACGACGTGATGCCCGACATCATGACGGTTGCCAAGCCGCTTGGTGGCGGCCTGCCAATCGGCGCGGTGCTCATGACGCAGGCGGTGGCCGATGTCATGCACCCCGGCGACCACGGCACGACGTTTGGCGGCGGCCCGCTGGCGACGGCGGTGGCGCAGGTGGTACTGCACAAGATCAGCGACCCGGCTTTCCTGACGCATGTCCGCGAAATCAGTGACTACCTTGACGAGTCGCTGCAAGACCTGGCGAACTCGCACCCGCAGATCGTGGAATTGCGCGGGCGCGGCCTGATGCGCGGCGTGCGGATCAACGGCTCGGCGGGCGCGGTGCGCGAGGCCGGCCATGAGGAAGGGCTGCTGACGGCCACGGCGGGCGAGGATGTGCTGCGGCTGGTGCCGCCGCTGATCATCGAGCGCGAGCATGTGGACGAGGCGATGCAGAAACTGGGCAAGGCGCTGCGCTGCGCGTAGGTCTTTTTACCACAAAGGCACAGAGGGCACGGAGGAGACAATTCTTCGTGCCTTATTTTGTATTTGAACAATGCTTTGCGCCTGTTTCACTCCCATGGTACCATGAGAGCATTACACGAGGAGTGAAGCAGCGATGACGCTGAATGGCATAGCACAGGCGGCGGCAATTTTGCGCGGCGCACAACGGGCGGCGGCGCTTACCGGCGCGGGTATCAGCACGCCATCGGGCATTCCCGATTTTCGGGGCGACGGCGGGCTGTGGCTGCGCGACGATCCGATGGAGGTGGCATCGCTGCACGGCTTTTGCAAGAACCCGCGCCGGTTTTTCGGTTGGTTTCAGCCGATTCTCGACCAGTTGCTTCACGCGCAGCCGAACCCGGCCCACCGCGCATTAGCGGCGCTGGAAAAGATGGGCAAGCTGCGAGCGGTCGTCACTCAGAACATCGACGGCCTGCACCAGCGCGCCGGATCGCGCGAGGTGTACGAACTACACGGCCATGTGCGCAGCGCGACGTGCATGGGCTGCGGGCGGCAAGTGCTCGCCGCGCCACTGATTGAAAAAGTGCGCCGGGGCGAGTTGCCGTGGTGCGCGTGCGGCGGCCTGTTCAAGCCGGATGTGGTGCTGTTCGAGGAAGATCTGCCGCGTGGCACCTATTGGCTGTCGGCCAGCGCCATGGAGAAGGCTGACGCAGTGATCGTCGCGGGTACGGCGCTGGAGGTTTATCCGGCATGCGAAATGCCGTTGGCGGCACTGAAGCGCGGCAAGCCGCTGATCATTGTGAATAAAAGCCCAACCTATCTTGACGAGCAGGCCGCTGTAGTCATCCGCGAGGATGTGGCGGTGGCGCTGCCTAAAATCGTTGAGATGCTTGAGACGTGATGCATGATTCCTGAATTCACATGTTATGCCAGCTCACGTCTCAGGTATCAAGTATTATCGTAGAGGTACCAATGACTTTTGACACCATGCAAACCGATCTGGAGGCCCTGCGGGCGCGCTACAACAGCGTCCGGGGGCGGCTTTGACCTCGCTGCAAAACAGTCTGAAATTGACGCGCTGGAAGAGCGCGCCGCCGCCCCCGATTTGTGGAGCAACCCGCAGGAAGCCCAGCGCCTGATGCGCCGCCTCAGCCAGCTCAAGGCGGACGTGGAGCGCTGGACGACCATGGAACGCCAACTCACCACGCTTGACGAATTTATCGAGCTCGCAACTGCGGAGGAAGATAACTCGCTGCACGGCGAGATCGCGGGCGAGCTTGCCGCCGTCACCAAAAGCCTGGATGCGCTCGAAACGGCGGTGCTGCTCAGCGGCCCCTACGACGACCGCGACGCCTTCCTGTCGATTAAAGCCGGCACTGGCGGCACCGACGCGCAGGACTGGGCAGAGATGATGCTGCGCATGTACATGCGCTGGGCCGAGCGCGACGGCTTCGCGGTGGCGATTGTGGACCAGAGCGAAGGTGAGGAAGCGGGCATCAAAAGCGCGACGATTGAGTTGCGCGGCCCGTATGCCTACGGCTACGTCAAGGCCGAAGCGGGCGTCCACCGCCTGATCCGCCTGTCGCCGTTCAATTCGGCCAACACCCGCCAGACCTCGTTCGCGCTGGTCGAGGTGGTGCCGGAGGTGGACGACGCGCCCGAGGTCGAGATCAAGCCCGACGATCTGCGGATCGATGTGTACCGCTCAGGCGGCCATGGCGGGCAGGGCGTCAACACGACCGACTCGGCGGTACGCATTACGTACAGGCCCGGCACGCCGGAGCAGATCGTCGTGACATGCCAGAACGAGCGCTCGCAGTTGCAGAACAAAGAAACCGCCATGCGCGTGCTGCGCGGGCGTTTGCTGGAGCGCGAGTTGCAGCGCCAGCGCGAGGAACAGGCGCGGCTGAAGGGCGAGCATCGCCAGGCTGATTTCGGCAGCCAGATGCGCACGTATTACCTCCATCCGTACACGCTGGTGAAGGATCACCGCACCGACCATGAAACCAGCGATGTGCAGTCGGTGTTAGACGGCGAACTCGATCCCTTTATTCAATCCTATTTGCGCTGGAACATCGGGCGCGAGGAGTGAGCAGGTGACATGATGAGCGGGTGATATGGTGACGCTCCAGTTCATCATGTCGCCGCTCTTTTTGTCACATGAAATTCCAAAATATTCTTCCGATTGTGCGTGATTACGCGCTGATCACCGCTGGCGCGATTCTGGTCGCCATTTCGGTGGACATGTTCCTCATCCCCAACAATGTCGTGGTGGGCGGCGTAACGGGCGCGGCGATGCTGCTGCAAACCTACGCCGGAACGCCAGTCGGCATGGTCACGCTGCTCGTCAACGTGCCGCTGTTTGTGCTCGGCTTTCGGGTGCTCGGCGGCTTCGTGTTCGGTGTTCGCACGATCTACGCGACCGTAATACTTTCATTCGCCATCGACCTGCTCGCGCCGTATCTCAAACCAGTCACCGCCGACCCGCTGCTGTACACATTGTATGGCGGTTTGCTGGACGGCCTCGGCGTCGGGCTGGTGTTTCGAGCGCGCGGCACCACCGGCGGGATCGATATCGTGGCGCGCTGGTTGGAATTGCGCTACGGCATCCAGCCGGGTCGCAGCCTGCTGGTCATGAACGGCCTGGTGTTCGCCATCGCGTTTGTGAGCTTCGGGCCGGAAAAGGTGTTGTACGCCATGCTGGTCGCGTTCGTCAGCAGCCTCGCGCTCGATTATACGCTTGCGGCGGGCAGCGGCGCGCGGCAGGCGTTGATCATCACGACACAGCCGCAAACCGTGACTCAGGCACTGCTTCATGATCTGGGCCGCGGCGTGACGGTGCTGGAAGGCTACGGCGGCTACACCGGCGCGGCGCGCGAAGTGCTGCTGTGCGTTGTTGGCCGCTCGGAGATCAGCTTTCTCAAGCAGACTGTGGCATCTGCCGACCCGCATGCGTTCCTGATTATCGGCGAGGCGAGCGAGGTGCTCGGCGAAGGTTTTCGGTCGTTCATGCCACCTCCAGAGCGAACATCGGCAACAAGGCAGCCATCAAACGATCAGCTGACAAAGTAGCTTTTTCGTCGGTACAAAAGTTGCTACGAAACGGCAGGATATCGAGCGACACACCTACATTTCATGATCGTGGCAAAACTACGCCCAACGGACGACTTGATTTTCAGCCTTTTTGTGCTGGCATGATGATGTACGCTGTGGAAGGATAGTGGGAGCAGGAAAAGGGAGACGGTGGATTTACTTCAATCAGCGTATCAATATTATCTTGAGAATCAGGATACGTTTTGGGAGGCCATGCAGCGCCACCTGGCGCTCAGCCTTTCTTCGCTCGGCATCGCCATCGCGCTCTGTATTCCGCTTGGCATTCTGATCTCACGCCGCATCAACATCGCAGAATACATCATCAATGTTTTCAACGGGTTTCGGGTGGTGCCGAGTCTGGTGATCCTGTTTCTGGCGCTGCCGTATCTTGGGCTTGGCTTCCGTCCGGCGCTGGTGGCGCTGACGGTGCTGGCATGCCCGCCTGTGTTAATCAATACCTACGCAGGGCTGCGCAGCGTTGACCGCTCGGTTGTCGAAGCGGCGCGCGGCGTCGGCATGTCGGCGGCGCAGATCCTCTGGCGCATCGAGCTACCACTTGCCCTGCCTGCCATTATTGCTGGCATTCGCACCGCCGCTGTGGAAGTAATCGCGAGCGCGACACTGGCGGCGTTCATCGGCGGCGGCGGCCTGGGCAATTTCCTCACCAGAGGCTACGCCCTGAACGATCCGAAAATTATGCTCGTTGGCGCGATTCCAGTGGCGCTGCTCGCTATCGTTTCAGAACTTATTCTGAGCAGTGTGCAGCGTTTATCCAGCACACCAACGGCGTGATTTATACATGCACAAGCTGTGATTTGCCATGGGAGCGCAAAATCTGGCTTGGTGTATTAAAGGCTCTTGAAAGGAGTTTTGCATGAATGTGTTTACACGATGGACGCGCATGATCACGGGCGTGGTGCTACTCACGTTGCTACT
>DASTWM010000017.1:0-18905 GCA_035765855.1 Roseiflexaceae bacterium
ACAAAGGTGTCGAAAAACTGGCAGATTCAAAGCGCAAGACATCGTTACGTGAGTGGTTGAATAACGATTTGATCATGCGTTTTAGCGGACGCGTGCTGGCGCTTGATGTTCCCGTAATGATGACATGGGGAATGGTAAAAGCACAGCAGGAAAAGATCGGAAGGCCGCTGCCCGCATTCGACTCACTCATCGCAGCCCTTGCGCTTCATCATAACTGCGTCCTTGCGACGCGCAATGAAACCGATTTCGCATCAACAAACGTACCAATTATCAATCCCTGGAAATAAGCACAGATGTCCCGCGCCAGTTGACAACTGTTGGGCCGTCCCCTAATCTATCAGCAGTGTATCGCTTACCTTCAATGGAGCGCGTGAATGTCAGCATATATTTTTTACAACGGCACGATTTACACCATGGACGCGGCCCAGCCACGGGCGCAGGCGATCGGCGTGCGCGACGGGCGCGTGGTGGTCGTCGGCAGCGAGGGCCGCGTCCACGCCACCATGCGCGGGCAGGCCGAAGCAATTGACCTGAACGGGCGCGCGATTATCCCTGCGTTGACGGACGCGCACATTCACCTGATCTGGTACGCGCTCGGTCGGCGCAACGTGCAACTTAGCGATGTGACCGACTATAACGCGGCGATCCAGCGAGTTGTGGATGCGGCAGCACGCCTGCCGAAGGGCGCATGGGTGCAGGGCAGCGGCTGGGATCACACCTACTGGGGCGACCGCTGGCCGCACGCCGCCGACCTCGACGCGCGGATTCCCGACAGGCCGGTGCTGCTCACGCGCAAGGACGGTCATTCCGCATGGGTCAACAGCCGCGCGCTCGAAATTGCTGGCATTACCGACGATACGCCTGATCCGGCTGGTGGCCGCATTCAGCGCGAGGCGGGCAACGCGACCGGCATGCTGTTTGAAAGCGCGATTGACCTGGTGCGGCACTGCATCCCTGAAGCAACTGAAGAAGATCGGCTGCAAGCGGTGCGTGACGCGATTGCCGAGGCGCATTCCTACGGCATGGTCGGCATGCACATTCCGCCCGGCCTGCAACCCGGCGACGGCGCGCTGGCGCTGAGCGATTTGCAGAAGCTGCGGGCGCGCGGACAACTGCCCTTGCGCTGCCTGGTGCATCTCGATCTCGATTATTTGGACGAAGCGATTAAGCTGGGGCTGCGTAGCGGCCTGGGCGACCGCTGGATCAAGCTCGGCGGCGTGAAGATGTTCGCCGATGGTTCGCTCGGCTCAGAGACCGCTGAGATGCTCGCGCCGTATCGCGGGCGCGGCCACTTTGGCATTGCGACGATGCCGACCACCGAACTGAACGAGGCGGTCAGTCGTGCAATTAGCAACGGCCTTTCGGTGATCATCCATGCGATTGGCGACGCCGCCAACCGGCGGGTGCTGAACGCAATCGAAGCAGCTACCAAGAACCAAGAATCAAGAACCAGGAATCGTACTGACGAGGACGTAGCAGGTTCTCAGTTCTCGGTTTTCGGTTCTCGTCCTATTCCCAATCGCATCGAGCATGTGCAACTGCTGGATAGCCGGGATGTGCCGCGACTGGCGCAGCTTGGCGTTATCGCCTCGATGCAGCCCATCCACGCGACTGCCGACATGGACATGGCCGAGCAATTATGGGGATCGCGCTGCGCATTGGCATACGCATGGCGAACTATTAAAGATACAGGCGCAGTGCTGGCGTTCGGCTCGGACGCGCCGGTCGAGGCGCTGAATCCCTGGCTGAGCGTCCATGCGGCGGTCACGCGCCAGCGGCCCAACGGCGACCCGGAAGGCGGCTGGCGTCCTGAGCAGCGGCTGAACCTCGACGAGGCAATTCATGGCTTCACAGTGGGCGCAGCTTGCGCGGCGGGCGAAGATCACCGGCAGGGTGTGCTCAAGCCCGGCATGCTGGCCGATCTGGCGCTGCTCAACGTCGATCCGGGCAAGATCGATCCGTCTGAACTCCACAGCGTTAAGGCCGACATGACCATGCTTGAGGGCGAGATCGTGTGGGAACGGCAGTGAGCGCAGAGCGCAGAGCGGGGGAACTGAATTCGCCTTGTCATCTTGTCATCTTGTCATCTTGTCATCGTCATTCGTCCTGGCTCACGGTGTATCGAGTTCAAGGTTATTGAGCGGCACCCAGCCCTCGTAGCCACCAACTGACACATATTGCCATGCCACGCCATCAACGGTCTGCTGCTGATCGAGCACGGTCACGCGCACGCCTTCACGGATGGGATACGGCAGCGTGGCGCTGTCGAAGTTCGGCTGCTCGTGGAGCCAGCCGGTCACGTCACCTAGCCGCACGATGCGCGCCCGGACGGTCGGCGTGGGCGATGGCACGCTCAACGTTGGCTGAGCTACAACCGTTGGCGCAACGCCAAGCGAGCCAACCAGCCGCGACAAATCGGCGTCAACGCGAGCGTACAGCGCCCGGCCAATAAGGAACAACACAACCGCTACAATGCCAATAATCGCCAGGCTGCGGATGGTATCGCGCCAGAACTGCGGCAGCCGTCGCCAGCCAGTCGGATTGGCCAGCGCGGCGGCGCGCCGCTTATGATTTTGCAGCACGCTGTCGAGCAGGCCGCGACGATTGCACAGCGCCTCAACCAGATGGCCGTAGCGCACCAGCACATTGTAACTACCGCCGAACTCCTCGCCATGGGCAAACGCCTGCCGCAGTTCATTGATCTGCAAGATCGCGCGGCGGTGCTCAGGCCGCAGGTTGGCATGCTGCTGCGCCAGGCGCGTCAGCGTGGACCAGCCAGTGTCGCGTCGTTCCAGCACGGCGCGATCTTCCTCGCCCAATGTGGCGCTCTCGGCCAGAATAGCGCGCAGGTGATCTTCCAGCGCGCCATGGATCGCCAGCAGCGCCGCGCCCAGCATGTCGCGGTTGCCCTCGGCCTGCGCCAGCCGTGTGAAGCCGCGCTCCAGTTTTTCGTCTACACTCATATGTGACAAGATGACATGGTGACAAGATGACATGGTGACAAACAAGCAAGCTTGGCCATTATGTCACCTCGCCATCTTGTCATGCTATAATTTCAATACCGTTCATGTAAGGCCGTAAAACGTCCGGCACGACGATGCTGCCGTCAGCTTGCTGATAATTCTCCATGATCGCAATCATGGTGCGTGGCACGCCCAGGCCCGAGCCGTTGAGCGTGTGAACGAATTCCGGCTTCGCGCCTGGCTCGGGACGGTAGCGAATGTTGGCGCGGCGAGCCTGGAACGCCTCGACATTCGAGCACGAACTGACCTCCAGCCACTCGTTTTGGCCGGGCGCCCACAACTCAGCGTCGTAGGTCTTGGTCGCCGCAAAGCCAAGATCGCCGGTGCAGAGCAGCTTGGTGCGAAACGGGATATTGAGCCGACGGCAGGTATCCTCGGCGTCGGCGCGCAGCCGCTCGAGCTCGTCGTAGCTGGTTTCCGGCGCAACGAACTTGTACATCTCGACCTTGTCGAACTGGTGGCCGCGCTTGATGCCGCGCACGTCGCGCCCGGCGCTCATCTTTTCACGCCGAAAACATGGCGTGTAGGCGCAATAATGGATCGGCAGCTGCGCCGCCTCCAGAATCTCGTCGCGGTGCAGGCTCGTCACCGGCACCTCGGCAGTCGGCACCAGCCAGAGATCATCTTCGACATCATGGTACAGGTTATCGCGGAACTTTGGCAACTGGCCTGACGCCCAGACCGTCTCCTCCTTGACGACGAACGGCGTGTAGACTTCGGTGTAGCCCTGCTTGCCATGCAGGTCGAGCAGCCACTGAATCAGGGCGCGCTGGAGCTTGGCGCCCAGCCCTTTCAGAACATAGAAGCGCGATCCCGACAGCTTCACGCCGCGCTCGAAGTCGATAATGTCCAGCGCCTCGCCAAGCTCCCAGTGCGGCTTTGGCTCAAAATCGAACTGGCGCGGCTCGCCTTCCTGGTAGATGACGACGTTGAAGTCTTCGTCGGGGCCGTCTGGCACGTCCGGCTGCGGCAGGTTGCGCAATTCCAGGAGGGCCATGCGCTGCTGCTCCTCGACCATGGCAACTTCGCGGTCAAGTTCGGCGATTCGGTCGCCGACGCCGCGCATCTCGGCGATCCTGGCGTTGCGCTCGGCGGCATCCTTCATCTTGCCAATTTCCTTCGAGACGGCGTTGCGGGTCGCCTTGAGCGCCTCGACCTCGCGCAGCAGCGTGCGGCGTTGTTCATCGAACTGCAACACGCTGTCGATCTGCGCTGGATCGACGCCTGCGCGACCGAGTTGCTCTTTAACAAAGTCTGGTTGCTCACGAATAAGTCTAATATCAAGCATACGCTCCTCCTGTTGACTATAGCTCTGTTTAATCATATAATTTGATCATACCAATGATATGATCAGGAGTACACAGATGAGTAAGACACAACGTATAACCATCACCCTTCCCGCTGATCTGCTCGATCAGGCGCGGCAGGCCAGCCAGGGCAATCTGAGCCAGTTTATCACCAACGCAGTGCGCGAGCACCTTGATCAGGAGCGCCGCCGCAAGCTGCGTGAGGCGCTGATCGCCGGATATCAGGCCCATGCTGAAGAAGACCTTGAAACTGCCGAGGCGTTTCGCTATGCCGAAGATGAAGCTGTGGCATTGTATGTTCCACCCTACATTGTAGACGAGTCAGAAGAACACCCTGAGCCTGCATTAGCCGAGCAGGATCGCTAGTATGCCTGTACGATTTCCACGGCGTGGTGATGTCTACTATGCCGACCTTGATTCAGTGTTTGGCAGTGAACAAGGTGGTCAGCGTCCTGTTTTGGTCATTCAAAATGATCTTGGCAATCAATACAGTCCTGTTGTTATTGTTGCAAGCCTTACAGCAGCGCCACCAAAGGCTCGGTATGACGTAGATGTTGTATTTGAGCCGGGCGTTGGTGGCACCACAAGATCACGCATCCAGCTCAATCAAATCAGAACAATCGACAAACGGCGGCTGGGTCGTCATGTAGGCCGCCTCACCGGCGAACAGATGACGGAAGTTGATGAGGCGCTCAAGATCAGCCTTGGCCTGATACCCTTGTAGCTCATTCCCGCCGCATGATCTGCAACACCTGCTGAATATCACGCATGTCAATTCGCTCGTCCGTGCCGAGCCGCTGCATCACGCGGTAGGCGGTTTGTCGCTCCTGCGGATCAGCAATCGCGTCGGTATTGAAATAAATCTGCTCGCCATCGCGCATGAAGTAGCGCGCCGCCTGGTCGTTCTGCCGCAACGCCTGCTCGGCGGCCCGGCGAATGTGCGGATTGGTGATCGGCACCAGACCGCCCGCAGGGCCGCCCGGCATCTCGTCAAAAACCGGCGAACTGTCTATGGTATTACTCGACATGCGGGTAGATAATGCTTGCGGCGGAGGCGCGGGCGGCAGGCTGCTGCGACTCGGAAAATCGCCCCAACTGCGCCGCAGCATGATCAGCGCTATGATTATAGCTAACACAATCAATACGCCGATTGCAACAATGATAAGCGTATCCATCGGCCACCTCCGCGTCCATCAGACTACATGAGCGTGTAGTTCCATGATACGAGTTTACCTTTCTGGTACGGCGCGACGCCATGGAACATGCGCGCCGAGCGGTCGAACACCATGTCAAGCCACAGCCGGTCGCTGTCCCATAAATTAAGCTCATGGAAACGATTGAGCGGCACCCATTCCAGCGTGCCTTCATGGTTCGACATGATCGGCGTGCCACTCCAGCGGTCGATCCGAAACACAAACGCGAACCAGTCCTCGTCGTTCTTGCCGAAGCCCGGCCAGCTAATCGTGCCGCGCAGCACAAGCTCCTCGGCCTCGATGCCAGCTTCCTCACGAATCTCGCGTCGGATGCCGGTCGCAACGTCCTCATCTGGCTCAAGTTTGCCGCCCAGCCCGTTGTACTTGCCGTAGTGCTGGTCATCCACGCGCGCGTTGCGGTTGATCATCAGCACTGATTGACCATCAGGCGACATGACGTAGCCGAGCGTGGCAAGAATTGGTGTATAAACTGCCATGATGTAGCTCCAAAAGAACCAAGAACCAAGAGCAGAGAACAAAGAACAAAACGTAAAACGTAAATCATCTTGTCATCTTGTCACCGTGTCATCTTGTCACCCGCTCACCTCATCCTCCCACCACATGCCGGTGACGCCACGCTGCCTCGCAACATACTCCGCAATCCGGCGGCGCGAGCCATGTTCCAGGCCATCCGGAAGCGCGTCGAGCGGAAAGTAGCGCGTCTCCGCAATCTCCAGCGAATGGCGGATGTGCGGCGGATTGAGCGGCACGGCGACAAACACGGTGATGCAATTCGTCGTGTTGTGATGAAAATTATCGAACACGCCATGCAAATACACAATCCGCACCTCCACGCCGGTTTCCTCGCGCGCCTCGCGCGCCGCCGCATCCACCAGCCGCTCGCCACCCTTGACGCCGCCGCCCGGCAGCGACCATGGCCGCCGACCCGCGCGATGCCGCACCAGCAACACCGCGTCATGCTCGACAATCAGCACGCGCACGCCGATCAGCTTTGGGCGCGTTACGAGCCAGTAGGTGTTGCGTAGCCGCACTGCAATGCGGTATGCGGACGACAAGATACACTGTTCAAGACCAAACTTCATGCTTTTTCCAACAAAAAAGCCACCCATCCGTGAAGGACGAGAGGCGAAGCCTTCGTGGTGCCACCCTTGTTTAGATTTTTGATTTCAGATTTTGATTTCAGATTGTTCGCGCGAGATCTATAAAACAATCTGCAACCTGCGATCTGCAACCTGCAATCCCTCATCGCGCGCTAACGGGCGCACCCGGCATCGGTTCGACCGAAAGAACAACAAAGAACAAAGGATAAAGAACAACAAACTATGCGATTTTGTTCTTTGTTCTTTGCTGTTTGTTCTCTCGCGGTTTTCCCTGGCGACTCAGGAGGGGATTGGGCGCGCGCCCGGCTGCCGCCTCGCACCATCCGGCGGCTCTCTGCAAGCAAGCAACGGCCTACGTCGTCTCCGTCATCGTCGTTGCGCTGATTATAGCATGGCGTGCAGTGCGGCGCAATCCATCGCAGGGAGCATAAGCACGTATCTTTCTGGCAATGTTTACGGTTCATGATATGATACATATACGTATTTTTCTGCACAACACGATGCTTAAATGAATAAATGCTGCTTATCGCAACGATGAGCAGCCATGCTTGTTGGTTCCTCGTGAAACACCGATCCGTTAGCGTCCAACCATGACACGACTGTAACCGCATCATTATTACTTAAAGCCATGCATCTACACTACACGCCATACGCGCTTTTTTCGCTGACGACGACTGTTATTGCCACTGCGCTCGCGCTCTTTGTGTGGCGTCGCCGCGCTGCCGCGGGTGGGCTGCCGTTCGTTGTGCTGATCGGAGCCGTAGCACTCTGGTCGTTCGGCTATGCGTTTGAGTTGTCAAGCACCGACCTTGCAACCTTGCTGTTTTGGGCAAAATTCGAGTACCTGGGGATCGTCACCGTGCCAGTGGCCTGGATGGTAGCCTCGGTGGATTACATCGGGTACAGGAAGTGGCGCACCTGGCGGCGGGTCGCGCTGATCGCCATCGTTCCGGCGCTCACGGTTGTGCTGGTCATGACGAACGAGCGCCATCATTTAGTCTGGCGAACGACGGATATTGATACGAGCGGATCATTTACCTTTTTTCATCCCACCTACGGATTGTGGTTCTGGGTCCATACGGCGTACTCATATGCCATGCTTCTGACGGGAACCCTGGCGCTTATACGCGCGTACTACCGCGTTTCCATGCTGTTTCGGCGGCAGGCAGGAATGCTGCTCTTCTGCGCCATTACCCCATGGATGGGGAATATCATCTATTTGCTGCACCTCAGCCCGATTCCCTACCTGGATTTGACGCCTTTTACCTTTATCATCTCCGGAACAGCGATTGCCTTCGGCGTGCTGCGGCTCCACCTCCTCGACATCGGACCGATCGCGCATGAATTCGTTGTAAACAGCCTGAGCGACGGCGTCATCGTTGTCGATCAGCACGACCGCATCGTCGATATCAATGCAGTTGCCCAACAGGGATTGGGATTCTCCCTGGCAGAGGTGTACGGCAAATCATTCACACATCTCAACATCCAACCAGCAACGATTATCGATCGCTATCGCAATGTGCTGCATGCCCACGACGAACTTATGATCGAGCGCGGCGACGATCCGTTATATATTGACATACAAATTTCGCCAATCTACAATAGCGCCGGAGCGCTGATTGGGCGGGTGTGCGTGTGGCGCGACATCACCGAACGCAAACTTGCCGAAACCGAACTCCACCATCAAAAGTACATGCTCGAACAACTCGCGATCGAACTCATGAACGCGAAAGAAGCTGCCGAAGCGGCGAGTCGCGCAAAAAGCACGTTTCTGGCGCACATGAGCCACGAATTGCGCACGCCGCTGAGCGCGGTGTTAGGCTACAGCGAATTGCTTCAACGCCAACTTGAAACGCTTGAGCAGCCGCAACTTATCGATGATATTGCCCGCATTCGCGCAGCAGGAACACATTTGCTCGAATTGATCAACACTGTGCTCGATTTTTCAAAGGCAGAAGCCGGAAAAATGGACCTGCATGTGCAGGTGTTCAACATCTACGATATCGTCACCACTGTTGTCACAGCATTTCAGCCGCTCACCCATGAACACAACAATGTATTAACAGTTGCATGTCCGCAAGACATTGGTATCATGTCCTCAGACATGACCAAGCTGCGCCAGATATTACTGAACCTGCTTTCGAATGCCAATAAGTTCACCGAAGGCGGCCGCATCGCGCTTGAGGTGTTCGAGGAGCCCGGCACAGCTATCAGTGTCTATGAGGCGCATTTCACACCACCGGCTGACCGTTTTATTATTTTCCGTGTGACCGATACTGGTATTGGCATGACCTCGGAACAAATGGCGCATCTGTTTCAGGAGTTTACCCAGGTGGCCGACATGAGCAAGCGTTTCTACGGCGGCACCGGGCTGGGGCTTGCGCTAACGAAGCGGCTGTGCGGCATCATGGGCGGCGATATTTCGGTGTCCAGCATCTCTGGGCAGGGGTCGAGCTTTACCGTGCGCTTGCCAGGCAGCGTGCGCCAGCCAGACGCCGTTTCGACGTTTGATCAGGACGCGCCATCTATTCATACGTAAAGCTCAAATGAGCAAGGTTCATCCATGGCATTTCACCGACAAGGCGCACTGCTTACATCTGTGATGTTTGCGGCGCTCACCGCGGCGCTCACCGGCACGCTGCACCGCTTCGCGCCAGCATGGCATGGCGGGTATATGGTGGCCGCCGCGTTCATCATTGCGCTGGAAGCCTGCGTGGTGCAGCATACCTTTCGGCGCGAACATATGTGGCTTAGCGAACTCAGCCGCTACCTGCTGCCTGAGTTGATGGTCATGCTTGTGATCATGCGCGTTGCCACTACACTCAGCTTTGGCATTAACACGTTGGCTGCCGACGCGCGCGGCTGGTTGTACGATCCGTTCAGCATTTTTGATGTTCCGTTTCTTGTCGCTATTTTCTATGGTCTTCTTGTCGGCTTCATCGCTCACGGTTCCATGCAGGATTTACTGGAACTTTCGCCACAATCATTCGACACTCCCGATACGCTCCAGTTCGAATATCGCGCCACCATGGTCGCCGCGACCGCCGACCGATCCACGGCACTGCGGCGCATCAGCAACCGCTTCATTATCGGTGGCGTGCTCGTGTTATTGTCGCTGGGCATTGAGGCGGTCAACGTCGAGAGCGTGGGCGCAACCAGCCTGCCTATTTCGCGGCTGAGCGCCGCTGGCGCGCTGATCTATCTCATGACTGGCTTTCTGCTGTATAGCCAGGCACGTTTGGCGCTGCTACGCGCGCGCTGGCAACTCGACGGCGCGACCGTGGCTCCCGCTGTGATCACTCGCTGGACACGCACAAGCTGGATGATCATCGGGAGCGTGGTGCTGCTGGCCGTGCTGCTGCCGCGCACGTATGGCATGGGGCTGCTCGATACGATCCGATCCATGCTCGGCGTGGTTGGCTATATTTTTGCCATCCTTGGCTATGTTGTGATCTGGCTGTTCGGCATGCTGGCGCTGATACCGGCCTGGCTCATGTCGCTGTTTGCGACCAACGACACCGCCACACCGCCGCCCGCCGAGCCGCCACCGTTCATGCCGCCCGCGCCGCCACCAGCCGTCCATGAGCCGCAACTGCTGGCGACATCCATTTTCTGGGTGTGCATGCTGTTGCTGGCTGTTTATGCGTTGTGGATTGTCGTGCAGCGCCACCCTGAGTTGTTCCGGGCGATCACCATGCGCGGCCCGCTGAGATGGCTCTTGCAGCGTCTCGGCATCGCCTGGCGCGACACGCGCTCATGGGCGCAGCAGGCGGCGACGGTAGTGCAGGAACGCCTGCGCCGCCCCAACGTCGGGTTGCGTCCGCCGCGCCGTTGGATGTCGCTGCGCCGCTTGCCGCCGCGCGAACTTGTGCGCTATTTTTACCGCTCCACCCTGCGCCGCGCCGCCGAAAACGGACTTCCCCGTCGTTCGAGCCAAACGCCCTATGAATACCGCGATCTGCTTGCGCAACGCTTGCCCGACGCAGCGCCGGATATTGGAGCGCTCACCGAGGCGTTTGTTGAAGCCGAATACAGCCCACGCGCAATCGATCAGGAGCATGCCCAGCAGGCACGGCGACCATGGGAGCGGCTGCGACAGCGCCTGCGCGAGTTACTGCGCGAACAGGCAGAACACGCGCCGTAACCAGGCCGTACGGATCGCCATACGCGTACCATTGCGCGGCCTGCCGTGGGAACGACGCCGGAAGTGAAAGGTTGTGGTATGCAGTGTGAAGAAGCACGGCACCTGCTTCGGCAAGACATGCGGCCCGGCACGCGCGAAGAGCAGCGCATTCGGCTCGGCTTTCATTTGTCTGGCTGCCCGCAGTGCCGCGCCTATCGCGATCACCTCGACGGGACGTCCGAGCGGCTGCTCGCTGCGCTGCTGTCAGAGCCGCAGCGGCGTACCGCTACACCTGTTCCACCACAACGAGAACGGTATGCTCCCGTGCTGCGCCGCGCGCTCATGGGCGCTGTGATTCTGCTTGCGGCGCTGTGCGTGCTAATGGCTGGCCGCACAGCATGGGCGGTGTACCAGATTCGGCAAAACGTGCAGGCCATGATTGTGGCAACGCCTACGCCGCCGCTCATGGTTGTCGCCGCCGCGCCGCGCTCACTCCAGCCAACCGTCGCGCCTGAACCATCCGCCGCGCTGGTGCTGCCCGCGCCCACGCTCGCGCCGACGGTGTTTGTTCCGCCATCGCCCACGCCCGTACCGGCTGGCCCGTCGCCCGGCGATCCGATCACCGTGCTGCTGCTTGGCAATGATCTGCGGCTTGACGAGCAGGGGCCGGCGCGCGCCGACAGCCTTATGCTGGCGCGGATCGACCCGCAGCAGCACCGGATCGCGCTTTTGTCGCTCACCCGCGACCTCATGGCCGACATTCCCGGCTACGGCTACGCGCGCGTGAACGCCGCTAACACATGGGGCGGCCCCGAACTCGCCCGCCAGACGATCAGCAACCTGTTTCAGATTAAGATTGATTACTATGCCGAAATCAACTTTGCTGGTTTCATCAGCATGGTGGATTCGCTGGGCGGCGTAGATGTGCTGGTGGACAAAGAAATTTACCAGCCGGGATGGGAACTGCACTTCATGCCGGGAATCAATCACATGGATGGCCTGACCGCGCTGCGCTACAGCCGCATCCGCATGCCCGACAGCGATTATGATCGCATCAAGCGCCAGCAGACGGTCTTGCTTGCGATTGCCAATCGCCTGCGCGACCAGGCATCGGTCTGGAATCTCCAAAAGGTGGCCGATTTAACCACTGCTATGCGCGGCTACGTGCAGACAGACATGCCGCCGGAGCGCATGCTGGCGCTGGCATGGGCGTTCCATGACATGTCGCTTGAATCGATTGAGCGCTACAGCGTGGAAGGCTCCATGGTTTCGACCGGCGTTGTTCCCGGCGACTATTACGCCCAGGTGCCAAACGCTGGCGTGATTGAGGATTTGCGGGGTAAGCTGCTTGGCTTAGGTGCCCAGTAGGTGCCTGATGAGCGCTGGTAAACAAAAAACGCGAAGGCTATAAACCTTCGCGCTCTTCGTGTTATTCGTGGTTTTAATACTTCGGTATCGACGGATCGACGTCGTCTGACCAGCGCAGGATGCCGCCAGCCATGTTCTTGACCTTGCGGAAGCCAGCCTCGCGCAGCATGTCCACCGCGCGGCCACTCCGCGCGCCGCTGCGGCAGTACACCACCATCTCGCGGGCCGTATCAAGCTCGTTCATGCGCTGCGGCAACTCGTTAACCGAGATACGCACCGCATCCGGCAGGTGGCCGATATCCCACTCGTTGGCCTCACGCACATCCAGCAGGAATGGCGCGTCGTCGCGTTGGATCCATGCCGCAACCTCGGCAGGCGTAATCTCGTAGGACGTATCCGCTGCCGCAACCTCCGGCACGATGCCGCAGAACTGGTCATAGTCGATCAACTCCGTCACCGTTGGGTGCTCGCCGCAGACCGGGCAATCTGGATTGCGGCGCAATTTCAGCTCGCGGAAGCGCATGTTCAGCGCGTCGTACAGCACCAATCGCCCGATCAGGGGTTCGCCAATGCCGGTAATCAGCTTGATTGCCTCGGTCGCCTGAATCATGCCGATCATACCCGGCAGCACGCCCAGCACGCCGCCCTCCGCGCACGACGGCACAAGGCCGGGCGGCGGCGGTTCGGGGTACAGACAACGGTAGCATGGCCCACCATCCCTGGGCGAAAAGACCGTCGCCTGACCCTCGAAGCGGAAGATCGAGCCGTACACATTCGGCTTGCCGAGCATGACGCTGGCATCGTTGGTCAGGTAGCGCGTCGGAAAATTATCGGTGCCATCAATGATCACATCGTACGGGCGCAGCAGGTCGAAGGCATTCTCCGACGTAATCTGTTCCTCATAGGTCGTGACTTCGACATTCGGGTTGATGTCGTTGATGCGCGCCCTGGCCGACTCGGTTTTGCGGACGCCGAGCGAACTGGTACCATGGATAACCTGGCGCTGCAAATTGCTTTCATCTACCACATCGAAATCAACGATGCCGATGCGACCGACGCCCGCCGCCGCAAGATACAGCCCAAGCGGCGCTCCGAGGCCGCCCGCGCCGATCAGCATCACGCTGCCCTGCTTCAGCTTGCGCTGGCCCTCCATGCCGAACTCCGGCAGAATAAGGTGGCGTGAATAGCGGCGAATTTCCTCGTTGGTTAAATTTGCCTGTGACATACATACTTTCCTATTGCTGTGACAAGGTGACAAGATGACAAAGTGACAAGATAAAACTTTAGAGAAAAGCAGAGGGTACTGTCTGACCCTCTCACACTATCATCTTGTCACCCCTTCACTATGTCATCGTGTCAGCGCCCGCCCGCGATTGCGGGAATAATGCTGATTGTTTCGCCGTCCGGCACCTGCGTCTCAGCGCCCTGCAAATAGCGAATGTCTTCGTCGCCGACATACACGTTTACAAAGTTGCGAAGCTGGCCCTGCTCGCTGTACAACTGCTTGCCAAGCTGCGGATGCTGTTCGACTAGCGTGGTAAGAATCTGCTCAACCGTGCCATGCTCCAGCGACACCGTCGCGTTGCCGCCAGCGTACTGCCGCAAAGCCGTAGGAATCGAAACTGTGACTGCCATTATTAACTCTTTCGTTTATACTAAATTTGATAGAAGAAAATAAATTACGCGCCGCCAAGCTCCTCAGCCACAAAACGTTCGCCATCTTCGCTGAGCAGCCAGCTTGCAATTTCGGCGGCATTGCCAGCATGCACACTTTGAATAACAAATGAAAAGCTTGGGCCGCCGCCAACACCCTGCGCGCCCACGCGGTCACGCTCGGAGGGTACCGCCGGATGATCGGGGTGCGAGTGATAGCAGCCCACAATATCGAGCGCCTGCTCACGCGCGGCCCGGTCGGCCCGCAGATAATCGCGCGGATCGATATAAAAGCGGTCGCGGCGCGATTCGGGATTATCCGTCTCCGACAGCGTCACCTGGCCCGACCAGCGATTCTCGACCGGAAAAGCGACAGTGATATGCTTATCATGTCCTTCAATCTGGCCAAGCAACAACCCGACGCATTCATCGGGATACGCCGAGGTCGCGTGCGCGGCAATTGCCTCACGAACTTCTTGTGAAAACGTAATCATATATCTGTGAGAACAAAGAATAAAGAACAAAGTATACTGGAACCTGTTTGTGCTCTGCTCTTTGTTCCTGGTTCTCCTGCCTGTCCCTTGTTCTGCTAAATTCCTTCACCCGCCATGCAATCGCCACCCGACTCCTGCCAGAATGACTCGCTCAGGTACTTCGACGCGCTGTCGCATAGAATCGTAACCACGACGCCCTCGCGCAACGTGCGTGCCACCCGCAGCGCTGCCGCAACATTGGCCGCCGCCGAGATGCCGACCATCAGACCCTCGATCTTTGCCAGGCAGCGCGCCATGTCGAATGCTTCCTCGCTGCTCACTTCCAGGGTGGTGTCCGCCAGATCAGGGTCGAAAATGCCCGGCACCATGCTTGTCGATGCGAGGTGCTTCACCCCTTCGATCGCGTGGTAGGCGTTGTCGGGCTGCACAGCTACCAGTCTGATATTTGATTGTTCGGCCCGCAGCCGTCGCCCGGTGCCGACAAACGTGCCGCATGTACCAAGCGCCGCGACAAAGTGCGACACGCGCCCCTCGGTCTGCGCCCAGATCTCGGGGCCAGTCGTTTCATAATGCGCCTGAATATTGGCTGGATTGTTGTACTGATCAGGGTAAAAAAAGCGATCACCCTGCTCGGCGACGAGCGCGCGCACCGTGCGAATGGCCGCGTCCATGCCTTCCTGGGCATTGGTGAAAATCAACTCAGCGCCCAGCGCATGGAGGATGCGCTTGCGTTCAGGGCTGGCATTTTCGGGCATGGCGAGCGTGACCGGGTAACCAAGCGCTGCCCCAATCGTGGCGTAGGCAATGCCGGTGTTGCCGCTGGTCGCGTCGATGATTCGCATGCCGGGCCGCAACTGCCCGCTTCGTTCACCTGCACGAATCATGTACAGCGCAGGCCGATCCTTCACCGAGCCGCCGGGATTGTACCACTCGGCCTTGGCATACACCGCCACGCCCGGCGGCAAGTCCGGCGCGATGCGCTGGAGCCGCAGCAGCGGTGTGTTGCCGATCAGCTCGATGACCGACGAGCGGCGATCAATATGAGTATCCGCGCAGATAGTAACCATGGTTTAATAAAGAACAAAGAGCAAGAACACTGCACCAGGCCACCTTGCTCCCTGTTCTTTGTTCTCTGTTCCGCTAAGATTGCGCTAAATCAGCCCGTACCTGGTCGTTGCGGTACTTTGCGATAGCAGCTTTGAGCGTGCCAAGCGCCAGAGTCGCGCAACGAGGCCGATTACTGACAACTTCACGACCGAGCTCGTCGATCATGTCGTTGAAATCCATCTCGTCAATTTCCGACAGCGGCTTGCCTTCCACCATCTCGGTCAGGATCGAGGCGGCAGCCTGGCTGATCGTGCAGCCCTGCCCCTCGAACGTAACGCGATCAACGTGGTCGCCAGCTTCGTTCAATTTGACATAGAGTGTGACAACGTCACCACAGCCAGGATTACCGCCCGGCATGGTCACATCGGCATCCTCCATGGGGCCATTGTTGCGCGGATTTTCGTAATGCTCAAGCAAATATTCGATGGCTTCTTGACGATCCATAACTGATGTCCAATATCCAGTAGCCAGCGGTCAATAAGGCTGGCTACTGCTGATGCCTACTGATTGTAAGTCTTTTCAATTGGCAGGCCAACACCGTTGCCCCACTCGGTCCAGCTTCCATCATAGTTGCGGACGTTCGGATAGCCGAGCAGATATTTCAGCACGAACCATGTGTGGCTGGAGCGCTCGCCAATGCGGCAGTACGAAATCACGTCCTTGTCCGGCGTGACGCCCTGCCCCTCGTACAGCGCGCGCAACTCCTCCGGGCTTTTGAATGTAGCATCTTCTTTCACAGCCTTCGCCCAGGGAATATTGACGGCGGTCGGGATATGGCCGCCGCGCAGCGTGCCTTCCTGCGGGTACTCCGGCATGTGCGTTCGCTCGCCGCTAAACTCCTGCGGGCCGCGCACATCCACCAGCGCGCCACCCTTTTGATTGATGTGCTGCCGCACCTGATCGCGGAATGCGCGAATGGTCGCGTCGTCGCGCTCGGGCGCTTTGTATGTTGTCTGTGGGTACGACGGCACCTCGCGCGTCATCTCGCGGCCCTCGGCGACCCATTTGGTGCGCCCGCCGTTCATGATACGCGCGTCCTCATGGCCGAACAGCTTGAAAACCCACAACGCGTAGGTCGCCCACCAGTTATTCTTGTCGCCGTAGAAAATTACTGTGGTGTCGTTGCTAATACCGTTTGAAGCCATAAGCTGCTCAAACTGCTCACGGTTGAGGTAATCACGCACCACTGCGTCGTTCAAGTCCGCCACCCAGTCGATCTTAATCGCACCCGGGATATGCCCCTGATCGTACAACAGCAAATCCTCGTCGCATTCCACCAGACGAACGTTCGGATCATGCAGGTGTTCAGCGACCCAATCAGTCTCGACAAGAACTTCAGGATGTGCATACTCGGCCATTACTGCTCCCCTTTTGTTATTCTGAAGTAACTTACGTAAGATTATTTACTATTGTACTCCAGTCAGCAGATGGCGTCAAACCGCTATGGTATTTCGACCAGAATATCGCCTTCAACAACTTGCACCGCAAATATTTCCAGCGGCTGATAGGCTGGCAGCGCGAGCACCGCCCCGGTCTCCACGCTAAAGCGCGCGCCATGCAGCGGGCATTCGATCGAGCAATCGTCGGTGTCAAAGAACCCTTCATGCAACTCGGTATACTCATGCGTGCAGATGTCACTTGTCGCGTAGAACGTTCCGCCGCAATTATACACGGCAATCAGCTGCCCTTCGTATTCAAACGCTCGCACCTCATTTGTCGGCACATCACCAACGCTTGCAATCTTCACAAACTCTGCCATGCATCCTCACCTGGCTAATCCAAGCGCCTGAAGCAACTGCTCAGGCTCACCTTCCGGCCAGCCGCTATGCCCACTTTTGCTACTCACAACCAGCAATGAGCCGAGCGGCGGCACAAATATCAAATCAACTGCGCCTTCGTTCGTTATCAGCCCAATCTGTTCGAGCTTGCCAGGACGCGCCTTGGCCCACAGCCGCAACGACGCAATGCCGATGCGCGCGATATTCTGCGCAGCGCGTTCGAACGCCGAGTCGCTGGCCCAGACGACCTGCCCCGCCAGCGTACAGAGCGCGGCTGCGTCGGCCTCGGACTGTTTAAGCGCCATCGCAATGTGCTGGACAGCCCGATTGACAAGCTCTTGCGAAAGCGAAATCTGGCCCGTTGTTGTCATGCGTGTACCCTCATTATTCAATACCTACTATCATAAATTGTAACATGAGGGCAACAAACCAGCGAGTGACATTTACGTCAGAAACAAAAAGGAAGAAGTATGAAGCAGATAGGAGCTTTCACACTTCTTCCATGGCCGTTTGCGCCTCCAGCTTACCCGACGCTGCCTTCCATCTCCAATTGGATCAGGCGATTCAGTTCAACCGCATATTCCATCGGCAACTCGCGTGTGAACGGCTCCATGAAGCCAAGCACGATCATGGAGAGCGCGTCGCTCTCTGCCAGGCCACGGCTTTGCAGGTAGAACAACTGCTCCTCGCCGATCCGGCCAACGGTCGCCTCGTGCGCCAGTGTCGTCTTCTCTTCCTCGATCTCGATGTACGGGATGGTGTCAGAAGCGGAGCGCTCGTCCAAAATCAGCGCGTCACAGTTGACGTTGATCTTCGAGCCCGTCGCGCCCGGCAGCACCTTGGCAAGGCCGCGATAGGTCGTCTTGCCGCCGTCCTTCGAGACCGACTTGTTCGTGATTCGGCTGGTTGTTTCCGGTGCCATGTGAATCATCTTCGCGCCGGCGTCCTGGTGCTGGCCCTTGCCCGCGTATGCGACCGACAGCACCTCGCCCCTGGCCTTACGGCCCATCAGGTACACTGAAGGATATTTCATGGTCAGCCGCGAGCCAATGTTGCCATCGACCCACTCCATGCTGGCTTCTTCATACGCAATGGCGCGCTTAGTCACCAGATTGAAGATGTTGTTGGCCCAGTTCTGAATCGTCGTATAGCGGAACTTCGCGCCCTTGTTGACAATGATTTCAACCACCGCCGAGTGCAGCGAATTGGTCGAGTAGGACGGCGCGGTGCAGCCTTCGATGTAATGTGCCGACGCGCCTTCCTCAAGGATGATCAGCGTGCGCTCGAACTGGCCCATGTTCTCGGCATTGATGCGGAAATAGGCTTGCAGCGGAATGTCAACATGCACGCCCTTCGGCACGTACACGAACGAGCCGCCCGACCAGACCGCCGTGTTCAGCGCGGCGTACTTGTTGTCGGCGGATGGAATCACCGAACCGAAGTATTTCTTGAAAATTTCCGGGTACTCGCGCAAGGCCGAGTCGGTATCAAGAAAGATCACTCCCAGCTTCGTCCATTCCTCGCGCAGCGAGTGATAGACCACCTCCGACTCATACTGCGCGCCCACGCCCGCCAGGAACTTGCGCTCGGCCTCAGGAATGCCCAATTTCTCGAACGTATTCTTGATTTCAGCCGGAACAGCATCCCAGTCGCTCTGCGGCTTATCGCCCGCACGGACAAAATAGTGAATCTGGTCGTAATCAAGCTCGGCCAGTTCTGGATTGGCCCACATGCCCGC
>DASTWM010000018.1:0-8018 GCA_035765855.1 Roseiflexaceae bacterium
TGACTCAGCAACTTGGGAGCCTGGCCTATGCAACAAGCGGCAAAAATAACTTCTGGGGCTACGATCAAGGATCTGGCGACCCCGGCGACTACGCGATTGCGATGATCCATGATGTCGCGGTGCCGGCAAACGCCTTTTTCCACTTCCGGCACGCTTACGATTTTGAGACAGATGGGAGCACGGCCTTCGACGGCGGTGTAGTCGAATACAGCACCGACGGCGGTAGCTCGTGGCAGGATGCCGGTCCACTTTTTGATGAGCATGGCTATGACGGCACCTTGTCCCCGGCGAGCGACCCGCCGAATAGCGCTGATAACCCGCTGCATGATCGCGATGCCTTCGTCGGTTTGAGCTACGGGTACACCTCCAGCCGCGCCGATCTCAGCTCGCTGGCCGGGAAGCAGGTCCGCTTCCGCTTCCGTATCGGCACGGACGGCTACGGCGCTGCGTATGGCTGGTTCATCGACGACATTCGTGTCTATACGTGCAGCAACACGCCGCCTGCGCCGCTGCCCAGGGTCACGTTTAGCAGCACGGGCATGCAGGTAGACGAGGACGCCGGGCAGGCGCTCCTTCCGGTTACGCTGAGCAGCGCGTCGGCAGTGACCGTGACGGTGAATTACAGTGTGACGGGCGGAACGGGAGTTGCAGGCAAAGACTACGCACTGGCGAGCAACGCTCTTGTCTTTCCGCCGAACGTAACAACCGGGATAATCCCTGTAGGGATTATTCACAATACAGATAGCAGTGCCGACCGAACCCTGGTTCTGAGTTTGAGCAATCCGCGTCAATCAACGCTTGGAACCAACACGTCAATCACGCTCACGATTGCGAACAAGGATGTGTTTGACCCAGACAGCGCGGCGATCCGCACCTTCCTGCCTTTGTTGAGCAGGTGACAACGAGCTACGGCTAAAGCGTTATGACAAGTCGCTGTGGGCGGATACATGCAGGGATGTGTGTTCGCCCGCAGCGCCGTTGTGTTCAGTAGCGGATGGCTGAAAGCTGGATGGCTCCTGCACCGGCTGCACGACGCAGAAGTACGTGCCGAACGGTTCCAGCGTCAGCGTCAGGTGCTGCAACTGCTCGCGCGTCCATGCGCGCTGGCCCGCCTCGTCCCATGGAAACCCGCTGAGCGCCTCATAAAGTGTGTACGTATCGGCCTGGAGTTGCAGCGCGTCAGCAGGCACCGTCAGCGTCACCGCGCGCTTGTGCGGGCCGACATTCAGTACGCCCATGATTGTTTGCTCTGCTGTTTGCCGAATCACCACAAAGGCATCGTTCGATGTGGCCGGAACACGGTTGTACCAGGCCCATCCGTCGCGCAGCGCGGGGAGGTGCGCGCGCATATGCAGTAACTGCCGGATGAAAGGCTCATCTGTCCAGGCTTGTTCCGGGCGTAGGAGCGGTATATAGCCGCACAGAATAATGGCCGCCAGGCCCACGCGACCAAGCGGCGAACCACGTAATCCGTCGGCGAGTGGCGTTTGCAGCCGGGTCTGATGACTTTCAACAAAGCAGATACGCGGGATGCAGACAGGTTGGATCGCGGCGTTGTCAGTCAGCCACATGCCCATCTTATCAGTTGTCATGCGCCGCAGCAGCATGGCGAAGAAGTGCTGGTGGGCCAGTTCATCAACACACATGGCGCTCGCGGCCACACCGCTCGGCCCGCTCATGGGCGTCACAATGCCGGCATATGGCTTCCATGCCTGAAGAGCGTTTCGAAGCTGAGCAGTTACCTCCAGGATTTCCAGCGCTCCACCGCTGGCATGGGTCGATAGCTGCCGCTCCCAATTTGGCACCACCATGCGATCTGGCACAATGCGGTAGCCATCAAGATCGTATGCCTGCGCCTGCCGGATCATCTGGCCGACGAAGTATTCCTGTAACGCTTTGTTCGACCAATCAAAACAAACAAACGCATCGCGTCCTGCCACATCGGCGACTGCACCGGCTTCATCGTGGCAGAGCCAATCAGGATGGTCGGCAACGTAACGAGAAGCGCGCGAACACCCAAACATGGGCAGATCGACCAGCACATGCATACTAAACGCATGCGCGCTATCGACCAGCGCCCGCAGCGCCTGTTCACCGCCCAATGTTTCATCAAGGCGCTCAAAATCGCTCACCGCGCAGGGATCACCAGTGTCGTACCAGTTACCATCCCACGCATGATCGGTATGATTCTCGAATGCCCAGATTGGCAACAAACACAGCGTTGTTATGCCAAGTTCGTGCAGCCATGCAAGTTGCGCCTGCAAGCCAGCAAACCCGCCGCATTCGGCGGGATGGACTTCATACACGGCGATCTCATTGTTCCAACTGGCATGCTGTTCTTGCTGCGGCGCTCTGAGCGACACCAGCGTGCGACGAAACACATTCAACGCCTCGGCCCATGGCTCCGCAAGCACCAGAAGGTATTGCGTGCCGCCGCTGAGCGCAACGCCCGCGCGCAGCCAATCGGCAAGTTCGAGATCGTGAAGCAGCGTCAGCGCGCGCCCGTTGCTCTGAATGGATGGTTGCGCCAGCGCTACATCACTCTGATACCAGCACAGAAGCGTCTCCCGCACCTGCGCGTTGTGCAGCGCGAGCAGGCCCGGACCGTACGTTGGCGCAGGCTCAAATGTGAGTTCGGCGCGCATCTCAGGCGCGAGCAGATGATGCTGCCAGATTTCGTGCTGGGTTACAGCCGCTGTCATGAGCGGCACATGCGGCCGCAGACGATTGCCCGGCGCGTCAAATCGACACGTTTCTGGATGCCCGACGCAGGCCCATGGCAACGACAACCGTATACGATGAAGCTGCAACTCATCGTCGCCGACATTGACAACGCTGATGCGACGGGCAATCAGTGCGCCAGTGATACGATATCGGTCGTACAGCATCAACGAGCCGATTCCCACCACGATCACCAGATCGACACCTCCGTCGCGCTCCTCCACGCTATGCTGAAGATAGCGAACGAATACCCGATCCGCGAGCCAGACGCGATCAGCGCCAACCTGCACATCAACCGACGGATGCGGATCGCCATAGCCGAGCACGTTTGGGCCACCGACCCGCCGCAGCTTCCGCAGGCCGCCATCATCCCGCGAGAACGCGAGTTCGATCTCGCCCGTGGTAAGCGTCACGCTATCATTGTTCTGGTCGAGTGTGTAAGCAGTCATCTTGATGGCTCAGAAACAACCGCCTGTATAAGATCGCGCATCATGATCTTTGCCGCACTGTCCGGCAAACTATCGAGCAGTGTAAGCGCGTGCCGGACATGCTGGCGGGCATCGGCACGCGCGCGTTCGACAGCGCCTGTCCGTTGCACGGCAGCAAGCATGGTGCGGACATGCGCCTCACTCGGCTCACCTGAGCCAAGCATCTGCTCCCATTCCAATTGCGGCTCTGCATCGGCGGCATAGATCAGCGGCAGTGTAATCACTCCGGCGCGCAGACGCCCGCGCTTATCGCGTCCGTCGGCTGGGCTGGCGTCGAAATCACGTATATCATCGATCATGTGCCACGCCAGCCCCAGCGCATGCCCGATCTCGCCGAGTGTGTCTACCTGCTCCTGCGTTCCGCCGCCACACACCATGCCAGCCTTGCCCGCCGCCCGAAAGAGCGCGCTGGTTGCACTTTCCGCCTGGTACAGGTACTGCTCGATTGCCTGTTCCAATGGCAGAATGGTAATGGTCGGCGCGAGCTGCCCTTCGCTGATCGCCATGACGGATTGCGAAAAGTACGAAATAATGCGCGGGTCGGGTGCCAGGGCCATTTCAGCAGCAGCCAGTGCAAAGAGATAATCGCCAACCATCAGCGCGACATCGCCCGACCACTGCTTGCTGGTGGAAAGGCCACGGCGCTCGGCGGCCATTAGATTATCATGGACGCATGACGAAGCGTAGATCAGTTCACCGGTCGCCGCTGAGTGCAAGGCCGCCTCCCGATTTGGCTGTGGCCCAAGCCGCGCCGCCAGCAGCGCCAGCGCCGCCAGCATGCCCGCCGTCGCAGGATCGATCGATTGATTCGCAATATCAAGCACGACGGTGCGGGCGGCGACACGTTCGCGCACAATCGCATCGACACGACTCACATCCCTGGCAAGGCCGGGCGGAAGTGAAATATGATTCATGGGTTCGTACACAGGTATATCAGCATATTACATCACCATACTCTAAAGCAGAATGCATGTCAATGTAGGAATTGTCCCGTCCAGGACGTAAGCACGCGAGCGATGGATGTGCATACTGTGGGTGAAGTATACAACAACGGCAGCGTTGATGAGGGCCATGAGCATAAAAAATGAGGCGAGTCATGGACTTGCCTCACTTCTTCGGAACGTGATTATAAAAGATTTTGCGCTTACTCGCTCCATTCGAGGAGCCACTGGTTGCCGTAGTGTTCGGTGAGCGCCCGGCGGGTCGCATTGCAAAGCCGCCGATATGTTTCCTGCACCATGCGCTGCTCTAACACCGAGGTGCGGCGTTCCGACTCGTAGGCATTGGTGGCCTTGATGGCCTCGTCGAGCATCGTACACACCTCGCCGAGTTCGCTGAGCCGCTGGGCTGCAAACGGCAGCCGTTCATTATTGACGACAAGCGCGGCTTCCATGCGCCGCAAATCCACCAGCAACTCAGCCGGTGAACTATTTTCTTCCGCGCCGCCACGCGAGATAAGCTGCACCTCAGGGGCGTCGGCGCTGCCATAGAAGGCAGTAAACTGCTGATAAATCTGTTTGTAGAGGCGACGCCCGGCAATCTCACAATTCCAGCGATGGGCCAGCGACTCGCGCCATGCCGTCACCGCTTGTTCGGTAATGCGTTTGTTTCGCTCAAGCTCTTGATGTGTTGGGCGATGAATTGCCAGCAATTCCTCTGCATGAGGAAACTCGTCGCGACGCTGTTCGAGAAGTTCGATCATGCGCTCTGATTCTTGAAGCGCGTTGGCTGGGGTAGGCAGCGTCGTCATAAATGCATATCTCCTTGATGCTATAGCCACTGTGTGTATGATACGCCGCGCGGTTGTCGTTTGTCTATAGTACTTGCGTCGTTTTTGGGCTTGTGACTTGCGGTATGCGGTACGCGCATCGGGCGTATGTCGCACTGATCCGCTCGCATCAAATCCGTATCTATTGAAGATCCGCAGGAACTGTCGCGGTATTGCTCTTGCTGTAGTAAGAAGTGCTATGTTTTTGTAAGCCCGACGCGCGAATGAATGCCATCCGGATTCACCAAAACGTCCAGGGAACAATCTTACTTTATAAGGAGGATATATGCACATGCGAAGAATACGAGCGTGTGTTGCGGGTGTGTTATGTGCTGCCGCGCTTGCGAGTTGTAGTGGAAATGACGTCAACCAGGCGCTCAACACCAACCCAAGCGCGCCGCCATCCCAGAGCGCCCCGACGGAAGTGGCCCAACTGCCAGCTACGGCGGTCATGCAGCCGACGCAATCTGACTCAACAGCAGCAGCGACCGAGCCGGCTGGCGGGCAAGTACAGCCGGCTGCATTGCAACAGACGACCGCGGTGCCGCAAGGGGCGCAGCAGGGGCTGAGTCAGCAGGAGCAAACCATTAACAATGTGTACACGCGCGTTGCTCCGGCAGTTGTGCGGATTGAGACTGGCCAGGGTCTGGGCTCCGGCTTTGTGGTCGATACCGAGGGGCATATTATTACGAATAACCATGTGGTCGAGGGCGCACAAGGCGGGCAGGTTCGCGTTTCCTTCACTGGCCTGTTTGAAACAATCGGCCAAGTCGTCGGGGCTGATTCAGACAGCGACATCGCGGTAGTGAAGGTAGATAAATTGCCAGAGGGCGTTCAACCAGTCGAGCTAGGCGACTCAAGCAAGCTTGTTGTCGGACAGACCACGATTGCGATTGGCAACCCGCTGGCGCAAGACCGCACCGTCACGACCGGCATCGTCAGCGCGCTTGGCCGCACCATCGACGAGCAGCAGCAGCAGCAACAGCAGCAGCAGGGCGGCTACTCGATCGGTGGCGCAATTCAGACCGACGCCGCAATCAATCCCGGTAATTCGGGCGGCCCGCTCCTCAACACAAGCGCGCAGGTCATCGGCATGGATACCGCGATTCTGTCGCAGAGCGGTACCAGTTCCGGCATTGGCTTTGCGATTCCGTCCAACCTGATCAAGAAGGTGAGCACGGCAATTATCAAGCAAGGAAGTTATCAGCATCCCTACCTTGGCGTGACCTTGCAACAGGTGACGACGCTCGCCGCGCAGCAGAACAATTTGCCGAGCGCCGGTGTGCTGATCAGGCCAGCGCAGGGGGGACCAGTGGCAAAGGCTGGCATTACCGGGCAGGCGATCATGACGGCAATCAATGGGCAGGATGTCACATCGCCGGATGATGTTATTTCCTATCTGGAACTTAATACCAATCCCGGCGATACAGTGACGCTCTCGATTGTTGAAGGCAACGGGCAGAAGCGCGATGTCCAGGTGCAGGTCGGTTCGCGACCCCGCGCCGAGAGTCAGCAGTAGCGCATCGCATGGCATTGTGGGCGCTGAACTAATTCAGCGCCCATTTTTGCATCATGTTGCTATACTAACGTTGTGTAGCGTATCATGAGCAGAGCAGGTGCGCGATGTCGTCAATCGACCCGCAGCCAACCCCACCGCCGGTCGGCACCACGGTACATATCTACCGTGGTTTGATGGACCGCGCCACCACCTGGCGCAACCGTATCGACGCGCCGACAAATTGGGCCATCATTTCTGTCGGCACAACCGCAAGCTTTGTGCTGAACGATCCGGTCCACTCCCATGTTGTGCTGCTGCTCATGATGCTGATGGTGTGTTCGTTTCTCACCATTGAAGCGCGCCGCATGCGCTATTATGATTTATGGAGTAGCTGGGTGCGCTTGCTGGAAACGGAATACTTCGCGCCGATTATCAGCAACAATCAGGTGACAACCGACGCGCTGTGGGAGCAGATGATCGTGCGCGACATGGATTTCCCGCACTTCAAATCAGGTTTTCGCGGGATGCTGGTCCGTCGCCTGCAAGACAATTACCTGGCGATTCTGCTGTTTTTGCTGATGGCATGGCTGCTGAAGCTGCTGCTCCATGAGCGCACTGATTTGCCGCCGCGCCTGGCCGACAATTTTGTCAATCGCGCAACCATCGGGCCGATTCCGGGCTGGATCGTGCTCGCGGTTGTCCTTGGCAGCTACGCGCTTTTGTTTGTGATCGTAGCGCTTGCGAGCCGAAAGCCGGGGCGGAGCGTTGAGGTTTTATCGAGCGAACAAATCCTGCAACGATTAGCTTCACCGCTGCAACATCCGGTAAATCCAGACCCCTGGCATATACGCCTGGTCAATTTGTACGCCGAAGCCCATGATAATGATGAGCTAGAACATCTCGACTGAAGCGCAGAGGAATGCTCATGAACGAGAAGCCATGCGCGCTTCTCGTTCATGAGCAATTCTTATAGGAAATCATTTAAGCCAGAGACAATCAGGTCATTCCGAACGCAGTGAGGAATCTCTCTGGAGAGATTCCTCACTGCGTTCGGAATGGCACGTTGTACAGTGGTTAATTGAGATTCTTATTGAGCCTGCAAACGCGCTACCACGGCGTCGCCGACCTCGGACGTGCTGTACGTCCGAGCGCCAGCAGCGGCCACATCACCGGTGACGACGCCTGCTTCCAGCACAGCCGCCACCGCTGCCTCGATGGCGCTGGCCTCTTCCTCAAGCCCCAGCGAGTGCCGCAACAGCAGCGCCACGCTGAGGATCGTCGCCATGGGATTGGCGATGCCTTTGCCGGCAATGTCGGGCGCAGAGCCATGGATTGGCTCATAGAGGCCCATGCGCTTTGCGGACGATGGACGATGGACGATGGACGATGGAGCAGAGCTACGAGGCTCATCGTTGGTCGTTGGTCGTTCGTCGTTCGTCGCGCCTAATGAGGCGCTTGGCAGCATGCCCATCGAGCCAGCCAGCATGGACGCCTCGTCGGTCAGAATGTCGCCGAACATGTTCTCGGTGACAATCACGTCGAA
>DASTWM010000019.1:0-2621 GCA_035765855.1 Roseiflexaceae bacterium
GAGGAGGATCTTCGATTTCTAACCGGGCTAACGCTTCCCGACTCGCGGGCGAATATGTCCACTCTGTACCATAGACACGGAGCCATAAGGGAGTGCTGCGATAGTTGGCCCACAGGTTAGCACTAAATTGCAACAAACAGATAACACCATGCAATCGGAGATAGCGACCGTACCACGCAAAGCCTCCCGAGGATCGCAATCCTTTCACAGAAGCAAGGTTGTTTGCTACGAGCATTTCTGTGATATCGTCAATCAGGTGGCAGTATTGATTGATGCGCTGACCAGTATTTGCTGTCAGTTCTTCCGAACGTAACGGAAGGAAGGCATGATTATCCATACGGTTGCACAATCCCTGAAGTTGTTGTACATCAGAGACAGTGGCAGAGTGTCCTTCAGTTTCGAGGGCGCGGAGCATGTAGGCAAGGACTGATCTCCAACTCGCAATAGCTAGTTGATGATGTCCGAGTACATCAGCCGTAATGAACTCTGAACTGAGCGTTGCAGGTTGACCGAGGTTAATGCCCCGATCGTTACAGCGCCGTGCTAATTCGGGCCATAAAGTTGTGAACCGCATGCCAGGAATAAGAAAGAGCAGAATGCCCGGCTCATCAGCAGGTAGTCGGCGCAGGTACGTGACAGGTTGATTGGCAGTAAGTCCGGCCCAAAACTTTGCTTCAACTAATACGCGTTGTCGCTGTTCAACGTCACGGCCCACTAAATCAGGTATAGCGTTATCAGCACCAACCATCTGTGTTTGAAACATCAACGTTGGTGGAAAATCAATCCCTGCTTGAGCAAGATAGTTAAGGAAGCTCCGTTTAGCGATCGTTGAACTGGACAGAATGTAATGGAAAGCTTCAGTTGCAATATTTTCGGGATGACTGGCAAACAAAGTTGCGAGATGGCCGAACAAAGTGTTTTGCTGCATAGGAAAGCCTCAGGTATTGCATGTCTATCGAGAATAGTATAAGAACTTTACCACATGTGACACTGGTCATCTTGTCATCTTGTCACATCACCCCCGCCGCTTGACGATCAGCACATCGCCTTCGCGGGTGGCCTTGATGCTCGGGGTGCCGCGCAGGCCGTCCGGCAGCAGCACATGGCGGCGGTACGGCCCGATCTGCACGATGAGTTCGTCGCCACTGAGCGTCAGTTGCACTGCGCCGCGTGGCAGGCCGGGGAGTTCAATCGCCACGGCTGGCTCGCCGCCATGCTGGAAGGCAATCGGCGGGACAGTTGCTTGCAGCTCAGTTTGAAGCGCCATTCCAGGCGCGCGTAGTCCATCGAGGCCAGTGGCTTGTGCCAGCGGCAATGGTTGCACAGGCCGGGTTGCCCAGTCGAGCGCCGCCGCGCTATATATGGCATGCTCATGCTCGGCAATCGGCTGTATGCGCGGATCGGCTACGTCTTCGGGCAGCAGCGGCCCGCACACGATCCGCGCCACGCGCAAGCCGTGAAGCTGCAACGCTGGCACGACCAGCCGCGCTTCGGCCAGCGCCGCCTCATCCGGGCGCAGCACAAAGCACGTAGATGTATGTTGTGGATCGAGCAGCGCGGCGCGGGCAGCTTCCACATCAATCCGCGCCTGCTGCACGCCGTCACGGGTAGCGGTTGGCATGAAGCTGGTTGGCAGCACCGCGCGCATGACCGAGGCAGGATCGTGCCCCGGCCCGCGCTCCAACCCGAACAGCAGCCGCACGCCCCAACGCAGGCTGTCCGGCAGCGACAGGGCGCGTAAAAGTGGCTCATGCGGGCCGGCGTCCACTACGGCGGCGGCGTAGCGCGGCGCGATCTCTTGCAGCCGCAGCATGCCAAGCAGCAGATCGATACCGGGCAGCAGCGGCAACTCGTCGCTCGCGATGTCTGCGAATTGCCACGGCAGCGCGGCGCGGTGCTGCTCCCACAGCGCCGCAAAATCCGCTCGCGTGTCGAGCGCCCGCGCATGGAGGTTCGGTGCAATCTCACGGGCTTCCGCGCCGACGCTGGTCTGGAGCACAGCCGCGAGGCTTGATGCTGGCCCAAAGCTGAACAACAGCGTGCGCTGCCCGTGATCCGCGCGGGCGAGGGCGATTGCTGCGGCAACGGGTGCAATTGCGCCGGAGGAATTGCCAGTTACGATGTGTATGGTCATGATGTGCTCATATGAATGCGTCCAACGTAGAGACGCCCAGCCGGGGCGTCTCTACGCACACTGCTATCTACCCGCCCGCGCCGCCGCTGCCCTGAATGCCGCCTTCGGTCAGCGTGCGCGCGTCGATCAGCTTGTCCACCTCCTCGGCGGGCAGCAACCCCTTCTCGACCACCACTTCCTTGATCGTCTTGCCGGTCGCCATGGCCTCCTTCGCGACCGCCGCGCCGTTCAGGTAGCCAATCACCGGGTTGAGCGCCGTCACCAGAATGGCGTTCTTCGCCAGCCAGCCCTCAGCCTTCTCGCGATTGGCAGTGATTCCGACCACACATTTGTCGGTGAAGGCGTTGATTGCGCCGATCAGCACATGCATCATCTCGAATAAATTATGCGCGATGATCGGCATCATGACGTTCAGTTCAAGCTGCCCGGCCTGCGCTGCCAGCGCTACCGTGTGGTCGTTGCCCTGCACATGGAAGCAGGCCATGTC
>DASTWM010000020.1:0-2414 GCA_035765855.1 Roseiflexaceae bacterium
CCATCGTGATTGCGGCGCACGACGGCATGCTGCCTGGCCACGGCGCTGTCCGGCAAATAAACGTCGCAGCCATCGTAACTGCCGAGCGTCGTGGCATCGGTAATCTCCCGGATGGTACCCTCGCGCTGCCCGTTGAGCACGCGCAGTTCGCCACGGCTTAACGCATGGCGGGTGAAAGCGATCAGCGCCCCAATGCATGCGCCCATCAGCACCAGCCCGAACCCGCCGACCCAACTCTGAACCTCGTCGCTCTGATTGATGAACAGTTGTGTTAGCCCTTCGTACACCAGGCCGCCAATGAATCCGCCGACCAAGCCGCCGAGCGCGCCATAGCTGGCGCGCCGCAGCTTGCGGCTCACGCTGTATTCGCCGATGCCGACAAGCAGGCCCAGCAGCATCCAGCCGAGTGGACGGCCAATAAAGCCGCCGCCGAGCGCGAGAAATCCAATCTGCCCCAGCATCAGCCCGAGCAAGCCGCCCAACGCCCCCGCGCCTGCGCCCTTCAGCGCATCGGCCAGCGCCCGCCGCACGGCCCGCTTGATCATCGTGCCTTCCATGGCCGCTACGAGCGCGCCGATGCCCGCGCCGATGCCCGCGCCAATGACTACCGAGGCCAGCCAGATGTTCCATCGCTCGGCCCCCAGGCTGCCGATTGTCCACCAGCCCAGCAACCCGCCCATGCCGCCGAAGACGGCGTTGTAGTAGATTTGTAACCGTTTGCTCATGGCTGCTCCTCACGACGAAGGACGAAGGACAAAGGACGGAAGAACCGAGAACCGGCGTAGGGGCGTACCGATGTGTGCGCCCAAGAACCAAGAACCAAGAACCAAACGTAAAGCGTAAAACGTAAATACCCTCGCCACCCTGTCACCCTGTCACCCTGTCATCTTGTCATCTTGTCATCTTGTCATCTTGTCATCTTGTCATCTTGTTCTCTCGCTCACCTGCTCACTTGCACGCATCGGCGGCAGGCGGCGTGGCGGTAAAGGTAACATGCTGAAAACCCAGATTGAGCAGCAAAGGCCGCAGCGCCGTCTCTGCGTTGGCCTGCGCTTCGCGCAAGATGCCCTGCTCGCAGGCGGTCTTCACTATGTCGGCGCGCGCCTGTGTTTCGGCGGCGCTCTGCAGATCTTTGTTCGTGGCGGCGAACCAGCCGCGCTGCCGATCGTAGACATGGTAGGTGATGTCGTTGCTGACGAGCGTCGGAGCAGGGAGCATGATGCTCACGCTGTCGCCGTTCGTCTGCACCTGCTCGGCCTTGATCGCGCTCAGGTCAATGCCAGCCAGCACATGCGCATTCGCGCGCAGGAGCAGACGATCATGGGTCAATGGGCCGAAATAGCCTTGATCGTCCACCTCGACGATCGTTTGAATCGTGTACTTGGCCGTCGCCAGTTGGCTCATGCGCTGAACGCCGAGCACCACCACGTCACGCGTAGCGATCGTCCGCCCGCCGCCGAACTGGCTCAAGAGATGCGCCAGCGTATCGAAGCGCTGTCCCAGCGGCGAATACGCCAGGGCCGCACAACTGATCACAAGCAGCAGCAGCAACACTGCTGACCAACGTATGCCAGTGCGTGATACGTGGCGGGGATGGCGGGTTTGCGCCAAGGTCGTTCCACATTGCACGCAGAACGCCGCGCTGGATCGATTTGTGGTTTGACATGTTGGGCAGCGCATACAACCTTCGCTTCCGTGATCATGGTGTTGTTCTATTAGAGACGAAATTGCCAATTTCGTTTCATGGCGCAGCCTCGGCGAACAGAAATCAATGAATGTTCTCTAATAATGGTAGAGCGCCAACATCAGGAGTTATACGGTCGGCGCATGCTGGGATCCTTTAGGCGCCGGCTCCCGGGACGAAGGCCGCGCCAGTGGCCTGATCAGCCCGCTTGAGCGGGCTTCGAGTCGCTGACAGCGGGATTCATCCCGCAGCGAAGCGGGCAACTGTATAGATACATGACCCTCTCAGGTGTGCGGAAGCGGAAAGCGAGTTGCGATGACAAACGATCAACCCAATGGTGACATGGCGGTTTTGACGGTTGCTGAAATCGCCGCGTACCTGAAGATCAGTCCGACAACGGTCTGGCGGCACTGTGTTCAGGGTAAGCTTCCGGCGTTCCGCGTGGGGCGGCAGTGGCGCGTGGAGCGGCGTGATCTCGACGGCTGGATCGAGTCGTTGAAGGCCCAGACGGTGGAACGCGGGGAGTAGCGTGAAGCGCTATTCCCCGCGTCGCTGTGTGATACGCGTATCAGGCATAAACCGAGTCAGCCCTTCAACCGCTTCTCGGCCAGATACAGTTCTTTGTCCTTCTTCTCCGGTCCGCTTTCGGCTCGTTCGGCCATTCCACGTTCGCCAAACGCGCGGGGCTGAAAACCTTCTGTGGGCTGAGGCGTGGCGGGCCTGTCCATCC
>DASTWM010000021.1:0-13621 GCA_035765855.1 Roseiflexaceae bacterium
AGCAGGCAGCGTTCGGCATCGCACAGGGCAGCCCGGTGGAGCGCGTCGAAGCCGTTGAAGAAGCGTTGCAGATTATTCCGGCGCTGTGGTCGGGCGAGCCGGTCACGTTTGCTGGCAAGCATTATCAACTCGAAAATGCCATCGTTGCGCCCGCGCCGCAGCCACGCCCGCCGATCATTCTCGCGGCTATCCGCCCGCGCATGGCGCGACTGGCAGGCCGTTATGCCGCTGGTCTCAACGTGCAATGGGACAACCGGGCGCGCTTCCCCCAGCTATTCGCCGCCTTGGACGAGGGGCTGGCGGAACGTGGCCGCGACCGCAGCAACTTTGACCTTTCGGTGCATGCTGGCTGGAACGACTTCGCGCCCGATCCGCTTGGCGCGCTGGAGCGATGGCAGCGCCTTGGCTTCACGCGCGCGATTATGCATGTCCATGCGCCGTTTCCACTCATGCAGTTTGAAAACATAGCCCGGCAGATTGGGCTATGATATAGTGACAAGATGACACAATGACAGAATGACACAGAATGACAAGGAACTATGGGAACTGAGGGAACTCATAGGAACTGAAGGGAATGCAATTCATCGTGTCACCTTGTCATCTTGTCTCCCTGTCTCCTTGTCTCGGTTCTCCGGTTCCTGGTTCTCGGTTCTGCTAAGGTTGCTAGATGTTTCAACGTCTCCTGTTCATTTTATGTGTCTGTCTCATGCTCGCCGCATGCTCAGCGGTGCCGCAGGTCAGTGCGCTTTCGACCGCAGCGCCTACTGCCGCGCCCACCAGCCCGCTCACCCGCACAGACGCGCCGCAGGCGCGTCTCGACACGCCAACCGCGCTGCCCACGCCGACATGGACGCCCCTGCCGACGCAAACCCCGACACCATCGGTCACGCCAATTCCAGTGACGCCGACCGCCACGCTCGCGCCGCTCGGCCAGGAGGAACGGCTGGCGATCTTTGAGCGCGTGTGGACGCTGGTGCGCGATCGCTATGTGTACACCGATTATCATGGTCTCGACTGGCAGGCTGTTCATGACGAGTTTCGCCCGCGTGTGGCCGCCGCGCCAGATTCGCAGGCGTTTTACGGTCTGATGTACGAGCTGATTGATAAGCTCGACGATCAGCATTCGCGCTTCGACTCGCCGCAGGATGTTGCCGCCGAGGCCGCGTCGTTTGAAGGCGATCTGGTGTACGTCGGCATCGGCGCGATGGTGCGCGAAGTGGAGAATGGCGGCATGATTACGCGGCTGGCGCAGGGCGGCCCTGCCGAAGAATCTGGCCTCCATCCAGGCGATGTCGTTCTGAAAATCAATGGCATCCCGTTCACCGACACGGCGCGATTTGGCGCGGGCGGCCCGATTGGCGCGGTGCGCGGCCCGGCAGGCACCATGGTGACATTGACCATCCAGGCGTCAGACGGCACGCAGCGCGACGTGGAAGTCACCCGCCGCGCCATTCCCAGCGATGCCTTTCCGCCGGTTGAAGCCGAGCGCCTGCCAAACACCAATGTCGGCTATCTGGCAATCAATACGTTCGATTTCGATCATGTCGATCAAGTGGTGCGCCAGCAGCTCGAAACGCTGCTGCAAAGCGGCCCGCTCGATGGCCTGATTATCGATGTGCGGACCAACGGCGGCGGGCGGGTCGATCTCATGCTCAATACAATCGGCCTGTTCGCAAATGGCGGCACGATTGGCGCGACGCAGGGCCGCGACCGTTCGTACACGCTGACCGCGCCGGAAGGCCAAACGCTGCCGCCATTAGAAGGCGTGCCGATTGTCGTGCTGACCAGCGAAGATACGGTCAGCGCCGCCGAAATGTTTGCCGCTGGCATGCAGGTGCTCCACCGCGCCGCCATCGTCGGCACGCACACTGCGGGCAATACTGAAAATCTCAGCCCGCACGATTTATCTGATGGATCGCGGCTGTGGTTGGCCGAATTAGCATTTCATCTTCCAGACGGCACGCTGATCGAGGGGCGCGGCGTGCTGCCCGACCGCGTGGTCGAGGCGGAATGGTGGCGCTTCCCGCTCGCGACCGATCCGCAGGTGCAGGCGGCGCTCGAAGCGTTGCGATCTCCTACTCCGTAGTGTTGCGGCATGATACTTGCGAAGGACATGCTGAGCGCCCGCGCGTTGCAATCGTAGAAGACATGCCGAAAGAGGTTGATTCATGAGCCAGTCCGATTCGCCCACTCGCTCCACGTCGCGCCGCACGATGAGCATGGTTGCCACAGCAAAGGCCGCCGCTGACAATCGCCTGCGCGAGGGCGTGCAAGCGTTGCAGGCGCAGGGCCACACCGTCGATGTGCGCGTCACATGGGAAGGGCCGGACGCCAGCGCATTCGCGCGCGAGGCGGCGCAATCCAGCACGTACGATACCGTCATTGCGGCGGGCGGCGACGGCACGGTGAACTGTGTGGTGAACGGCGTCATGGAAGCGGGCGCGGATTGCGCGGTTGGCATTGTGCCGCTCGGCACGGCCAACGATTTCGCAACCTCGTGCGGCCTTCCGCTCGATCCGCGGCAAGCATTACAATTTATCGTGGAAGGAACCGCGCGCACGATCGACCTCGGCAAGCTCAACGACCGCGTGTTTGTGAACATTGCGTCGGGCGGCTACGGCACCGGCGCTACAGCGGATGCGGTCCAGGAAGAAAAAGATCTGCTCGGCGCTATTGCGTATGCTATTACGGGGCTGCGTGAAGCAACCAACTTACAGGCCCATCATGCGAATATCACGGGGCCGGATTTTGTGTGGGAAGGCGATTTTTACGCCATCGCGCTTGGAAATGGGCGGCAGGCGGGCGGCGGCTTTCAGGTGTGCCCGCGCGCGCTGCTGAACGACGGCCTGATCGACCTCATGATACTGCCCGAAATGCCTTTTTCTCAGCTGCTGCTCCTTGTGAGAGCATTGCGCAACGGTGAGCTTGCAGATCAGGGACCAATTGTATACGCTCAGTTGCCGTGGCTCGATCTGGCAGTGGAACAGCCGGTGCAGGTGAATCTTGACGGCGAGCCGCGCGAGGAGACGAATATGCACGTCGAGGCGCTGCCGGATTGCGTGCGCGTCTATGTCACCGCACAAGCGCCGCTCAAACACCATGCATAATGCCTGATACCCGGAGCATGCAGCTCATGTATCATGCATCAAGCATCAACGACGAGCTTACCAGCCCTGCGCCAATTCTTCAAGCCGTGGAAGATTGACCAGTGTGAATCCTGATCGGTCGATCTCCAGCAGGCGGGCCGCGCGGAACTGATTGATCTGCTTGGTAACGGTTTCGCGGTAGGCGTTGATCATCTCGGCCAGTTGGCGGTGGCTGCGGCGTGGCACATGCATCTTCGAGGTGGCGTCATGCCGGTTCGCCATGTCCAGCAGCAATGATGCCAGCCGGGCGGGAACAGACTTAAAGGTGACTTCGTCCAGGCGGCGGCTGACAAGCGCCTGGTAGCGGCCAAGGTCGTCGACCATCGCCAGCACCAGATCGGGCGAATCGGCAAACATCTGCAAAAGTGCCGCGCGCGGAATGCGATACAACGTGACGTTGCTGAGCGTTTCGGCGTAGGTATCATAGGTTTCGCTGCTGCTCATCGCCACATGGCCGAAAAGCTGCCCCGGTTCAACCTCGTGCAGCATCAGCGAGCGGCCTTCCGCGCTGAGTAAGTGCAGCCCGATCCGCCCGCTGGTCAGGAGCAAAACCTCATCCGCTGCCTGGTCAGGCGTGTAGAGCACCTGACCACGACCAAGCCGTTCCGCAGTGCGCCCATGCGTGAGTTGTTCCCATGTCCCAGTGTTGTGCTCTTCGCTCCGGTATTTCTCACGCATGATGATCTCCTTGCAAACGTTATCATGTCGGTCTTCATTGTAACACAGTGCGATGCTTTTGGGCTTTTGTCATGGCTTGCAGCAGATACAGATGCGATCTCCTGCCGCATGTATGATACGCATAGTATGTGCCGCAGGATGCGCTTCATGCATCAGATTCGGCGCGCGAACACCCATGCGATTGCGGCGCGCCCAAGGCTGGTCGCCACAAACAAAATGCCATAATGATTCAGCAGCAGCGGCCCGATCGGGAGCAGCACGGAACCCATGAGGCTGACGACAACGCCGCCGAGCACGCCCGCCACACACGTTCCCGCGCCGGTGATGGTGCCATACGTTGCAACATACGCGCCGCGCCCTTCCGCAGGCGAGCGCTCCATCAGGATGTTGAGCATTCCCTGCGTCACGCCCGGCCAGAATGCGCCCGCCAAAATCGATGTCAGCCAGACGGGCAGCAGAAAGGTCGGTGTCGAGAGCACCCAGCCCCATGGAACCACCGCCGTGAGGAACGCGCTGACGATCAGCACGCGCCGGTCGCCGTAGCGATCCTGCAAACGGCCGATAAACGGTTGCGCGATCATGCCCATGGCGCTGGTTGCAACGCCGAACAGCGCCAGCGTCGTGAATGAAAGATGTAATGTTTGAATACCGTAGGCGTTGAAGAACGGCGAGGCGATGCCGGTGGCGATTGCCCAGCCGGTGGAAGCCAGGCTAAAGCTGCGAAAGAACGGGTTCTTCAGCGGGGCGCTGAACAGCGCGCGCATGGGCATCCGCTGGCGGCTGATCGGCGGCTCAGGCTGCTTGCTCAGTACAAAGGCCGAAGCCATGGCGCACAGCACCGCCACGCCGAACACCAGCGCATAACCAACCCGGTCATTGCCGATCGACTGATAATGGTCTAGCCCGATGCCGGCCAGCCAGGTCGTGACCATGGCGGATATGCTGCACACCGTGTTGCGCATGCCGAAGTAGCTGCCACGGCGGCGCGGCGGCACCAGATCGCTCATCCAGCTTGTCCATGCGTTGGACGTGATGCCGATCAGTGCCTGCGACACGAGCAGCAGCCCCAGGAACATGGGAATCTTCGCGCTGCCGAGCATCGTAATGAATGGCAGCGCGGCGATGACAGCCCAGAGCACGCGGCTGAGGGCTGATGAGATCACCGTGATGCGCCGCCGCTCGCCCAGCCGCTCTTCCAGAAACGCGCCGATGAATTGAAACAGCGGCCCAACAAATGGCATCGCGCCGATCAGGCCGAGTTCGAAATCGTTCGCGCCAAGCATGAGCGCGAAGCCGGTGACGAACGCGCCGGTGACGACGCTGACATGAACGGTCGCCAGCGCGCCTTCATAGATGGAAAGATTCAGGCCGCGCCGAACCTCGCCGGGCGAAAGCGCGCCGGGGGCGGACTCTTCTGCGCCGGGTGCGGCAGGTGTATAGCGAAGCGTGGAAAGACGCGCGCGCAAGCTGGATTGCATGGTCGTTTATACCTCACAAAGAAAGGCCCCGGCTGGCGATGGCCATGCCTGGAGCCTTCCCACATCGGAACGAAGTTGCTGGTAAAATCGTCAACATAGAGAAGCGGGTGTGTTACATAGCGAAGCGAGCTTCTTGTATATCTCGCCTAGCATAATACACTGAACGGGGAAATAGCAAGAGTACTTAGGGCTGAGATAGAGATGATACCTGTGTGGTACGTCACGAAGGAGATTGTGATGAAACAGCTTTTCCGAGGATTGTGCCCGCTGCTGCTGCTCATGGTCGTGCCAGCGTGTAGTCCCGCCGCGCCGCCAGTTGCGACGAACCCTACTCCATCCGCGCCAACCGCTGTGCCGACGAGCGCGCCCGCCCCGACAGTTGCGCCGACCAGCGTGCCAACAACTGCGCCGACGAGCGCGCCAGGTCCCACAATTCCGCCAACTGCTGCCACAGCAAACGAGGTGCTGCTCGGCTCGATTTATCCGCTCAGCGGCACGCTTGCAACCGAGAGCGGCATGTTCAACAACGGCATTGATTTAGCGGTCGAGCAGATCAACAGCGCCGGTGGTGTCGCCTGCCTGAACGGCGCGAAGCTGCGGGTGGAGCACGCCGACAGCCAGGGACAGCCTGCGGTGGGCGCGCGCGAGGCACAGCGACTGATCGACGCGGGCGCGGTGGCGCTGTTTGGCGCGTTGCAAAGCAGCGTCACCATGAGCACCACCGAGGTTGCCGAGCAGGCGCAGGTGCCGTACATGGTTGTCGGCGCGCCCGACGACGCCATTCTGAAGCAAGGTCTGACCTATACGTTTCGTGTGCAGCCGAACCAGACCCAGATGGTTGATAGTTTCCTGCAACACCTGCTAGGCTTACTGACGGCGCAAACCGAGCCGATTTCCACCGCGGTCGTGCTGCACGAAGATTCGCCGTTCGGCACCGGCTTTGCGGATGTGCTCAAGAAGCGCGCGCCGGCGCAAAACATCCATATTCTTGACGATATTTCCTATACCGCCGCAGGCTTGACCGACATCGCGCCGCTGCTCGACCGGGCGCGGGCGCTGAATCCTGATCCCGATATTGTGATCGTCATTGGTCGCTACACTGATAGCGTGCTGATTGCACAAACAGCGGCGAGCATGAAGTTCGCGCCGCCGCTTATGGGACTGGACGACGGCGCGTGGAGCACGCCGCAGTTCATCACCGGGCTAGGCGACACGGCGAGTTGGTATTTCAATGAAATGTACACCGCCAACCCGCGCAACGACAAGTCGCAGCAGGTGCGCGACGCGTACAGGGCCAGGTTCGGCGCGGAGATGCCGCCGCAGGCGATCATGGCCTACCAGAGCGTGTTCGTGCTTCATGACGCATTGAGCCGTGCTTGTTCGCTCGATCATGGGAAGCTGCGTGAAGCGTTGGCCCAGACGAATTATGCCGATCACATCCTGGCGTACATTGGCCCGATCACGTTTGATGGAAGCGGGCAGGCTGCCGATGCGCGCTCGCTGATGTTGCAGGTCCAGAATGGCGCGGTCGCCGTGGTGAAGCCAGAAGATCTCGCCGACGCGCCGATCATGTTCCCGCCGCCGCAAACCGGCCCATAATTGTGTGTCTGCACAATAGTGCGTTTATCGCATCATCTGCGAAAATGGGTATGCATTGTGTTTCGGGTGCAGCGCCGCGTTAGCCGGTCGTTCATCGCCGAGCATTACCGCTCTGACGCTGTGCTGTGATCAGCGCGGAGTATCCGCCCATCGCGATCCAACGCGGCTCGCATCTGGCTGAGCCACGCTGCGCCCAGTTGGCGACCGTTCGGAAGTTGGTCGTCGCGATCCCAGCGCCATGTTGTGATCATCGCCAGCATTAGGATCCGGCACTCGCGCAGCAGGTCGTGATTAACAGCCGGATAGTGCTCGCTGACATCGTCGGGCGCATGGGCGATGTCGAACTCGACCGGTCCGCGGCAACACGTCTCGAGGTCTATGAACAGCAGCCCATTCTTCGTCCTGAGCAGGTTGCCAGGGTGCGGCTCGCCGTGCAGCAACTGCTCGGCAGCGCCGCGGTCGGCGATCGCGCGCCGAAGGCTTCCCAACGTCTTGGCGAGAAGCTCCCGCTCCGCGTCAGCAAGCTCGGGAGTTTGGGCGCGGTTGCCAACCAGCCACTGCGCCTGCGCGATTCGATCCGTAAAGTGCGGCGCAGCGAGATCGATTTTCCGCATGCCCGCGTGCAGCCGCGCGAGCGCCTGGGCGTACTCGGCTGGCGCGACGTCTCGAGGCGACACAGGCGCGTAGTAGGTCCACAGCGTGACCGCGAAGCCATCTCGCTCGTAGACGCGCGGCTCCACCCGAGGATCAAGCGCGGCCACCGGGCTACCGGTTTCGGCCAGTCGTTGGGCAAGGTCTACTTCGAACTGCGCAACTTCATGGCCTGCGTGTGCCACGCGCGCAAGGATGTCACAGGGCAGCATGCGCAGCGCGAGTTTGTTCGAGTTGTGAAGAACGATCGCGTCGTCGACTGGCAGATCGAGCGCTGCCGCGATTGACGTGGCCGCAGCCACCGCGCGCGGAATGTCTGATGTCTGCATCGTTGCTTCCTTCGAGGAATCCCGTCAGGAGATCGACCTGGTCCGGGTAGCTAGTGAACCAGCGAAGGTACTGCGGCTATTGTCGCATACGACTGGTACGGTGGCAACTGGTGCGCCCCATCCGTGAAACGGCCCCGTTCCTGCAACCACTTCGTCGAATCGCGTGTCCCGCCGGAAAAACCTGATCAATCAGCAGCTATCGCCATCAGACATGCTCGCCTACCTGAGATTGTATGTATACAGCCTCTGTAAAGAGGCCGAAAGTCATATCAGAAGCGCATTGTACGGGTAGAAACGCCTGCTATGCGTTCAGCATGCCGTTGAAGGCAGCCATGTCGTCGGGCGCTTCTGCCAACAGCGGGAGCGCCACGTAAAACGTGCTGCCTTTATCGACCACGCTTTCAAACCAGATCGAGCCGCCATGCCGCACCACAAACTCGCGGCTCAGGTACAGCCCCAATCCTAACCCTTTGCCGAGCTGGTTCTGGCCGCGCACGTAGCGCTTGAACAGCCGTTCGCGCTGGCTTTCGGGGATGCCGATGCCCTGATCCTCAACGGCGACAACGGCAAACTCCATATCAGGATCGTATGGCTGCGGCGCGTGCTTCACAAATGAAGGGTAGCGCTCCGCCAGCGCGGCGGCCCGGTGTACATCAATCGACACGCCGATGCGCAGGCCCGGCTTGCTGTACCGGATCGCATTGCCGACGACATTCGTTAGCACCTGGTGAATGCGCATTTGATCGCACATGATCGGCAAGAATTCCGGCGCGCTGTCGAGTTTCAATTGTCGATCGCCAGCGGAAGGACGCTGCTGTTCGAGCACCTGCTTGACCAACGCGACCAGATCGATCTGGTGAAGCTGTAAGTTGAATTGATCGGCATCGAGGCGTGACACGTCCAGCAAATCGTCAACCAGGCGGAGCATGTGCGATACCTGCTGGGCAAGCACCGTCAGGCCGTACATCTCCATCGAACCTTCATCGTTGCGGCTCTGCTCGCGGCGCACCAGCAGGTCGGTGTAACTGCGCACGGCTGCGAGCGGGCTGCGGAGTTCGTGGGCGGCCACGGCCAGAAACTCATCCTTGGCACGCTCGGTTTTCTGCATGGCCGTGATGTCGCGGAACACCACCACCGCGCCGCCGATCGTGTTGTCGTCGCCGTACACTGGCGCGCCGCTGAAGCTCAGCACCGTGTCCAGCCCCTTTTCGCCCTGCACAAGCACCCGCTCATCATGAAAAATTTTGCCCGCCAGCGCCCGCGAGATCGGCAGCCGGTCGAGCGACATCGGCTCGCCGTCGACATCACGAATCGCATGAAAATCAATCATCTCGCTGAGTGACTGACGCGCTGGCAGCGTGTCAATCGAGAGCAGCGCCATCGCCGTCTGATTAGCCATGACAAGCTGGCCCGAACCATCGCACAGCACCACGCCCTCGGCAATGCTGTTGATGACCGTCAGCAACCTGCGCCGCTCGATATCGCTCGCCTGGTACAGCAGCACGTTGGCGATCGCGAAGCCCGCCAGATTGCCAATCAGCATCAGCGATTGCACATCCATGCGGTTATACAAAACGGCTTTGGTGAACACGGACACGGCCCCGATCACGGTGCCACCGGCAAGCAGTGGCAGGTGCAGGCCGCTGGTAAAGCCACGCTCCATCAGCGGATCTTCGTCGGTGTCGGGCAGCAGCAAGCGCCGGATCGGCTGGCCGTAGCGCACCGCATCCTCGCATGATGCACCCGTCAGCGAAAATTCGGTGTGGTTTGCGACATATGCCGTTGGTAAATGGCGGTGCGCGCCCATGGTCAGCATGCTGCGGGCAGGATTGTATAAAAACAGCGCTCCGGCTGGCGCGTTGATCACGTTCAGCACAATGTCGAGGACATTGCCCATGAGTTCGTTAAGGTCAGCCGCCGTGCTGACCGCCGCACTGATCGCGCTAAACACTTCAAGCCGCCGCTGATCGGCATGCATCTGCACCTGAAACTGGGCATGCTTCAAGGCACCTCCAACCAGGCTGGCAAACATCTGCAAATCATGGACATCGGTCTTGCGGAGCGGCGGCGTGCCGTCAAGATCGAGCAATTCCAGCACGCCAAGCACTTCGCTGCCGATACGGAGCGGCAGCAGCAGCGCGGTCGTATCTTGCGAGAGCGAGTCAAGAAACTGGCGCATGCTGGCTTGATTGCGCTGGTGTACGGCACCTGTCAGGTCGCGGTAGCGCGCGCGGCCATGGATGAGCTGCGGCTCGCCCCGGCGCAGCGTCAGGCCCGGCAGACCCTCGCCAACCCGGTACTGGACATGGGTGAGCACTTCGCGCTGGTGCTCCCAGGCCGGGCCGTGCAAGGCCATGACGCGCAGCATGCCCTGCTGCCGGTCAAACAGCCACAGCACACTCGCTTGCACGCATGGCGTGATTGCAACGATTTGCTGCACGACATGATTCATCAGTTCCTGCGGATCGTGGATGGTCATGAGGTGGGCGGCGGCGGTCAGCAGGTCGCCGCGTAAGTGGCTGCGCGCTTCCAGCGAGTCGAGCGAGTCATGGGCATGCATCACAAAATCTTTTTCAGTTGCCATATATCCTCGTCGGGATAGTTGGGGAGCCGCACGTACGAGTGATTATAGCATAGCAATCCTCGGCGCTTGTGTACCAGCACATCGGGCGGGCGGCGCGGCAGTTTGTGGTATCATAACGCCATGTTACGCCATTTACCTGCGCGCCGCCGCTTCCAATCGCTGGTGCGCCAGCCCGAAGCCGCGCTCGATCTTGCTCAGGCCGCGTTGTGCATCGCATGGGAAGATCAGAACACGGACAACCTCGAGGTCACGCTTCAGCACATTGCCGCGCTCGTGCATGACCTGCGCCCGCGCATCGATGCAGGGGTGACACCGCACGATCATGTTGCCGCGATCAATGCCTACTTGTTCGAGGAATGTGGTTTCCATGGCAACACGGCAGACTACAACGATCCCGCGAATAGCTTTCTGGATCAGGTCATCGCCCGGCGCACCGGCCTGCCGATTACGCTGTCGGTGCTATACATGGAGGTGGGCCGCCGGCTCGGCCTGCCGATCAGCGGCGTGGCGCTGCCGGGGCATTTCCTGGCGCGTTACGCGACACCAATTGGTGCTATCTACATTGACCCATTTCATGGCGGTAAGCTGTGGAGCGCGGATGCGTGCGCGCAGCAGATCATTGACGCGTATGGCGCGGCCAGCCCGGCGCTGATTCGCCAGATCATGCAGCCGCCGACCAAACGGGCGATTCTGGCGCGCATGCTGCGCAATTTGAAGCACACCTACGTCCACATGAGCGACTATCAGCGCGCGCTTGGAGCTGTGGAGCGCATTCTGCTGCTGGAGCCGCACACGCCGCAAGAGGTGCGCGACCGCGGGCTGCTGCGCCTGCACCTCGACGATTTGCACCGCGCGCTCGACGACATCGACCAGTATGTGCAGGCCATGCCGGACGCATCAGATGTCATGGTGCTGCGCGAGCAGATGCGGCCAATTGCGACGTTTTTAGCGAGCGTGAATTAAATCAATCATGAGCCACAGAGTACACAGAGGCCACAGAGAATATTGAGAAGTACATCTCGGTGTTCTCTGTGGCTTACATGTAGCTATCTGCGGCTGATGGCCCGCCTAGCGGCTGCGCGGCGCGGGTGTGCCGTTGGTTGGCGCGGGCGGCGCGTCCGACGCCAGCATCTGAGTAAGCAACTCGTTTCTGGGCGGCACCAGCGTGATCGCGGCCTTGCTGTCGAGGAGATTCTGCATCTCCAGCAGCTCGAACAGGCTGGTGGCAATCTCCGGATCCTGCGAAATCTCGTTGAGCGCCGCGCCGACGATCTGTGGGCGCATGGCCTCGGCTTTGGCGAACTCGACGGCGGCGCGGCGCTCGGCGGTGCTGGAGATGATGCTGACCTGGTTCGCGCCGTCCTGCTTGATCGCCGACGTGACCTGCCGCAGCCGGTTGACGACCTTGGCCTCGATCTGCCGGATCATGCCTTCGTCACGGAAGTGTACCTTGCGCACGTACACCGAGCCGAGTTGATAGCCCCACTCCGTCGATTTCGGCGAAACTTCGTGCCGCACCGCCTGGCTCATGGAATGGCGATCTTCCAGCATGGCCGCCAGCGGCATATTGCTCAGGCTGCGCACCGCCGCGTTGCTGACGTTGGCCGCCAGCGATCCCTGCGGGTCGGCGTTTTTGAACATGTACGACACCGGATCGCTGATGAACATCTCGTACCAGATGCCGACGCCCATGGGCGCGCCCTCCTCGGAGTTCACGGCCTGCGAGCGCAGGTAGCGCTGATCGAGCCGCATGTCCAGCACCTGGTGGCGGCCAAGCCAGCGCACCAGAAAGGCGTTGAGGCCCAGATGTGCGGGCAGGAAGTACAGCCCCGGCTCACTCAGCACGCCGATGACCTTGCCGAACAGCACGTACACCTGACATGTGCCTTCGTTGACGATCGTGTACAGGCCGAACATGCGCAGCAGCCCCATGAACAGCGGCACAAGGATGAAGCACAGCACGAACACGATCAGGGCAGTGACAAGAAAGGTAATGATGGTCGTCATTGCTTCACCTCTAGAATGGCGCGCTGCACCTGATTGTACAGCTTGACGCGCACGTTATGCAGGTAGGCCGGCAGCGCGTTCGGGCCGTTCTTCTTGAGCTCGGTTAATTGTGCTGCCAGCGCCCGCAGCGGCTCGACTTCGGCCTGGGCCTGCAAGGTTTTGATCTCGACGGCCCGGCGGGACTGGACGATCTTCTGGTCGGCGGAGGCCTGCGCCAGGCTGATGTCGGACGAAACCTGGTTATGCGCGGTGTTGATCGCCGCCAGCGCCGATTCGACATCGGCGGGCGGGTCGATGGCCGTGATCAGCGAGGCGTCAAACGTGATGCCGTAGCGCGCCTCGGACGACAGGCACTCGCGGTCCATCATCTCGTTGAGGTCGCGCAGATTCTTGCGCAGGTCATTAATTGATACGCCGATCACCAGGCTTGAGTCGGCCAGCGACGGGTCGGCCAGCGTCCCTTCCGGTACCAGGCTTTCTTTGACCGGCGCTTCGAAATTGGCGATCCGCTCGCGCAGCACCGAAATGAAATAGCCCATGACGTGCACGACCGGATGCTTCACACCGAACAGGTACGCGTACAGATTGCGCTCGCACACGCGGTAGCGAATCTGGCCCTGCAAGCCGATGTTGAGCTGATCTTTGGTGACTGCGTCGAGGATGGCACCGCCTGCATTAGCCTGCGGCGCCTCAGGATCGTAGGCCATGTTCACGGTCTGCGTGGCGACCGACACCTTGTATACGCGCTCCCACGGCCATTTGAAATACGGCCCGCCCGGCGGAATCACGCGCACCTGCGGGTAATCGTAGCGCTCGCGCTCCTCCGGTCGCAAATACTCAGCGAACGGATCTTCGAGTGTGGATTTAGCGAGCCGCTCGGCCCGCCCGAACACCGTTTTCACCGCGCGCTCGTTCTGGTCAACCGTGAACAGGCCAGCGAGCAGGTAGCGCACCAGAAACCAGCCGACAAATCCGACGATAATGCCAAGAAGTACTGCCATGATGCCTCCTTTGCCTCATGTTCTTTCATGAAGCACGTATGCATGATATACGTATACACTTGAACGGAAGTTACAATCCGATTTTCATTTGGTGACAGTTTATTATCGCCACGCACGTTCGCGCGCCGCGATCGCGCTGATACGATGT
>DASTWM010000022.1:0-5833 GCA_035765855.1 Roseiflexaceae bacterium
ATGGAGGTACTCACCGAGCCGGATCCGGGCGCAATCGCTTCACTCTACACGAGCAGCTTCACGGTGGAGGGCCGGGGCGAATAGATCACTCCTCCTCCCCCCGCGCTCGCTTGCGCGCCCGATGTTTCGCAGCTAATAGCCTCTCTAGCGTCTCGTCATCGGCTTCGGTGCGCTTGCCGCGCGCGCGCTGTGCCGCCGGGCCTTCACTTACCGGCGATAATGGCCGTTGCCCGCGCAGCATCGCCGCCGTCATGCCGAAATCGCTCCGGCGCAGCACCAGCCGCCGCACCCCAATATCAATCGGCAGCAGCAGCAACGCCAGCAGCACGAGTGGCAGCCCGATCTCCTGCGCCCGCGACACATCCGCGAGATTATGCGAGAAAGCATCGGCGGGCTGTGTGAGACGCGCGCCGTGCGTTTCTTTCGCCAGCGTTTCAAGCAGCAGCGGGTTGCTCTGGCCCTGGCGGTATTCCGGCGAGTACGGCACAACCATGCCGGCCGTGTCTTGCACGACGATCTGCCCACCCGCCGAGCCAACCATTTGCACGATGTAGGTACCCTGCATCGGGCTGGCGATGCTGGCGCGGTATTCGCCCGGCGCGATTTGCGTCAGCGGCACCTGCTTTGAACTGCCGTCGGGTTGCAGGATGGTTGCCTGCATGGCGAGATTGTTGCGCGGCTTGCCGCCTGCGTCCTGCACCGTCGCATCAAGGATTGTCTGCGCGCCTTCGGTGTGGAAGTTGGCCTGCATGCCCGCCGACGAGATACTATTTGCCGTGGCGCTGCTCGGCAGCACCCAGTTGACCATCTGCGCGGCAAAGCGCGGGAACTCCGGCCATTGCACCCAATCCTTCGCCCACTTGCCTTCCACGTCACTCGTCCATGCGATCGCCCGACCAAGGCCGTACTGCCACTGAGCCAGCACTGGCGACTCATCGGCGCTGGTGAGCGCGACAGTTGCGGTGTCCTTCGGCGTTGTGCCGTTGTAGCCGTACAGCGTCGGCAAGCCCTGATTGAGTTGATCAAGCACTGGGCTCGCGCCCGCGTATTTCGGTGTGAACGGCTCCTCAATCATGTAATTGCCGACCGCCGTGATGGTTTCCTGCACGAAAATCTGTGGCACATCCTCCATGTTATCAGCTGGATAATAGCGCCCGCCGCCCTGCGTCGCAAGCGTCTGCAGTTGATCAGCCGAGCCGCCGCCCGCCGCCACAACCGACAGGGTCATGCCTTCTTCGCGCATGCGATTGGCAACGTCGAGGTTGTCGCCGCCGCCCGACCAGCCATCGGTCAGCAGAATGACATGCTTGATGCGCGCGTCAGTATTTTTCAGCGCGTCCTCGGCGGCCAGCAGGCCGGATTTGATGTTTGTGCCGCCCTCAGGCGCGACTGGTGCCAGCGCGCTGGTGACTTTATCGACCGTGAGATCGCGCTGTGCTGGCACAATCCAGTGCGAGTTGCCGTCGAACGCGACGACGCCGACCGTGTCGTTGGGTTGCAATACCTGCGTGGCCTGCGCCACGGCATCTTTGGCAATGTCGATCTTGGGCGTGCCGCCGCGTCGAAACTGCGAAGTCTGGCGGTTCGGCCCGGAGCAGTGGCATGCATCCATGCTGCCGGATTTGTCAATCACAAATACCAGCGCGAGGTCGGGTCGCTCCTGCCGATCGCGCACGTCCATGTAGACTGGCAGTGCATCCTCAACTGGCGTGCGCCCGTAGCCGCCCACGCCAAACGAATGATTGCCGCCAATCATGATCAGCCCTTTGCCAAGCTCCTTGACGTAGGCTGGTAAATTCGCCATGGCCTTCACCGGCAGGTCGCGCGCCGCCACATTGACCAGCACCACGGCTTCATAATCGCTCAGGCCGGACAGTTCGGTCGGCATGGCGTCAGGCGCGGTAACTTCCGCCGTAACGTTCGCGGCGGTGAGCGCATCCTTGAAGTTCTGCGCCTCGCCCGGCTGGCCTTCCACCAGCAGCACGCGCGGCACGCCGTTGACATGCACGAGTGCTTCGGTCTGATTGTTCTGAGCACGCGTATCGATCTGCGGCTGAATTTCGGCCCGGAAGCGCTGGAAGCCTTGCACGTCCTTTGTAGGTACCTTCAGGCTGTAGCTGTTGGTGCCGACTGCAAGCTGCACCTGCTGGTCTAAAATAACTTTGTCGCCGTTGAAAATGCGTAGTTGCGCGGGCTGCGCCACCGTGCTGTTGACCGTCGCCACGAGTTCGACTTCCTGACCTTGTCGCACGTTCGCCGGAGCGGAAAGGCTGTCAATCATCGCCTCGCCGCCATTCGACGAGCCAAGGTCCACAAAGCTGATTGGAATGTCGCGCGCGGCAGCCAGCCGGGCCGCTTCGACGGCGTTGCCGCTGTTCTCGCCGCCATCCGAAAGCAGCACCATGCGCTTCTTGGTGTCGGCGGGCAGCATCGCCATGCCAAGCTGCAACGCGCTCTGAATGTCGGTGCGCGCCGCGACCGGCACGGATGAAAGGCGGCCAAGCACCGGCGTATCGCTGGGCGTGCGCTCGACCAGTGCGTTTTCCCCAAACACGACCACCGCGGCCTTGTCGTTGGGCTTCATGCCCTTCATGGCGTCCTGCACAAACGCCTCGGCCTGCCCGCGCGCCGATGGCGACACTGAGTCGGAGCTATCAATCAGAAAAACCGTGGTCAGGTCATCCACGCTGCGGACGATCTGCACGCCCGCGACAGCCAGCGTCAGCGCGATGATCATGGCCGTACGCAGCACGAGGCTGCTCCAGAAACGGGTGCGATTCAGGCGGCGCGGCGTCCACATCGCCACGGCCCAGATGGGCAACAGTATCAGTAAAAGCCAGAGGGCTGTTGGCGCAACAAACGAAATATGCATGCAGCGGCGCTCCTTGAGGTCGCCAGGCGCGGCGCGGAAAACGGTGCGCTGTTGCTAAGAAGACGCCTGCGAACGCTCGGGGTTCCATTCTCTGTCGAGATTCTACCACAGCGGGGCCGCTTTCGCACCGCGGCGCAAGATGAGAGCGAGGTGAGAAGGTGATCGGGTGGGTAAACACGCATTGCAAAACAATGGTTTTCATTGTGGTAGAGACGACCCGCCGGGTCGTCTCTACGGTGTTTCACAACGCAATCATGGCATTTCACAACACGATCAGGTTCATTACCCCGCCAACGCCCGCCGCATGTCACGCGGTGGCGCGGCGGTGCGCAACCGCGACGAGACCTTGCGTGGCGTCCGAAGCGCGGCGTTCGGCACGCGCAATGTTGAAGCGGGCGTTCGCTCCGGCTGAGTGCGGCGCTGACCCACCATGGGCCGGGCGGGCTCCAGCGTCTCGCGGTTGTAGCCCAGCAAGCCCATGATCGCGCCGACGCTCTGCGGCGCAACCTCGCGGACAGTCAGTGAGTCGCCCTCGCGCTCGATGATGATCCGCCGCATCTCCGGGCTGAGGCAGTGGTGCGCGCCGCCCCGCCCGGCGATCATCTGCTGGTACGCGCCAACGCCAAACACCGCGAAGATGTACGGGCGGTCCTGCGTGTCCGCCCCTTCCAAGGACGGCAGCTTGAGCGGCGGCTGGCCAGGACGGGGAAAGATGTCGTCAGTATCGCATGTGCGCCGCCCGGCCAGCCGCACGTCGCGCACCGGCGCATCCCAATTGTCCAACGGCAGCATGACGAACTGCTGCCCTTCCACAAACAGCGTATCCGGCAGCGAAACCATCATGCTGCCGTTCACCAGGTACCACGCTGGCTCGTCGCCGGGCCGCTCCTTCACCGTGCCAACCTCCATGAGCAGCACGTTGTGTGACGCCACCGTGTAGCGCCCGAACTCGCCGATGATGTCGGGCTGCGGCACGTCGAAGCGCGCGCATGCCCGCGCCATGCCGGTCAGCAGCCGCTCCCAGAAGCCCGCGTAATCGAACGCAAAGCCGATTTCATAGGCCGAGGTCGGCATGCCACCGCCGAAATTGAAGGCATGCAGGCTCGGCACCTGCTGCCGTAATTCACAATATGCCATGGCTGACCGCTCCAGCCGCGTCATCCAGCCGTCCAGGTTCTCGATCTGACTGCCGACCATGGCATGGTAGACAATGATCTTGTGCGGCGTGCCTTCCACGCGCGCGGCGGCTTCCAGAATCTCCTCCGGCGTCAGGCCGAAGCGGTCGCCGCCGGGATGCGACGAATCGACCGTGTCGGGGGCGAAGCGCGCCCGCACGCCCAGCAGCAGCGGCTCATGGCAGCGCTCGATCAGCGCCTCTAGCTCGTCGAGATCGTCCAGAATTGGCACGACATGATCGTTGCCGGCCTCGCGCAGCGCCACCACCGCGTCGATGTAAAAATCCTCTTTGGAACCGTTGCAGAAAATATAGCGATCATCCGGCAGCACGCCCTGCCGCCACAGGTGGTGCGCGATCACCACATCGGCGGCGGAGGAAGTCTCGTAATGTGCGCCAGCGGTAAGTGCCGTTCGAACCACCTCTTCGGCAAAGTTTGCCTTGGTGGCATACGCATACACAAATGCGCCTGCGTAGCCGGTACGCTTGCGCGCGGCATTGGCCCAGCCGTGCATCCGCTCCACCTGCTCGGTGATCAGCGGGCAGTAGGCCACCTCAAGCGGCGCGCCGTAGCGCCGGGCCAGCGCGTTCAAATCGATCCGGTCTGCAAGCAGCAGCCGTCCATCCCTGCGACTGACGAAATCAGTCACGCTACCAACAGCATCAACGCCGAACTCCTGACGAAGGTAGTCGAGATAGGTCTGCTTGCTCAATCTAACGGCCCTCCTTGAGTGCAAAAAGATTCATGACGAATGACAGACGGCAAACGAACGGCACAGCGTCGCCAGCGATGAGACGTATCTCATCACCTCGCGCATGTCGATTAGTTGTATTATGGTTCAGGAAAAACTGGCTGTTTATTTTGCTTCCCTCCAAGCTCTTTCAGTACGACGGATCAGATCGGGCGACCAGTTCCACCGCATGAGCTTGAGGGCATAAAAAACCCCCTCCACGAGGAGGGGGTTGGGGCGCATATCAATATGATGATGCTCAGGAGCACCACCATGCGACAGCAGGCGCACACGTACCCACCGCGTGAAGCAGCGAGCGGCGAAACGATTCGCAGCAAACTCGGTTGGCCTTGCCGTCCATATAACCTCAGTGAAAGCTCTGCCGGAGCGCCGACCAAAACAGCCAGCATGGCCGTTCCAGGCATTTCGCCACAACTACCGCGTGATACGAGCAGCGTGCGCCGGAGAGCACCAATTCCGTTGGTGAAATTATTCACCGGTCTGGTATTATACACCAATTCTGGCGTTTGTCAAGGCTTTACCTGCTTCTAAAGGGAGCAGACCATAGCAGAAATGATTTCTTTTTTACACTTCTCAGCATGATTGGCGCTCAGTGGTGATCTCGTTACTTGCGCCCACCTTGTCGGGGTAGTACAATGAAACATACGATCTCCAAGATCAGTGGCACATGTGCTACCCTGATCGCAGACCGGAAGGAGCGAACAGAATGACCTTTGTCGTCTGCAAGCAATCTGGCCGCGCGATAGTAAGTTCAGATGCTGTATTGTTAGCAATGGCTCCCGGCTGCGTTTGTGGCCTGGGGGCTTTGTGTTTTACGGACGATGCAGTTTCGTCAAAGCCGGATGATGCAGCCCCAGCGAGGAGGAGCAATCATGGATCTCGTTATTAAGAGTCGCAATGGCAAAATTTCTGAGCGGCAGCGCGCCTACATTGAAGAAAAGTTGAGTAAGCTCGAGCGCTACCTCGATCAGATTAACAAAGTGACGGTGGAGGTTGCCGAAGAGCAGCGCCGCAACGAGGGACTGACTCACCGCG
>DASTWM010000023.1:0-13986 GCA_035765855.1 Roseiflexaceae bacterium
CGTCGTGCCAGCATGTTCCAAGGTCGGCATGCGAAACACGCCGTTACGCATCGCGCCACCCAGCAGCATGTACAGCACATCCCCGGCGAACACCGCCGCCGCGCCAAGCCACACGCCGCGCTGTCGCACGAGCAGCGCCACGCAGCCCAATGCGCCCAACGCGCAGCCAAGCGGCCCGAACTCAAACAGGAGCCGCGCGCCGATGAATTGCATCGTCGTGCCAGCATGTTCCAAGGTCGGCATGCGAAACACGCCGTTACGCATCGCGCCACCCAGCAGCATGTTTGCCGCCTCTACCCACGAGCCGGGCGAACCCCAGAAGTAGTGGATCGGCAGGCCATAATCTTCGCCATGGAACGGGCCGTAGTGAGCGTATTGAATCAAGGTGTAGAGCCAGGGCGTGAGGCCGAGGATGAAGGCTACTGCCAGAGGAATACTTATTTTGACGATAGACGATAGACGATGGACGATAGGCGCACTCAGCATTCGTCCTTCGTCCTTCGTCCTCCGTCGCAGCACCCGCCACAACACATAGCCAGCGAACAGCGGCATGCCGGTGAACGCGAACAGCCCATGGTGTGAAAAGGCGAGGCCAGCGATGAAAGCAGCGACGGTGAGCGGACGAGCGGAAGGCATGGCGACATCGGTTTGTTGCCCTTTGTCGTTCGTCGTTCGTCGTTCGTCAATTCCCTGGTTCTGCCAATCTGCAATCTGCAATCTATAATCTGCAATCAGAAAGTAGCCAAACGCCGCCATGAGCGCCGCCAGCAGCGCGTACACCTCCGCCATGGTTGCCGCATTCCACAGACCGGGCGCAACCGCCAGCGCCAGCGCCGCCAGCACCGCCGACAGCGTGCCGCCGGTGACGCGGCGGGCCAGCAGAAACATGAACGCCACGGCCAGCGCGGCGGCAAACGAGGAAACCAGCGTCACGCGCCGCGCCAGATCGTAGAATGGTATCACCAGCGTCGCCAGCTTGCCGAGCATGATGTACAGCGGATAGGTCGTGGGATGCGGCACGCCCAGCAGCGCCGCCGCCATCTGGAACTCCGCCGAATCACCAGCCATGACGCTTGGCGCGGCGGTGCGGACGTAAACAGCCAGCGAGCCAAGGAACAGCATGAGGGCCACAAGCAGCTTGATGCTTGATGCTTGATGACTGACGAAGAATGAATGCCAGCGTGCCTTCCTATCGCCTTGTCTCACTGACGGCCCTGCATGGCCTTGCGCAACGCGGCTGCCAGCGGGCTTTCATCCTCTTCATCAGGTTGCGCTTCATCAGTGGAGTAGGCGTAACGCGGCGGTTCGGGCGCGGCCTCTTCCGGCACGTCATCCTCGATCTCGTCTTCATCCCAATCGAGATGCAGGTTTTCCGCGCCAGCAATGGCGATGATGTCGTCAACGGAAAAGTGCATCAGCGAGACCGCATCGGCGTCGAACGTCTGCTCATCAAGGGAGTTGATAGCGTGGACATGCGGCAGGCTCGCCAGCACTTCGCCGAGCGTCGGCGGCGGGTAGGGCGGCGCTTCGCCGGTGTCCGAGCGTTCCGCCAGTTCCTGCATAAGCGCGGCGACATCAGCTTCATTCTTTGGAATGCCGGTGTCCACCAGCAGAATGGTCGCGGAAACGCGCGAAAACAGCATGCGCAGGATGTTGCGCGTGTCGCGGAGCTGCTGCGAGGCGCGGCGCAGGCTGCCGGCCTTGCGGCTAGCCTTGATCTCGTACACCTCGACCGTGCGATTGTCGACCAACACCACCGCGTCAAGTTCACGATATTTCTTGATTGACGAGCGCCCGCGATGCTCGTGGTATTCGACGATCCGCCGCTCCGAAAGCGCGCGCTGCTGGCCGAGCCATTGCCGCAGGGCCGCCTCGGCCTCGCCGCCGAACAACTCGCGGGCGTAGGGCAGGCGGGTCGGACGCTGGTTGTCTTTGCCGAGCATGATCTGCTCGATAAAGGCGCGATACTGCTTATCCTCGGCGTCGATCAGGCGTGGGCGCGAAAAACGCGGCGGCATACGCAAGCTCCTTCTGTCATTCTGCGCGTCGTCGCAATTCTATCATAAGAACGGCACAAAAAAGCCGCGCATGCTGACAGGCTGTGCGGCTCGCTTTCTTTATCTGTGAAGGAGCCAGGTAAGCCCTGGACAATGTGTCATTTCGAGCGCAGCGAGAAATCTCTCCAGGGAGATTCCTCGCTATGTTCGGAATGACATATTACACGGTGTTATGTTAATCTTTTTTATAAGAGGAATGATTACTGGGTGAGTTTGGCGCGCTCCTCGGGCGTGATCAGCTTGAACTCGCCGCCCTGATTGAGGTATACAATCTCTTCGTCTTTGATCGACACCACCAGATCCTTCGAGCCGTCGTGATTGGCATCGTCAAGGCGCATCAGCACCGGGGTCTTGTCCTCGTTCGCGCCGAACAGGTACGGGCCAGTCAGCGTGCGCACCTTGGTCGCGTCGCCGCCGGGCAACTCCATGATCACGACCTGCCGGTTGAGGTTCATGGCAATCAGGTGCGTCGGCGTGCCGCCGCCGTCATTATGTCCCACAATCACATCCATCTGGGTGGTGCGCGGCGTGCCGTAGCGAAGATCATCATACTTGCTCTGCCCCCATGTGACGACATTGCCCATCACTGCGTAAATAGCCAGCAGCGCCAGCACAGCAGTAACAACATAGGCCAGCGAATGAAACGACACAGACGGCGTGACACTGATCGGACGCGTTCGGGCGGCCTGCGTACGAGCATTATTACTGCGCAATTCTTGACTACGGACAGCCATGGGGATCCTCCTCTACCAATCAGAACAAGGCAGCATGTATCCGCCCGAGCATCTATCTTCGTTGTTGTTATTTCCGAACGCTTGTTCTAATTACCGGGCAACGTCAGTATATCAGAACATGTGTTCCAGGTCAAGAGTCAATTTACCACATGAATCACCTCAAAGAGCGCGACAGAGACTCGTAAATTGGCATGTCAGCTAGGCCAAAAGACTGATGACGGCACGCGGCAGTGCGGTTATACTTGCGCAGGGCCGCTGTAGGCTCGCACAATGATATTATCTGGAGTAGTTCATGGCAACGGTGAAATCGTTTTCTGCTGCGTCACAACCGCTTACGTTGCGACGTAGCGTTTTTAATCTTGCACTTCCTGCCGTCGGCGAACAGGTTCTCAATACGCTGGTGGGCCTGTCGGATACCTTTCTGGTCGGGCATTTGAGCATGGATGCTTCCCGCAAGCTCGGCTACGATAGCGCCACCGCGCTTGCGGGCGTCGGTCTCGCCAATCAAATGGTCTGGCTCGTCACGGTATTCTTTATCGCGGTGAGCGTCGGCAGCACGGCGCTGATCGCCCGCCACAAAGGCGCGAACGAAATGCCGAGCGCCAATCGCGTGCTTCAGCAATCGTTACTGATTGGCCTGGCAATGGGCCTGGCGGCGACCATGGCGGCGCTGCTGCTGGCGCCCGCCTCCATGCGGCTGCTGGGTGCCGGGCCGGACGTGCTGCCGCTCGGCGTCGCGTTCTTTCGCATCGCCGGGCTGACGTTTGCGCCCGCCGCGCTGTTGTTCGTCGGCAACGCGGCGCTGCGCGGCGTCGGCGACACGCGCACGCCGCTGCTGGTTATGCTCGGCGTGAACGGCGTCAACATCCTGCTTTCATGGCTGCTGGTCAACGGCAATCTCGGCATGCCGACGCTCGGCGTGGAAGGCTCGGCGGTCGGCGCGGCAGTGGCGCGCGGCGGTGGCGGGCTGTTCCTGGTCTGGCTGCTGCTGCGCGGGCGTTCTGGCTTGCAGGTCGAGCGGCGCTTGCGGGTGGATTGGAGCGCGATTAAGCGGATCGTGAAAATTGGCGCGCCCAGCGGCGGCGAGCAGATCGTGTTCCAGGGCGCGCTGCTGATCTTTATCGGCTTTGTCACCAGCCTCGGCACGGTGGCCTACGCCGCCCACAACGTCGTGCTTAGCATCGAGTCGCTGTCGTTCCTGCCCGGCCTTGGCTACGCGGTTGCTGCCTCGGCGCTGGTCGGGCAGCGGCTCGGCGCGGGCGAGCCGGACGCCGCTCAGGACAACGCTTACGAGGCGCTGCGGCAGGGCGCGCTCATGATGACGACGCTCGGCGTGATCATGATCTTGTTCCCGCACCAGTTGATCACGCTGTTCGTGAACGATCCGGACGTGGCCGCCATGGGCGCGAATTCCATGCGCATCGCGGGCCTGTTCCAGCCGTTCCTGGCGCTGAACTTCATTTTATCTGGCGCGCTGCGCGGCGCGGGCGATACGCGCTTCCCGATGTATTCCAAGCTGGTTACCACATGGGGCATTCGCCTGCCGCTGGTATTCGGCGCGCTGGCGCTCGGCTGGGGGCTGACCGGCATCTGGGCCGCCATGACGATTGACTTTGCGGCGCAGAGCCTGCTGGCGCTGTGGCGCTTCCGGCAGAATCGCTGGAGGAGCATTCGGGTCTAGTTCGTTGACGAACGACGAAGGACAATTGACGATGGATATGGCATTCGTCGTTCGTCTTCCGTCAATCGTCCTTCGTCTGTTTTATGATTGAACTCGCGCCCAACAATCCATATGGCCTTGCGCTTCACAGCCCGGTGCTCCTTGCGGCGGGCTATTGTGGCTATGGCGCGGAGTACGCTCGCGCGCTCGACATGGCGCAGTTCGGCGCAATTATCACGCGCACGACCACGCTGGAGCCGCGCCGCGCCGCCCAGCGCCCGCGCCTGATCGAGACGCACGCCGGGCTGCTGGCAGTCGGTCCGTGGCCGAATCCAGGGCTGCGCTATGTGCTGGAGCGCCACGCGCCGACATGGGCGACGTGGGACACGCCGGTCATTCTAAGTGTTGCCAGCAATCGTGCGAATGAATACGCCCGCATCGTCGCGCATCTTGAAGGCGTGGAAGGCATCGCGGGCGTGGAATTGAGCGTTTCAGGCGAGCTTGCAGTGGCCGCAACGCAGGCTGCTCGTGCCGCCACGCAACTGCCGCTGTTGATTAAGCTGCCGCCGCTCGATGGTACGCCACTGGCCGAACTTGCAACCGCCGTTGCGGGCGCAGGCGCAGACGCCCTCACGATAGCCGCTCCGCCAACCGGCATGAGCGTTGATAGCGCGTCCGGCGAGCAACTGACTGGCTGGTTGTGCGGCCCGGCGGTCCTGCCGCTGGCGTTGCAGCGCCTCGTGGCAGTTGCGGAAGTTGTAAACGTTCCAGTCATCGCATGCGGTGGTATTGCAAACGTGGAACACGCCCGCCAATGCATGGCGCTCGGCGCTGTGGCGGTGCTGGTCGGCAGCGCGCTGCTGGCCGACCCGTTTGGCGTAGCGCGCATGGCGAGCGAACTGGCGCAGCAGGCTACGACGCGGCGCGCCTGATTTTGATCTGCATGGCGTCAGGAATGGGCTTTCCGGCAACCAGAATGAGGTACCCGCCGCCACCCGCGCCAGATATCTTCCACCCTTCGGCAACCGGCGCGTATGTTTCAATAAGTTCGGTGATCATGGGATTGACCATGTGCGGGAACATGGCGATCTGCGCCTCGAACGCGGCCCTCATCGCCCGACCAAAGGCAACCCGATCATGATTGTGCAACGCCTGCCAGCAGGCATCCGCCCCATCGGCCAAGGCTTTCGCACGCTCGGACGTGATAGCTGTTTCATTCAATGGATTGTAGCCCATGCTGCGCGGCCCGAGCGGCACAAGAAACAACGATTGCTCGATCATGCGTAAAATCGCTTCATCCTGCGCGCTTTCGATGCTCGTGGGCCAATACTGGCCCTGGTAGTACGAACGCGCAAGGCCAGGAAAGACGATGCCAATCGCATCCTGCGCGCCAGAAACTTCGGTCGTGCCGGGCGGGTTGTCGTAGCAGAACAGCACCTTTGCGAGCTTTGCATGCTCGCCGACCGGCAGACCTGGCCCCCACAGATCCAACACGCTGCGCCGCGTGCTGGACGCCATGCCACTGCGCTCGTTGAACTCAACCGTCGGCTCGATTGAAATCGTGAGCACTGCGCCGGGATGATGCTGTGACACAAACGGCTGGTCGAGCCAGCCGCCTGCGAGATCGATTCGGTAGGGCATGCGCGCGATCTGGCGCAGCGCTGTCGTCGAGCGGGCGGGCAACTCCGCATGCGGTTCGCGCTTGAGCACCACATATTCAATGCCCAGGCTAGCGCAAAGCTGCTGCTTGGCGGGCGTGTTGCCATCTTCATTCACCACAAACACGTCCGGCTGCACGCGCCTGAGTTCGTCCGCAAAATCGAGCATGCCACTGCCCCGCGCGATCATCGCGTCGGTAACGCAACTGAGCGATTTGATCATGAACAGCCGCTCGTCTTCGGTGGTGAGCGCCGGGCGGCCCTTCAGTTCAAAGATTGTGCGATCTGAACCAATGGCGACGTATAAATCACCATATGCGGCGGCTTGCTGAAGAAATGCAACATGCCCGCTATGCAACAAGTCAAAGCAGCCGCTCGCGAAGGCTTTTTTGCCCATGCCTGCCCTACTTCTTCGTGTTCGTTACGCCAAAATCATCCGGCGGTAGCGCGCCTGAAACAGCATGAAAATGCCATAGGCAATCAGTCCAACAGCGATAATTGCCAGCACAATCGAGCCCCATGGTCCGTGCTGGAGATATTGTAATGCGCCGCCGGTGCCCTGCGCCTGACTCGGGTTGAACTGAATGGCCGCCTGCACCACGAAAAATCCGACCAGCCCAAGCACCACGCCGCGCGCCGCCAGCCCGAAACGACCAAGCCGCGTGGCCCATGTTCGCTCGGTTTCGCTCATCTCGTTGAGATTCATCTTTTGAAGGAACCTGGCCGTGTAAGCGCGGTACAACTGGAATAGCCCAATGCCAATCACCAGCAGCCCGCCGATGCCCACCAGCCAGCGCCCGAACGGCACGCTCAGCACGCGCGCGACCATGTCCTGCTGGCCGTTGCCGCTGCCGCCGCCTGCATTCAGCAGAATGCGCGCGGCAGAATACGCCAGCGCGCCATAAATAATGCCACTGATTGCGTAGCCGATCCGCACCGCCACACCCTTTGCGTCGGTGCCTTTGTTTTCCGTGTCCATGGCGGCCTGCACAAAGCGCCAGATAACATAGCCGACCAATCCAATTGCTGTGATGCCAAGCAAAATCTGGCCGAATGGCTGCGCTGCAATCTGCTGCAACGCGCCACTACTGCTGGTCGTTTCACCGCCCCTGCCGAGAGCGGCCTGCACCGCGAGAATACCGACAACCGCGTACACAACGCCTTTGGCAGCATAGCCGAAGCGCCCGAGCGTCACCACGCCGGGATGCGTCGCGGCACGTTCGGCGGCATGTTCTGCCTGTTGCTGCACACGATGTATCGTCGAATCGGAAGCCATACTGCACGCCTTTCTCCTCCCCCTGCCATGAGAGGAATGGTATCTGTGGTTGAGATTCAATAGATGTTGAAAAAGGCTATAGCAGCATGTATACCAGTAAAGGCGTCCGAGCCATCAGAAACGGCGGCGTGGCATGACGATCCACAAAATGACGTAGGGCAACAGGCCCGGCAGCCCGCCCGGCGCAAGCAAAATTAAAAACAAGATGCGAAACCACCATGGATTAACGCCAAAGTATGCGCCCAGCCCACCGCACACGCCGGCAATAATCCCATCCTGACGCTGAAGTTTACCCTGCCCGTTCATGCAATCACTCCGTTTGGCAGGGAACCAGAGAACTGGGGAATTGAGGAAATATTGTTCGTACTTCCTTTATTCCCTGAGTTGCTGTAGTTCCCGCATTTCTACAGTTCCTTCATTCCTTCATTCCTTGGTTTCCTGCGCCTCTCGCAGCATCAACAGTGCCAGCAGCGCCGTGCGCGGCACGATGCTCGACACAAGGATGTATTCGTCGGGGCTGTGGTCGAGCCCGCCGATTGGCCCGAGGCCGTCAAGCACGGGCAGCCCCATGGCGGCCAGCATGTTGGCGTAGGAAACGCCGCCGGTCGCCGCCGCATTGACATGGAAGCCAAGCTCCGCGGCGCAGGTGCTCGCCAGCGCCGCCAGCCGCGCGATCGCCGGAGTGCGGGCCATGGGCGGCGCATGCCAGCCGCCGGTCAGCACGGCGCGCGTGCCAGCCACGTACGTCGTGCCAGCAATCTGCTCAATCGCATCGGCGGCGGGCTGCATGTCCTCGGCGTTGATGCAGCGCACGTCAATCGTCGCCTGCGCGTAGTCTGGCACGGCGTTGAACACCGTGCCGCCGCTGATCACGCCGACGTTCAGCGTGACGCCCGGGCGCATGCCGTTCAGCAGGTGCAGGGCGGTGATCTGCTGCGCCAGCGCGACCACAGCGCTCGCGCCTTTGTGCGGCTCGACGCCGGCATGCGCCGATTTGCCATGCACCTCCAGCACGTAGTTGCCGCTGCCCTTGCGCGAACCGACAATATCGCCGTTTTCGCGCCCGGCTTCCATAACGAGCGCAAGATCGTACTCTGGCGCGATGGCCTTCAGCATGTCCATCGAGGCGCGCATGTCGATTTCTTCGTCGCCGCCGCACGCCACGCTGACCGTAGCGAATGGGCCGAGCATGTCGAGATCTTGCAGGGCCGCCATGGCGTATAACGACGAGAGCAGGCCGCTCTTGTTGTCGGCGGTGGCCGGGCCGATCAGTTTGTCGCCTGCCTGACGGAATGGACGCGCCGCCGCCGTGCCAACCGGATAAACCGTGTCCAGGTGGGCAACGAGCAGCACGCGCAGACCGCCGGGCGTGCCGCCGGGCAACGTCACAAGTATGCCGTCGCCGGCCTGCGCGTCGGGCCAGTCGTGCACCTCCCAGCCGCGCGCGTGCGCCCAGCGCCGCACCCACGCGCCCGCTTCGTCCACGCCGGGCTTGGAGGCCGTGGGGCATTCGATCATGCAGAGCTGCTCCAGCTCGGCGAGGTAGGTCGGCAGCCGTGCCGCCAGATATGCTGTTAACCGTTGTGCTTCCGAAGATTGCATGGTGTTCTCCCTATCGCCAGCATTGCCATATCACCCGCTTTGCAGTATCATAATGCAAAAGTTGCAGGTTCATTTTCAGGATCAGCGAAATAGTTCTTTGTTCGCTCAGAATGCGCTTACGTTTTACACAGCGCGGTTGTTCGCTGCACGTGAGCGCCTTGGCATGGAGGAGGTGTGCCGCCATAGGTGGCGCGGCGCGAGAAATGGAAACGCGTGTGTTGTGCAGGTATTCGTATTGAGGCGCAACACCTAAAGAAATAAACATGTGAGATGTTGGAGTTTGACTTATATGACAATCAATGGCAATGGTGACGCCCAACGAAGTGGGAAACGCTGGATTCGAGCTGATTTACACATTCATACGCCGGCTTCTGAAGATTATGCTGAGCCAAAACGGAACTACCTCGATATTTTACTGGAAGCTGAACGCCACGATTTACAAATTATCGCTTTTACTGACCACAATACGGTTCATGGCTACGAGCAGATGCGCCGTGAAATCGAATTTCTTGAAACGCTGGAAAAGGCCCAGCGCCTGACTGAGGACGAACAGGCGCATCTTCATGAATACCGCCGCCTGCTGTCGAAGATCACCGTTCTGCCCGGCTTTGAATTCACGTCGCACTATGGCGCGCACATTCTCGGCATTTTTGCGCCCGACCGCCCGGTCAGCCTGATCGAGGCGACGCTGCTGCAACTCGGCGTGCCTGCCGAAGATTTGAAGCGCGGCGTCTGTTCGATCGCTAATACCCGCCATGTGACCGAAGCGTACGAGATTATTGCGCGCGCGGGCGGCCTTGTGATTGCGCCGCATGCCAACGGCCCGAACGGCGTCATCACCGAGACGCTGCGCATGGGCACCAGCGGGCAGTCGCGGATCGCCGCCACGCAAAGCCCGCACCTCCACGCGCTTGAGTTCGTCAACTTTTACACCGACCACGAGAAGTTTACCTCGCCAACTTTCTACAATGGCAAAACCGAGCATTACGAACGGCGCATGTTCTGCCTGCAAGGCTCGGACGCGCACCGCCTGCGCCGCGCCAACGGCAATGGCGACGCCCATCATTATCATGGCATTGGCGACCGCTATATCGAATTACTCGCGTCGGACAATTCGTTTGCGGCGCTGAAGGAACTGTTGGCCTCGCAGAACTTTGATCATGTGCGCGTGCCCAAGCGCGACCAGAAGCAGTGGGAGCTTGACACGCTGCGGGTTGGCCCGGCGAGCGACCGGCAGGTGCTGCGGAAAGAGGCGGCGATCGACGAAGTGTGGCGCGATGTGGCCGCGCTGGCGAACATCGGCGGCGGAACGCTGTATATCGGCAGCGATCCGGACAGCGCCACGGTCAGCGGCGTAGCCCGGCCTGACCAGGCCAGCGAAACGTTGCGCCGGACGGTTCAGGAGCGGGTGCAGCCGCAACCATACATTACCATGGAACTGCTGCACTACGAAGGCCGCGATCTCATTCGGGTCGAGGTCAAGGCAACGCAGCAGCCGCCGTACATGACGAATGACGGCGTGATCTACACGCGCCGCAATGGCGCGACAGTGCCTGCCGACCGTGGCGAGGTCATTCAGCTCTGCCGCCGCGCGCTGGCCGAGGGCGAGGCGACGCCGCTCGACAATGGGCAGGAACTTGATCTGCCGCGCTCTGGTGTGGAAATCATCAGTTCGCAGAAGCGCGGCGGCATGTGGTTCTACGAGGTGCGCGATCTCCGCACCACGGCGGGCGTGACGCGCGACCGGGCGCAGGGGCTGTGGGCGTATGCCATCAGCCGCTACGAAGACCTGCGCGATGGCCGCGCCGATGTCGAGAGCCAGGTGAAATGGCACGGACGGCTGGGAATCTGGCGGGCGTACCGGCAGGGCAGCCGCGTGAAGTACGACCTTGTTCACCGCGATGTCAACGGCGTGATCGATCATATCTTTTTCGGCGTCTCCGACTGGGGATTGAGTCAGGGCTGGCAGACGCTGCTGGGCAACCGCAACGAAGAAGCGGTCGAGCAGGACACGCAGGTCTTTCAGGACGACGAGCCACAACTTCCGCCGAGCGACCCCGATCAGGAAGAACTCGATGTACCATGGGGCGACCGGCGCTACCGCTGGCGCGGACGCGGCGGCATCTGGCGCATCTACACGAGCGCTGATGGCGACTCGCGCTTCGATTTGTCCATGAAGGACAAGGATGGACAGGAAGCGCGCGAATTTCTGGATGTGCAGCGCGAAAAGCTCAGCGAGGCGTGGCTCAGCATGATTCGCGTGCCGCGCCCGCGCACCGGCATCGAGGTGGTCAAGATTGTGACCGAGGACGATGGCGAGCAGCGCTTTGTGTTCTGCAATCTGCGCACCGGTGAGATAAGCAACGTTCCCTGGCGGCTCCAGGATATTGAGGAGGGCACGGTGCGCCAGTACGCCGCGCGCATGGCACAACTCGATATACCGCTCGACGAGGCGCAGGTGCGCTGGTGGGGCAACATCGGCTACATGCGCCCGATGCGCAGCCAGGTCGACCTGGTGTACCGCGACGAGAACGGCGTGGACCACATTTACTATGCTGCGCGCCGCGACGAACTGACCGGCGAGTGGCGCATATTGCTGGAGGAGTACGGCGAAGTGTGACATGGCGAACGGCACGGCGGCGTTTGTCTGCTTTTACGAAAACGTATGAAGCCGCCGTGCTACTGTCATCAGCATACCGCCGTAAACTTCATCCTCGGCATGCGTCACATTCAATTTATTTAGCCAACATAGCTGCCCGAAGAGTATCCGCATCCAGCCAGCCTTTGCGAGCGATCACATCTTCCAAACGCACCAGGCGCCCACGCTTATAATTATCGAGTTGTTCTTGAACCGCCAGCCCGAGTTGCGCGGGCGTGAGCTTCGACTGAAGGAGCAACTGTTCTCCAATAAAGCGCGGAGCCATACGAGCATCCCGCCTCAACCGGTCGCGGAATTGCTGGAGCAACACGGTCGCTATCACTTCTGATGGAACAAGGTTTTGCTTCACCAGTGTAAAACCTAGCGGTATGCGGTTGTCTGCAAGTTCAGCGGCCCGCAACGCGCGCGTAAGTTGATCCGGCGTAAGATACCCGAGTTGAACCAGATACTCGCCGACGCGATAGGGCGGGCTGGACAAGCCCGTATTAGTGCCGGGCGCATACGGCGGCGGAAAACGCGCAACTTTCTGGTTAAAGAGTTCGAGAATCATGGCTTGCAACCGCTCAACATCTGCGGCGCGCAACGCTGATCTATCTGGCATGCCGGCGCTGCTCGTAGCGGCATATGGCTGAGCCAGTACAGGCATTTTGTGCGTTACGTCCTGGTTTACTGCTCGATCAGGCTGAGGAAGCGAGCCAGATTGTGGTACTTCCGGCTCGGAGATGTATGGCGCGATCAGGGCGTAAAGCTCATCGACATCCACAGGTTTTGGCAAAAACCCTACTGCGCCCAGCACGCGTACAAAGCATGTCACATCTGGTTGTGTTGACATCAGGAGGAACGGTGGAAACGGTATGCCGCAGGCACTCACGCGCGCCCGTAACCGCCGGACGAGGTCGCCGCCACTTAACGTCGGCAACTGATAGTCCAGAATGAGCAGATCCCAGCGGTGTTGCCCAATGAGATCGAGAGTCTGGCTGCCGTTGGCCGCCTCGGCAATAAAAACATCAGGCCACCATGACTGGATAAATGCAGATAACGTCGATCGGTAAATCTGATGATCATCGACAATAAGAATTGCTGGTTGCATGCCATATTTCCTAGCGTCTTGTAAGACAGCATGTTGAGAGATGTGTTGTTTTTGGCACAAGGTACTCCTCTTTTTGCCTGGTGTAGCAATGCATGAATGAACATCTCACACTTTGCTCATGAGCATGAACATGCGTGATCGTGCTCAGCAACCCTCTCATCAAATATACCGTTGTTCGCGCATAAAAGTTATGTGTTGAAAGTAAGGATAGCAGCAAAGAATGCGCGCATTTTTGAACATGCGCGTTTGTGTGTTGTGCTCGTGCGACGCGTAGCTTATACAATCTCGATTGCGCGGCCAAACGCCTGCGCGAATAAATCCGACCGCCGGTTCGCATCCCAGATTTCGACCGACGCATCATCGTCTGCCTGCGTGACCACCCGCACCGTATCGCCGATTTCGACATGCAGACCTTGCACGACCTGACTCTTGCGCCGCTCCAGGTATTCCGCAATGCGCAGCAGCGACGCCAGCCGCGCCACGCGCTGCTCATCGCTGGCGTTGAGAATGTCGCTGTATGCCTTGACGCTCACATTGCCTTTGCGATGATAGCGCACCAGCAACGCCAGCAGCACAATCTCGCGGTGGCTGAAGCCTTGCAGCGATGCGTTCAGCACCAGATATTCGCCATGCTTGTGATGATCGTAATAGCCGACCGCCACGCCGATGTCGTGGATCGTCGCCGCGTAACCGAGCAACTCGCGCTCCCATGGCCCGTACCCATGCAGCGATGCCGTCTGGTCGAATAACGCCAGCGCCAGTTCGCGCACCTTGGCCGCATGGATGGTTTCATAGTTGTACACGCGCGCCAGATTTTGCACGCTGAAGCCGCGCATGTCGAGCAGCAGCGGCGGTGTTTCGCCGACAAGGAAGTGCTCGTAGAACAAACCTTCGCGCACGCCCTGCCCGCTCACGGTAAGCTCTTCAAAGCCGCCCTGCCGCATCACCTGGCGCACGATCAGCGCGCCCGGCAACACCAGGTCGGCACGATCGGCGTTTAATCCGGGCACGCGTTCGCGTTCGGCAAGCGTCATACCGCGCAGCATTTCCACCATGTCGTCCAGCCGCTCGCGCGTAAAGGTATAAGCATGAATACGGTCGAACGAGTAATTGCGCGCCTTCTGATCGATCTTTCCCAGCGCGCGGATGGTGCCGCCGACGCCAGCCAGCATCAAGCCATGCCCTTCCTGAAGCCAGTCCATGTCGGCGAAGCATTCTGCCACGGCCTGCTCAAGCGCCTTGAATTCTTT
>DASTWM010000024.1:0-19976 GCA_035765855.1 Roseiflexaceae bacterium
CGGCACAGCTTCAAGGAGTCGCCCACCACGCGGTCGTGCTCCTCGGGCGTCATGTAATCCGGCACGTCGAAGTAGCGGTGCGGGTACGGCTCATTCACGTCGAATTTAATCGGCAGAATATGCTCCTGGCCGATGCACAGGCAGCGCACGTATTTGTCCCACTCGATGAACTCCTGCAACATCATGCATTCTGTGCCGGTCTGGTTGTACGCTTCCCAGAGCTGGTTCATGTCATAGAGCTTGTAGACATTTTTGAACCCGCCGCCCGACGAGGGTTTCAGGATCAGCGGAAAGCCGCCAACATACTCGACGTGCTGCTCCCATGGAATCGTGTCGTACAGGTTGCGCAGCGACTCGTTGTGGTCAATGCCTTCGATGTAATCGTGCGACGGCAATGCGACCGAGCGCGGGTGCGCCACGCCGAGCCGGGTGGCAATCGTCGCGCCGGTGAACTTATCGTCGGCGCTCCACCAGAACGGATTGTTGACCACCTCGGTGCCCATAATATAGGCCGTCTTGAGGAACGTGCGGTAATACGGGATTTCGTGGGAAATGCGGTCCACGATTACATCATATTGGCTTGGCTCCGCCATGGTCGTGCCGTTCAGCTTTACAAACTCGGCGGTCACGCCCTGGTCGCGGCGGTTCACCTCCTCGATGAATGCGCCCGGCCATGTATTTTCGCGTCCCACCATGATGCCAATCTTCTTTGTCAACACCAGCCTCCTTCAGCTCATATGATCCTTGAAAAAGGACAAAACGCGCTGCCATGAGTCCTGCGCGGCCTCGGCATCGTGGTTCCGCCCATGATTGAAAAAAGAATGCTTTGCGCCGGGGTAGATTTTGATGTCGTTGGCAATGTGCACTTCGTCAAGCGCGGCGTCGAGCTTGCGGCCCGATCGGGCGGTGAAGTCTTTGCCGGGGTACGAGCCGACCACCGGGCATGCGCGTTCCACGGCGCTGAGCGGGCGCGGGTTCATGGCGTAGTACGGCGCGATGGCGCGCAGGCGGTCGTCGGTACACGACCATGCGATTGAAAGGCTGCCACCCAGGCAATAACCAACCGCCCCGACGCGGTGCGCGATCACGTCCGGCTGCGCGACAAGATAATCGAGCGCGGCGCGCAGGTCGCGGATGCCGCCATGATCGAGCGAGTTGAACAGCAGCCCGCGCATCATGCGGAACATGCACCAGGCTTTGTTGCGCTCGCCAAATAAATCGACTGCAAGCGTAAGGTAGCCTTCGCCCGCAAAGCGGCGGGCGATATCCCTGATGTCGTCATTCAGGCCATAGGCTTCATGAATGACGACCAGCGCGGGAAACGGGCCTTCGCCTTCAGGCTGCGCAAGATAGCCGTTGAGGCGCGGCTGCGTGCTGCCCTCGAATGTCACATCGCGTGCGGTCGGTGGCATTGGTGTTCCTCAATTATACTTTGCCACAGAGGACACAGAGACCACAGAGAACATCAGTATACAACTCACCCTCGGTGATCTCGGTGCGCTCTGTGGCTCCATTCTTCCCACAAGCAGATATTAGTCTGGCCCGCCAATGTACCGGACGATCATCTGTTGCCAGTACGGCCAGTCGTGCGCCCAGCCATCCCACCAGCGCATGGCGTGCCAGATATTCTTGCTCCACAGCGCCCCTGAGAAGCGCGCGTTGACGTCTGCCGCGGCGTCGCCTTCGCCAATTGCCATGATAATCTCTAGCTTTCGCAACTGTTGTGCCAACTCGCCTTCGTGCAACCCGGCAATAAACTCCATGGGATTATGGTAGTACACTTCTTCGTCGTGGTAGCCGCCGAGGAAGCGCCGCATGTCGTAGTAGCCCGCCAGCCCGATGATGCGCCGGAAGTGTTGCGGGTGGCGCATGCCGATCAGCATGGCGTGTGACGCGCCAAACGAGCAGCCGTGCAGCATGGTGAAGGTATTATCGTTCTGCGAGCGGATGAACGGCAGCACTTCGTTGGTGATATAGTCCTCGTATTGGTCATGGCGGTGCAAGCGCCCGCGCGGGTGCGCCCACTCGCAGTACCAGCTTTCAGCGTCCACGCTGTCCACACAGATCAGTTGGATCCAGCCCTGTTCGAGATGGTGGCGCAGAGCGTCGACCATGCCACGATCTTCGTATTCGTAGAAGCGGCCCTGCGAGGTGGGAAACACGATCACCGGCGCGCCAGCGTGGCCGAACAGGAGCATCTCCATCGGACGTCCAAGCGACGGACTTTCCCAGCGGTGGTAAGCGCGATGCATGGCGGTAGCTTTCTTGCTTCACAGCGTGCGGATGCGGTGCAGCTATGATACTGCCGGTTATGGACGATTGTCAATTATGGGAGCTACGTGGCGCTGGTGCGCGTGGCTCGTGGACGGGTGGGCTACGATCACATAACTGTACTACATAATCAACTATGCAACTTTTTACGTCCTGGGCGCGTATCATGTATCAGAGAAATTGGGGAGGGGAGATCGAAATACATTGGGGAATATCATGACAACAGTTTCGCCGCGTTGTGCGCATTGCGGCTTTGCTAATCCTGATGATGCGCGCTTCTGCATCGCCTGCGGGCAGTCGCTTGTGCCAGCCGCGACCGGCGCGACAACCCGGCTCGCGGGAACGCCATGCCCGGCATGCCGCACGGTGAACCCGGAAGATGCGCATTTTTGTGTCATATGTGGCCGCGGTCTTGTGTCGGGGACGCCGCGCCAGCAGCCGTCCGGGCATGCCCGCCGCCCTGCCGCCTATGCGCCGCGTGGAGCCGCGCCACGGGTTGCGCCGCACCCGCAGCCGTGGCGCGCGGGAACGCACCAGCGCCATGGTCGCCAGCCAAATACAGCGGCGATCTTTCTGGCGGGCCTGGTTTTCCTGTTGATGACAGGCGTGATCTGGCCGGGCATTCTGCTGCTGATTGGCGTGGTGAAGTATGTGGAGGCGAGCAGCGCAGGTCGCCAGCGCCATGGCCTTCAGGCGCTGTTGTGGCTGGGCGGCTTGACGATTTTGTTCGCGACGCACACCTTCTGGCCGGGCATTGTGGTGCTGGCGCTGCTCAGTTGGACGCTCAACCGGTAGCTGGCGCGGCGCTAATTGCCGGTGGGCTGCTCAGTGGTGCGCAGCACATGCAGCAGCGCCCGCGCGTAGGCTGCCTCGGCGTCGAACGCCTCGAAGCGAAGCTCCTCGCCGTTCTGCGTGATCCGGCAGCGGTAGCCCGCCCCATAACGGTCGAGGCTCAACATGGCATTGGGGCCAAGCGCCTCGGCCAGCGCCTCGCGCAGTTGCGACTCGCTCGGCATCCACACGACATCGGTCATCATGATATAGTCCAGCGCCCACTCCGAGCTGCCATGGAATGTGACGACCGGGTGGCCGTTGTATTTCTGAAGCAGCGCTGTCAGCTGGCTGACCACAAACACCTGGTTGTCCATCTGCAAATTGGGGACGGCAAAATGATCGCGCTCGGTAGGCTGCCACACAAGGCCAGCTTCGCGCAACTTCTGTGCAAGCTCAACGCTAATCATGCTGTATTCCTTTCTGGTGCCGCATCGTTTGGCGCGGGCACCTGCCTATGCTATAATTCATCTACGGCCTTGAAATGGTATTGTACACCGCATCGCTCTGGCGTGCCTGGAATCGTACATGCCACAGGTAAAAGGCCTTTTTCATTGTAGTGATGTCATGCGTTGTCCATACTGCCAACATCAGGAAACAGACGTGATCGACACGCGCAAGCTCAACGGCGGCGAGTCCATTCGTCGTCGTCGCAAATGCTCGGCATGCGGGCGGCGCTTTACGACCTACGAGCGGGTCGAGTCGGTCAGTTTGACGGTGGTCAAGAAAAATGGCGAGCGCGAGCCGTATGACCGCGAGAAGCTCATGCGCGGCGTGCGCACGGCCTGCTACCGGCGGCCTGTGCCAGCCCAGCAACTTGATCAGTTGGCGAATGATGTTGAAGCGGCGCTGATGACGCTCGACGAGCAGGAGGTTTCCTCCACAACGATCGGCGATCTCGTCATGGCCCGCCTGCGCGAAATCGACGACGTGGCCTACATCCGCTTTGCGTCGGTGTACCGCTCGTTTACGGATATTGGGAAGCTGCGCGAGGCAGTCGACGAATTACTTGAACAAGAACCGTCGTAGCCATGCTACGATGGCAACGATATTGAGGAGTGAGTGAGTTATGGAAGTTGACGTGTCGAAGCAACGCGACCAGCAGGACGCCAGTAAGGACGCGAAGAAGGCGCGTGAGCGTGTAGCGCAGAGCATGCAGGAGCAGCCGCAGAATGAAGGCCACGTCGCGCAGGCGATGCGCTACCTGCGCGAGGGCTTTCCGCAGTTGCGCTGGGGGCTGGTGCTGCTGCTCGGCATTGTGTCAGGCGTGCTGATGCCGCTCTCGGTGTCGCAGTCCGGGCCATTGTCGCTGCTGGCGGGTATTGTGCCGGTGGGCGCGGGCCTGATCATCGGGCGGCGCGTGCGCGGCTATTACGGCCTGCATGGTTTTATGACCGGCGTTATTGCAGCGGTGCTGTCGCTCATCATTATCAATGTTGTGATCTTCTATACGCCGCTCGGCGCGTCGTTGCAGCAGGCGACGGCGAGCAGTGCTGTCGCGAGTGGTGGCACAGCAACCATTCCGTCATTAGAATCAATCGCATGGCAGTTGAGCAGCTTCATTCCGTTCTCGCTGCTGACCTTCTGCACGTTTGGCGCGGTCATGTCAGGCCGCACGGAGGAGCGCAACCGGGCCATGCGCGAGGAGGTTGAGTCGCGCGGCGGTCGCATGGAGAAGCCCGGCACTATCCGCACGGTCGAGGATTTGCGCGGCCTTTCGCTGCCGCAGCTTGGATCGTATGTCACTGCCCTGTTCAAGAAAAATGGCTTTCAGTTCAAGGATTATCGCTTTCTTGACAAAGACAGGCACCTTGATGTCTGGATGGAATACGAGGAAGAAGTGTGGCATTTCCGCCTGACAGTGCAGGACAAAGTGAGTCCTGGGACGATTGAAAGCCTGGTGCAGGACATGCGCCGCGAAGGCACCCAGAAGGGCGTCGTGGTCACGTCTACCGAGTTCACGCCATCGGCGCAGAAGTCGGCCAAAGGGCGTTCGGTTGTGCTTATTGACGGGCCGACGCTGTACCAGATGGCAGAAAAGTAGCACGGAACGTAGCGAACCGGGTCGCGGTGCTGAATGTTGTCCGCTGACATTCAGGCGGCCTTCGGGCATAGAAGATGCTGTATCAATGGGGCAGGCCGAGCAGCATTCGGTTGGCTCCAGCACTCTGTGCTATAGCGGCTCTCCAGGAGCTTCAGCAAGGATCGTGAGATGGACGTGGAATCTGAGGGTGACTCTTATCGACGATCGCCCTGGCCGTTCGTTGCCAGCAGCGCAGTGCGGGCCGCTTTCGGCGTGATCTGGGCGATTGATGCCGCGCTGGCATGGCAGCCGGCTTTTGCCGACCACTACGTCGGCTACCTTCAGAACGCCATTCAGGGCCAACCGGCCTGGCTAGAGCCCTGGTTCACGTTCTGGATCACGCTGGTGACGCCGGCCAGCGGCGTCTTCGTGTGGGCCACGCGCATTGTCGAAACGATTATCGCGATTGGGCTCCTCCTTGGTCTGGCGCGCAAGTGGATCTACTTGCTGGGCGGCCTGTTCAGCCTGCTGCTCTGGTCAACCGCTGAGGGATTCGGCGGCCCCTATACGGTCGGGGCGGCCAATCTGGGGCCGACGCTGGTGTATGCGCTCGTATTCGCCGCGCTGATCGTCCTCAACTACATCCATGGCGCAACGCCGTATAGTCTTGATTTCTACCTGGCGCAGCGCTTCCCGGCCTGGCAGCGCGTCGCCGAGTGGTCGCCGCGGCCATTCGTGCGCCCGCCGCCGCGCCTGTCATGGTTCGAGCAAGCCGGCGCGATTGTTGCTATGGTGGTCGCCTTTGTGCTGCTGTTCGGCAGCCTGGAAAGCGCGCTTAACGCGGCTCCCGCCACGCCTGCCAATGCTGCCGCTGCTGTCTCGCCGCTGAGCATGGCGTCAGCCCAGGCTGGCCCGGCCCGCGACGCGCGGCTCCCGCCGCTGATTAACTCCGGCGACACCGCCGACATCACCATCACAGCGAGCGACGCGACGGTGGCAATTGCTAACGGTGTGACCTACCAGGCCTGGACGTTCGACGGGACCGCGCCCGGCCCGGTGCTGCATGTGCGCCAGGGGCAGACGGTAAACGTCACATTCGTGAATAACGGCAAGATGCAGCATTCAGTTGATTTTCATGCGGCGGAAACAGCGCCGAATGTCTCCTACCGCAATATTAACGCGGGGGAGACGCTGCGCTTCTCATTCGTCGCAAACACGCCCGGCGTGTTCGTATATCATTGCGGCACGGCACCGGTTCTCCTGCATATGGCGAACGGCATGTACGGCGCGATTGTCGTTGATCCGGCGCAACCGCTGCCGCCAGCCGACATAAGCTACGTGATCGTGCAGAGTGAGTGGTACACGCGCCAGGTGCAGGATACGTTGATGGCCGGTAATTACAATAAGATGATGGCGATGACTCCCGATGAAGTGGTCTTCAATGGAATCGCCAATCAGTACCACGATCACCCGCTGGCCGCAAAGGCCAACCAGCGCGTCCGGCTGTATGTCGTGGACGCGGGGCCGAGTCTCGCCAGTTCCTTTCATGTGATCGGCGCCATGTTCGCCGCAGTCTACCCGGACGGCGATGCGGCTCACGCATTGACCGGCGTATCAACTTATCCGATTGCGCCGGGGCAGGGCGTGGTGTTCGACCTGGTTATTCCCCAGGCCGGGAAATACCCATTCGTTGATCACAGCATGCGAAACATGGCGATTGGCGCGGTTGGCGAATTGGAGGTGACTCCATAGCTGGCAATCAGGAGATGCGGTTGTGTGGAACGTGAAGGGGCGGCAGATATATTCGCCACGGAACAGATGCTTGCGCTCATGCCCCTGCTTTTCTGTTCCTTCGTTTTTGTTCTCGGTCCTTTGGAGTGTGTATGCAAATTGATCTTCAAGGCAAAGTCGCGCTGGTCACTGGCGCGTCGCGCGGGATCGGTCGCGCAATTGCTACTTCGTTAGCTGAGTCGGGCGCGACGGTGATCGTCAACTACAAGAGCAATGCCGCTGCCGCCGATGAAGTGGTGCAGGCGATCGGCGCGGCGGGCGGCACAGCGCGGGCCATGCAGGCCGATGTGAGTGACCCGGCGCAGATCGAGCAGTTATTCAAGCAGATTGTTGCTGAGCATGGCAGGATTGATATTTTGGTGAACAATGCTGGCATCACCCGCGACACGCTGCTGCTGCGCATGAAGGAAGAAGATTTCGACGCTGTGATCGACACGAATCTGCGCGGCGTATTCCTGTGTACCAAGGCGGCGCTGCGGCCCATGACTAAAGCGCGCGGCGGGCGAATCATTAACATCACGTCGGTGGTGGGACTTATGGGCAATGCTGGACAGTCGAATTACGCGGCTGCCAAGGCTGGGTTGCTGGGCTTCACCAAGAGCGTAGCGCGCGAAATGGCTTCGCGCAACATCACGGTGAATGCCGTCGCGCCGGGCTACATTGAGACGGAACTGACTGGCGTGCTTGGTGAAGACGTACGGGCGGCGATCCTTGAAAATGTGCCGCTGGGCCGGCTCGGCCAGCCGCAGGATGTGGCGAATATGGTGTGTTTTCTGGCTTCCGATGCGGCTGCATATATCACCGGTCAAACGATCACGGTCGATGGCGGCATGGTGATGCAATAAACAGTGTAAGTATGTTTAACAAGGTTCTGATCGCAAATCGCGGCGAGATTGCCGTTCGGATTGTGCGCGCATGTCAGGAGATGGGCATTCGCTCGCTGGTGGCCTTTTCCGAGGCCGACCGCGACTCGATGGCCGTCCGGTTAGCCGATGAGTCGTTCTGCATCGGCCCGGCAGCGCCAGCACGTTCGTACCTCAACCCGCCCGCGCTGATTACCGCCGCGCTGATTACCGGCTGCGACGCTATTCACCCTGGCTACGGCTTTCTGTCAGAAAACGCGTACTTTGCCGAGATTTGTAGCCAGTGTAATGTGACCTTTATCGGACCGTCGCCAGAAGTTATCCGGCTGATGGGCGACAAAGCTATGGCGCGCCGCACCATGCGCGACGCGGGCATGCCGGTTATTCCCGGCTCGGATGGCGTGCTGCGCAGCGCCGACGAAGCGCTGGAAGTGGCGCGCGACATCGGCTACCCGGTGCTGCTCAAGGCGGTAGCGGGCGGCGGCGGGCGCGGCATGCGCGTGGTGCAGGAAGAAAGCGAATTGCTGCGCGCGTACAGCACGGCCCGCGCCGAGGCGGAGGCCGCGTTTGGGCAGGGCGATCTGTACATGGAGCGCTACCTGACCGGCATGCGCCACGTCGAAATTCAGGTGCTGGCCGACGAGCATGGTCATGCTATTCACCTCGGCGAGCGCGACTGCTCGGTGCAGCGGCGGCACCAAAAGATCATTGAGGAAGCGCCTTCGCCCGCGGTGAGTCCGGAGGTGCGCGCGGCCATGGGCGAAGCGGCGCTGCGGGGCGTGCGGGCGCTCAATTATGCTAATGCTGGCACCATGGAGTTCTTGTACGGGCCGGACGGCAAGTTCTACTTCATGGAAATGAATACCCGGCTGCAAGTGGAGCATCCCGTAACCGAGATGGTCTACGGCATCGATCTGGTGCGCTGGCAGCTCCGCATTGCCGCAGGCGAACGCTTGACGGTCACTCAGAAAGACGTTAGAATACGCGGGCATGCGATTGAGTGCCGTATCAACGCCGAAGATCCGGCGCGCGATTTTCTTCCATCAGCAGGTGAAGTCGAGTTCTTTCTGCCGCCCGGCGGCCCGGGTGTACGCATTGACTCGCATCTCTATGCGGGCTACACGCCACCCGGTATGTACGACTCGCTGATTGCGAAAATCATTGCATGGGGGGAGACGCGGAACGAGGCAATCGCGTGCATGCAGCGGGCACTCACCGAATGCGTGATCACCGGCATGACAACGACATTGCCGTTTCAACTGGCGGTGCTCAGCGATCCGGTATTCAAGGAAGGCGCATTCGATCTGAGCTTTTTGTCCCAAATGATCGAACGGCAGTCGGCGCAGCGTGACGGACGTGGGTAGCAGTACGGTGGCACCAAATGTGCTCAACCTGGTGAGCACGGCAGTGCGGGCAGTTCCAGGCGTTGTTCGCCTGGCAAAGAGCGCTGACTCTGCGCTGCCGCACGTAGTGCAGGGCATGGGCGTTGTTGTCCGTTCTGGCGAAATGGGTCTGGTGGTCGACTGCTCGATCCATGCTGCCATGGATACACCATTGCTGGATGTGGGTCTCGCTGTTCAGGCAACGGTCGCTGCTGTCCTGCAGGATATTGCGGGGTTGGCGGTGAGTGAAGTGAACGTGTACATTCTAGACGTGGAGTGCAACCGTGGCTAGTCTACGCCATCGTGTGCGAATTGCGGCGTTGCAGGCACTATTCGAGCTTGATGCAACCGACCATGCGCCCGATGAAGTGATAGCGCGCCGCGTTGAAGACGATCAACTGCCGCCGGACGGCGAACGCTTTCTGAAGCGGTTGGTGTTCGGCGCGTGGGAACATCAGTCCTACCTTGATCGTATCATCGAGGAGGCTGCCCCAAGCTGGCCGGTGAGCCAGATGCCGGGCGTCGATAAGGCGGTGCTGCGTATTGCATTGTACGAAATATTGATTGACGATGTCGAAAAGACGCCAGTCAAGGCTGTGATCAATGAAGCAGTCGAGCTTGGGAAGCATTTCGGCAGCGATAATTCGGGTCGGTTCGTCAACGGCGTGCTTGGCACGGTCGTTACACGGTATATCGAAGGACAATCAGAATAATACATGTTCTGAAAGGATCGAAAGGAGCACCCTATGCCTGCGCCCGAAATGGAGGCTCGGCTAAAGAAGATTGTGGCGGAGCAGCTCGGTGTGGACGAAAGCAAAATCGTGCCAAGCGCCCGCTTTACCGAGGATCTGAACGCGGACTCGCTGGATCTCGTCGAGATGATCATGTCATTGGAAGAAGAGTTCAGCGTGGAAATTCCAGATGAGGATGCGGAGAAGATCGTGACGGTTCAGGACGCGATAACCTACATTGACACGCATTCCGCAGAAGCGTAGGCCTGCCGCCCGCGCAAACAAACGACAATCTGGTTCTTGCGTACACCGCACCACAGATCATGCCGTGAGATCGGGTGGCTTTAGCCCCTGTCAAAACGCTTCTGTGGTGCGTTTTTTATGAGGTCGCTATGAATATTCTTGGGATCGGTCCTGGTGAACTGATCCTGATCATGATCATCTTGCTGGTGGTTGTGGGTCCGGAACGCCTCCCTGTGCTGGCACGCCAGGGTGGACAGATGCTTGTGCGCGTGCGCAATTGGGTTCAGAAATCGCCTGACGCAGCCATGATTATGCGCGCCCGGCAGGAGATCGAGCAGGAACTGGCATCGCTACGATCGAGCCTGCTGGAAGTGCAAAACGCCCGCGACGAAGTGATGCAGGTCGCCAAGCAGGTCAACCAGACCATCACGGAAGATTTTGGCGGGGCGGTCAAAGACATTACCAGGACGATCAACGACGAAAGTCGTAAGATCATGCAAGGCACCACCGATGCGACGAAAGCGGCAACCACAGCCACGCAGGCGGCTGAGAACGCGGCCAGCGCTGCTGATGTAGCGATTGATGCCGCGCACGCTGCTGATACGCACCTCAACGGGGTCGCGCCGAGCACAACGGAAGCCAATGCTACGCCCGCGCTCGACGCGAGCAACGGGCAGACCGTGGCGCGCGGGCGCACGCGCAGCGAAAGCTTTGCCTCTAAACCAGCCGCCGGCGCTGAGCCTTCAGGATCAGCCGCGCCGCAGCCGAGCGACAGCCTGGCGCTGGTTGAACTGCGCATGCTCCATGAGCAAATGCAAACCATGCTGCGCGATATGCAGGCATTGCAGCATAGCTTGCGCGGGCGTGGCCTGCTGGGCGATGATTGGCAGGCTCCTGCAACTCCGTCAGAAACTAACCATGATCATGAAGATAACGAAGCGACCGAAGTTGCAACACTTGCGGGAATCGACTCCGAGGAGCGGCCACAATGACGTTATCATTACCTTGGATCGCAGGCATTATTATCTTCCTCTTACTGACGCCAGTGCTCGCCATGCTGCTGGTGCGTCGTCTTATACCTATGACCGAGGTAGAGGAGGAAGAAATCGCACTGGATGAGCCTTCGCTTGAATTCGAGTCGTTGCGGGACTTCTGGGAAAGCATGGTTCCGCACCTGACCGAGTTGCGCGACCGGATGATGAAGGCCGGCGGTGCCGTCATCCTTGGGACCGTTATTAGCAGCATTTTCGTGTTCAACAAACTGATTTACGGCAAATCGTTAACCGATATTGTGTACGATCAGTTTGTGCCGGCTGGCGTGAAGCTGCTCGCCGCCACTGTTGCGGAAGCGTTCGTTAATTCCATGCACATCGCGCTGCTGGTCGGGCTGGTGTTCGCCTTGCCGGTGGTGGCGTATCAGATTTTCGCCTTTTTTGCGCCTGCGCTGAATCCCCTGGAAAAGCGCATGGTGTTTACCTCGATTCCTTTTATTACCGAATTGTTCATTGCCGGGCTGGTATTCGGCTGGTTTATCACGGTTCCTGCGGCAGTTGGCTTTCTGACGACGTTTGACAGTTCGGATCGGGTGCAGAACATGCCGACGGTGACCAGCGTTGTCTCGATTGTCACGACGCTGCTCTTGTGGAACGGCGCGATTTTTGAACTGCCCGCCATTATCTACCTGCTCGCGCGCCTGGGAGTGGTGACGACTGAGACGCTGGCTCGTACGCGGCGCTATGCCATTGCAATTATTGTGGTTGCTGCCGCAGTCATTACGCCGACCGGCGATCCGTACAATCTGGCGCTGCTGGCCGTGCCAATGTATCTGCTGTACGAGATGGGAATCGTTCTGACGCGTTTTGTGCCGAAGCGGGAGCCAAAGGAAGAATCTGTTGGGTCGCAATAAGTAATGCACTACAAAGGCACAGAGAACACAAATATAGAACAATACCTGCTTCGTATCTTTTTGCATTCTCTGTGTCTCTGTGGTTACACTATGCCTGGTGGTGAACAAACATGTCCGTTGCAGATCTGCGAAAAGAATACGCTCAGCGCGGCCTGAGCGAAACCGACGCTGACCCAAACCCGTTCACTCAGTTTCGCGCATGGTTCGATGCGGCGCTGGCAGCGAATGTGCTGGAGCCGAATGCCATGACGCTGGCGACGGCTTCAGCCAGCGGCGTGCCGTCGGCGCGCATGGTGCTGATCAAAGGGTTTGATGAGCGCGGCTTCGTGTTTTACACCAACTACGAGAGCCGCAAGGGCGCTGAGCTAGCTGAAAACCCGCGCGCGGCACTCGTGTTCTACTGGCCCGAACTGGAGCGCCAGGTGCGGATCGAGGGCATGGTCGAGCTTGTGGCCGACGAGGAGGCCGACGAATATTACCGGAGTCGCCCGCGCGGCAGCCGGATCGGTTCGTGGGCCTCGCAGCAGAGCCAGGTGCTTCCCGAACGCTCCGCGCTTGAACAGCGCGTCCATGCGCTTGAGCAGGAATATGACGGACGCGATATTCCGCGCCCGCCGTTCTGGGGTGGCTACCGCGTGGTGCCGCACGCGGTCGAGTTCTGGCAGGGCCGCCCCAGCCGCCTGCATGACCGGCTGCGCTACCAACGCACGGAGAACGGCTGGACTATCGAGCGGCTGTCGCCGTGAGGACGAGAACAAAGAACAAAGATCAAGAACAACGTGGCACGGGCAACAGGTAGAGTTGCCTGTATCAGTGAATTTGTTCTTTGTTCTATACCCTTTGTTCGTGCCTTATTTCCTTTGTTCTTTTGCGGCCAGCGCCAACCCAATCACCTTGTAGACCAGCTTGGCGACCAGGAAATCACTGGCATGCTGGCCGGGGATCGGCGCAAGCTCCACGCAATCAATTGCTACCACGTTGGCTTCACGCATAACTGTCCGCACGATATCGAGTACCTGCTGCCAGAGCAAGCCGTTTGGCTCGGGCGTGCCGGTGGCCGGCACCAGCGACGGATCGAATCCATCGACATCTATCGTGAGAAATACCGTGCGCCCACGCACAAGCTCGGCCAACTGCTCCAGATGACCGCCCGCATGCACGTCCTCCGTGAAAAAGACGCGCACCCGCTCCCGTTCGGCCCGAATCACATCCATCTCCTCGCAGCAGATTGAGCGGATACCGAACTGCACAATCGTTGCGCCCATGGCGAGCACGCGGCGCGCAATTGAAGCGTGGCTCCACGGGCTGCCTTCGTACTCGTCGCGCAGGTCGCTGTGCGCGTCGATCTGTACCATGACGAAGTCGCCATGCACCGCCTGGACGGCGCGCGCCATGCCGCTGGAGATCGAATGCTCGCCGCCGAGCCCGACCAGCAGCTTGCCGCTGCGCAGGTGCTCTTCGGCGCAGGCCGCCACCGCGTTCACCATGCCCTCCGGCCCGCTGACGACCGGCGCGAGCGCGGGCAGCGTGTGGATGCCGTAGGTGAGCGCTGGCTCATCGTCGAGTTCGCGGTCGTACAGCTCGACCTGGTGCGACGCATGAATGATGGCGCGCGGCCCTTCACGCGTACCCTGCCCGTAGCTCACGGTGCCTTCGTACGGAATTGGCAGAATGAGCGCGGCGCTGTGCTCGTAATCGCAATGTTCCTCGTCAAGGCCAAGGAAGTTGTCGGGCGGAAGGGTTTCATACGCTGCCATGTATCGTTCTCCTCACTGGTAAAAGCATTATTCATGCAACTATACCATGAACCTCCTTCTACGCTGCACACGTACTTTTATAAGATTTGCATTGACAAACTTCTGATATTAGCCTACACTAATGGCCCAGGAATGCTGTTTGATGTGGATGAAGGAAAGATCATGCTTTCACGAATGCGTTTCATGCTGGTACTCGCCGTCGCGCTATGTAGCCTCGTCGTGTTGCCACATGTGAGCTATGCTCAGACGAGCAACCCGGTTGACGATCTGAAGCTGTTGCACAGCTATGTGGAGACCGCGCTTCATGAGGCGCAGGAAGGCGACCTGGATAAGGCGAGCGCAGCATTCACCAAGTTCCGCGAGGGTTGGCCGGCGATTGAAGATGGTATTCGTGACGCTTCACGCGATAGCTATCGTGAAATTGAAGAATACATGGGCGATGCGCGCGTGGCACTGGCGGCTAACGACCAGGCCGCCGCCGTGAAAGCGCTGGAGCAGCTTGAACAGGTTGATGAAGCGTTCATCGAAGGGCATGGCGCAACCACGGCTGCGCCGGTTGCGGAAGCAAGCCTTGCAAGCGCGACTGAAAAGCTTACCGAGGCGTCTGAGGCGCTTGAGCGCGGCGACACAGCCTATGCGCTGAAAGAGATTGAGGAGTTCGCGGCTGTATGGCCCGATGTCGAGGGCGAGGTGAAAGCCACGTCGCCAGAGGTGTACCGTTCCACCGAAGATACTATGCCGTTGCTGGAGGATCACCTGCGGCACGGTGATGTTGCGGCTGCGCAGCAGGTTCTTGGCCCCATGCGGACGAATCTGGAGCAGGTGGCGGCGCAGGCGCCACGCTACGGCCTGTTTGACGTAATGAGCATTCTGCTGCGTGAAGGTCTGGAGGCGCTGCTGGTGATTGCGGCGCTGCTGGCGTTCCTGCAGCGCTCCGGCAATGGCGACAAGCGGCGCTGGATCTGGGGCGGCGGGCTGCTGGGCGTGCTGGCAAGCGTCGGGGTGGGCGCGCTGCTGGTGTGGGTCTTCCAAGGCGTATTCTCAGGTTCAAACCGTGAGCTGGTGGAAGGGCTGACCGGGCTGTTTGCAGCGGTCATGCTCTTCTCAGTGAGCTACTGGATGCACGGCAAGGCGCAGGCCGACGCATGGCAGAAATACATTCGCGCCAAAACCACCTCCGCGCTGGCGACCGGCAGCCTGTTCTCGCTCGCGCTGCTGGCCTTCTTGTCGGTGTTCCGCGAGGGCGCTGAGACAACCGTGATGTATCTTGGCATTGCGCCGTCTATCGCGGTGAGCGATCTGCTGCTCGGCATCAGCCTTGCAGTGATCATTCTGACGATTATTGGCATTTTGATCATGTATGCTGGCGTGCGGCTGCCGTTGCGGCTGTTCTTCCTCGTGACGAGCGTGTTGATCTTTTACCTGGGCTTCAAGTTCATCGGCACGGGCATCCACGCCCTACAGGTCGCGCAGGTGATACCGGCGAACGTGTCGCCGTACCTGCCGAGCGGCGAGTTCCTGGGCATCTTCCCGACATGGGAGACAACGGTGCCGCAGATCGTGCTGCTGGTGATTGCCGCCGCCGTCGTGTGGTGGACGCGCCAGAGCCAGGGACAAGGCGCTCGGCAGTCGGCGGCGTAGGTTCTCGGTAATTTAATCCTTTAAACCTGTCAGGTATAAATAAAACCTGACAGGTTTTTATTTATTTTTAATTTTTAATCTCGCCCCACGTCCGGCGTGCCGCGCCCAATCGCGGTGCCGCCGCCACCGCCGTACAGGTCGTCGGCGTCATGCGGCGTGCTGGCGCGGCGATAATCCTCTTCGAGATCGCGCAGCATGTCGTCGCGCTGATCGTACAGCCGCTTGAGCGGGCGCGAGCCGACCACATCCAGCGCGTAGGCCGACAAAATAGGCAGCACCACCGTGCTGTCGCAGTAGCAAACGACCGTATCGGGCAGTTGGTCGGGGTCAATCTTGCCCCATGTCATCGCCTCGCTGGGTGTCGCGCCGCTGAGTCCGCCCGTGTCGGGCCGCGCGTCGGTGAACTGGATGAAGTAATCGTGGCCCTTCTCCGAGATGCCCATGATCTCCTGCAACTGCGGCTCGGTCTGTAAAATAAAGTTTTTGGGTGAGCCGCCGCCGAAGATCACCACGGCGCTCTGGCCGCCCTGCTTTTTGGCGCGATGCACAATCGAGGTCGTCTCGTTCACGTCGCGTTCCACGTCGAAGCGCAGCTTGTTGCCGGACAGTGCCAGCGCCGCCACGTTCATGCCAATCGTCGAGTCGCCCGGGCTGGAGGTGTAGAGCGTCACGCCGGCCTCATGGGCGGCGGTCAGGATCGAGACGTATTCGGTCTGCATGGCCTTTTCGCGGGCCTGCGTGTAGCGACCCAGCAGGTAATGCAGCTCGGCGGTGCTCATGCTCTTCTGGAATTCAGGGCCGCGAATACACTGCCGCAGAAACTCGTCCGACTCCAGCAGCACGTCCTGGTCGAACAGAATGTCGTAGATGCGGATCAGCTTCTTCTCGCGCAGTTCGCGGTCGTCCACGAACGGCGTGGTGCCCCACAGCTCGAAACCAAGCGAGCGATGCATGTCATGGTACAGGTTCGCGCCGGTGCTGACCACCCAATCAATGAGTCCGGCGCGGATGAGCGGCACCAGCGCCGCCGTGCCGAGACCAGTTGGCGTCAGCGCGCCCGACAGCGTCACGCCGATCGTGACATCCGGCTGGGCGATTTTGCGGGCGAATAGCTGGCATGCCTCGCGCAGGCGGGCGGCGTTGTAGGCGTACAGGTGGTTGTCAACCAGATCGCGCACGCTCAATCCCGGCGCGATTGGCTGTGGATCAAGTTTGACTCCGTAGCTCATGCATAGACTCCTTTGTTAGAATACGTTACCAGATCATGCGCACATGATCGCCTTTCCAGTGCGATTGTAACATAGCTCAATCACGTCATGGCGCTTCACTTGCTATGTCTCTCCGGCGTTGCCATGAAGATCGGGCTTGAAGGCACATAGGAGGAATGATATGACAGCTATTCGTGTTGGAGTGCAGATGAAGCCGCAGCACACCAGCTATGCCGATTTTGCTGATGCCGTGAAACGGGTTGAGGATACGGGCGTCGATACAATCTGGAACTGGGATCATTTCTTCCCACTTTCCGGCGAGCGCGACGGCTTGCACTTTGAGGGCTGGACATTGCTGACGGCCATGGCCATGCTGACCAGCCGGGCCGAGATCGGCTGCCTGGTGACATGCAACAGCTATCGCAATCCGAATTTGCTGGCCGACATGGCGCGCACGGTCGATCATATCAGCAGCGGGCGGCTGATCCTGGGCATCGGCGCGGGCTGGTTCGAGCGCGATTACGACGAGTACGGCTACGAGTTCGGCACGGCGCCCGACCGGCTGCGCGACCTGCGCAAGAGCCTGCCGATCATCAGGGAGCGCTGGCAGAAGCTCAACCCGCCGCCGACCCGCGATATTCCGATTCTGATTGGCGGCGGTGGCGAAAAGGTGACGCTGAAGTTGACGGCGCAGTATGCCGACATGTGGAACAGCTTCGGCCCGCCCGATAAGTTCCAGCACAAGAATGAGGTGCTCAACAACTGGTGCGAGGAGCTTGCGCGCGATCCAAAGGCCATCGAGCGCACGGTCATGGTGAATGATAATGAATTAGATCAGCTTGACGCGTATGTGGAGGCTGGCGCGCAGCATATTCTGCTCGGACTGAGCGCGCCATGGGACATCACGCTGGTCAAGCGGCTGGTGGAGTGGCGGGATAGTTAATAGTTTCGAGGTATGCGTTTTGAGTTGTGCCATGATATATGCAAAACGCATACCTCATCATTCATACCTCGGCGTGAGCGACAGGCGCTTCTTCGCCCAGCAGTCGGTGGAGCACTGGCGCGACTTCGCATGGCGCGCCGCTCGTCCAGCACTGGAGGCTCCCCGCGCCTGCGGCAATGCCATGCCGGGCGGCCACCCGCGCGGTCTGCCGGGCAATCGCCGGGCCGGTGTCGATGATCTGCATATCTGGCCCGGCGACCTCAGCGATCAGCGGGCGCAGAAAAGGATAGTGCGTGCAACCCAGTACCAGCGTGTCCACCCCGCGCGCCAGTAGCGGCTCGACATAACTTTCTGCAAGCGCGCGTGTCGCATTGCTTGCAAGATCGCCGCGCTCCACTGCATCCACCAGGCCGGGGCAGGGCTGTGTCAGCATCTCGACGCCATGGGCGAAGCGCTGCGCCAGCATGGCAAAGCGCTGGCCGTTCAAGGTGTTGCTCGTCGCCAGCACGCCGACGCGCCCGCTGCGCGTGGCCGCCGCGGCAGGCTTCAGGCCTGGCTCAGTTCCGACGATTGGGACGGGCAGTTCGGCGCGCAGCAGTTCCAGCGCCGCCGAGGAGGCTGTGTTGCATGCCACGACGATTATGCGCGCCCCGCGCTCAATCAGCCAGCGAGCAATTTGAAGCGAGCGTTCCTGCACAAACGCAACCGGGCGCGGGCCGTACGGGCAAAAGGCGGTGTCCGCGAAATATTGAAGATCGTGCTGCGGCAGCACACGGCGCAGATCGCGCAGCACCGACAGCCCGCCCAGGCCCGAATCAAACAGCGCAATGAACTGCTCTTCTTGCATCATGCCGCTATGATGCCGCGTCGATGGGAGCTTGTCAAGCCGCTACGCAGCGCGCATGACAAGATATGGTATGATACGCCTGCTTCCGCTTTAGGATAAAAATAAGAGTTATACGTTTGTTGAAAGGGGTTTGTGTGAAATACCTGCGCTACATGCTCATCTTTTTGCCACTGGCGTTTGCGGTTGAATTTATCCCGGCTATTCACAATTCGCTGCTTATTTTCCTCTTTTCATGTCTTGCGCTGGTGCCGCTCGCCGGGCTGCTGGGCGAGGCGACCGAGGAGTTGTCGGTTCATACCGGGCCGAAGATCGGCGGCCTGCTCAACGCGACGCTCGGCAACGCCGCGGAACTGATTATCACGATAGTTGCGCTGAGCGGCGGCAAATATGAACTGGTCAAAGCGTCGATTACTGGTTCGATTCTGGGCAATCTGCTGCTGATTCTTGGCTTTAGCATATTGCTGGGCGGGCTGAAGAATGGCCGCCAGCGCTTCGACCGCGGCTTTGTCGGCACTTCGGCGGCCATGATGCTGCTGGCAGTGGTGGGGCTGCTCATTCCCACGCTGTTCGAGGTGCTTCGGGAAGCTGCGTTTGGGCAGGTCGATGTGTTCCGCACCGAGGTGAATGATGCCGCGCTGAACGGGCTGAGCATCGGCGTGGCGGCGGTGCTGATCTTATTATATGTGCTGAGCCTGATCTACTCGTTCCGCTCGGAAGACAATGAGGTGAGCGGACATCCCGGCACTGATGATCATTCTGCCGAGGAAGAAACCCATGTCGCAAAGTGGAGCGTGCCGGTCTCAGTTGGCGTGCTGGCGGTCAGCACCGTGTTCATTGTGTTCCTCAGCGAGTTCCTGGTTGGCGCGGTGGAGCCGGTGGTCGAAAGCCTGGGCGTGAGCGAGCTATTTCTGGGTATTATCATCATCCCGCTGGTCGGCAACGTGGCCGAGCACATCGTCGGCGTGCAGGTGGCCTACAAGAATAAGATGGATTTGTCGCTCGGTATTTCGCTCGGGTCGAGCATGCAGATCGCGCTGTTTGTCGCGCCGCTGCTGGTGTTCATCAGCCTGCTGTTCGGGCGCGAGATGACGCTGTTCTTTAGCCTGTTCGAGGTGGCGGTGCTGGCGCTGGCGGTGATTATCGCCAACGCGATTTCGACCGACGGCGAAAGTAACTGGCTGGAGGGCGCGCAACTGCTGGCGGTGTACGTCATTGTGGCGCTGGGCTTTTTCTACATCAACACCGGGCTGCCCGCATAATGTGTCTGGTCGGTGATCATGGAAAGCGCTCCGTCGATTTGTTTGGCGGGGCGCTTTGTTGACTATCGAGCATGCAATCACACGCCTGAACGAATATCCTGCACGGCCTGCGCTGTGTAGGCCACGTCTGAGAAGGTGGCCGTGCATGCGTCGCCGGTCGGCGCTTGCGCGAGGAAACCGGCGCGAATGTCATGCGGCTGATCCAACGCAAAGTAGCGCACAAGCTGCCAGTACGAGCGGTCTGTCGAGTAGTGAAACGCGAACGCCGCGCCGAGCTTCG